>JACRJY010000121.1 GCA_016235585.1 Verrucomicrobiota bacterium | reverse complement strand
TCTGCGTGCCCAGCGCCCCCGCCGCCACGGTGACAAACGCCGGCTTTGGCTTTTTCAGCGCGGCGAAACCGCTGGCCCCGGACACGCTGCCCGCCGCAAAGAGATCCTGAAACTTGTCGTGCGAACGCCGGGTGGCATCCGGCGGCTGCCCCGCCTCCACCTTTTGCAGTTCCAGGGTGGCCAGGTCGCTCAAGAAAATTTTCCCGTTATCCAGCTTGGTGAGCACAAACCGGTAGGCGCCCACCTGATCCGGCTGGACATTGGTGAGGAACAGGTTGGTCGAGGTGGCGCCGGGGAGCGGCTGGCCGTTGTGATACCATTGATAGGTGAAGTCGGAGGGTTTGGCGTTGGTCAGCGTGACCGCGAACAGGACGTTCGCCCCGTTCGTCACCGTCTGGCTCTGCGGCTGGGCGAGGAATTTGGGAATGCTGTCCGGCCCGAAGTCAAACTCCCACTCCAGCTCGATGTCACCGCCCGCGCCGCCCAGCCCGTCCACGGCGATCTGGTAGGTGACGCCGCTGCGGGCGTAAAATCGGACGACGCTGGTGAAGAACCCGCCCTGATCGTCATTGCTCGCCACCTCGGTGAGGCTGGCGACATCGGTGCCGGTGTAGACGGCCAGCAGCGTGTCAAAGCCGCTGCCCTCGGTCTTGATGGTGACTGGCCCGTCGCCGGGCGCAATCCAGGCAAACCACACCGACCTGCCGCCGGTCCGGCCCGCGTGACTGGGTTCGCCGGCTTCCCGGGTGGCGAGGGTGTTGTTGCCCTTGACCTCGCCCACGCTGGAGTTGGTGATGACCCGGCTGGCGAAACTGTCGGTGAGCAGCGACACCCCGCCGCCAATCAGCAGCTTGGCCGAGGTGACGGTTGCGCCGACGAGGTTGGCCACCACCACGCTGTAGGTGCCGGCGTTGGTGCTCTGCACGTTGGCCACCGTGAGCGTGGCGTTGGTCGCGCCCGCGAGGTTCACGCCGTTCAACCGCCACTGGTAGCGGAACGGCGGCACGCCGCCCGCCGCGACGGTGAAGGTCGCGCTGCCGCCGCGCGCCACGGTCTGGTTGACCGGCGCGGTGAGGACGCCCGGCGTGCCGATGACAGCCACCGTGGCCGCCGCGCTCGTGACGGAGCCGGCATAATTGCCGACCACGACCGTGTAGTCGCCCGAATAGCCGGCCTGCGCGTTGGGGATTTCCAGCTCGTCATCGGTCGCCCCGGCGATGTTCGTGCCGTTGAACCGCCACTGGTAAGTGATCGGCTCCAGGCCAATCACGGACACCTTCAGGCGGATGGTCCGGCCCACGGCCACGAGCTGGCTCTCCGGCTGTTCCGTGATCGCCAGCGGCACCGGGATGTCGAGCGGCGAAACGAACAGGCCGTAAATGTCGCCGTTGCCAAACGTGTCATCCACATAGGTCGCGCCCGCCAGAAGCCGGGAGCCGTCAAAGAGGAAGCCGCCCACGGGAAACCTTGTGCCCTGCCTGCCGAACAGGGAAAACTCCGCCGTCAGCGGCACGCCCAGCCGCCCGAAGAACCGGCTCCGGCTGCTCCCGGCGGATTCGTCGAGCCAGCTCACCAGAAAGCCCGTGCCGGAGTAAATCACCGACGCAAACGGCTGGCTGCCGGCGGCGGTGGTGACGGCGAATTCCTTGCCCGCCGCCAGCGTGCCGGAGCGCGTCACGATCCGCGCGTAGATGTCCCACTCCGTCGGGCTGGGAAAGCCCGGCCCGATGTCGCGCGCCCAAACGACGAAATAATTCGTGCCGTCGAAGGCGACGCTCGTGGGGTTATACGACCTGGACGGCGACTGGCTGATGAGAAACGCGCCGCCCGGCACCCCGGCCGGCGAGACGAATTTTCCATACGTGTCCCACAACTCCGTCACACCGGCCCGCCGGCTCTGCCAGACGACGAGGTAGTTCGTGCCGTCAAACGCGGCGGACGGCTCGCGCTCGTTCACCGCGCCGATGGCAATCGGAATCTCCGCGCCGACCAGCGCGCCGGCGGGCGAGATGCGCTGGGCGTAAATGTCGTTGTTGGTGTCGCCGTTGCGTCCGTCGCTCCAGATCGCGAGGTAGTTGCTGCCGTCGAAGACGAGGTGGTTGAAGGATTCCAGGCTCTGCCGCCCGGCCGCCGCGCCGATGGCGAACGGCGTCCCCACCAGCGCGCCGGACTTGCCGATGAACTGGCCGTAGATGTCGTCGTCCGGGGAACTGGCGCTGTCCTGCCAGATCATAAGATAATTCGTCCCGTCGAACGCCAGCTTCGGGAAGCCGCCGAACCGCCCGGTCGTTATCCGTGCGCCGAGCAGCGCGCCATCCGCCGAAATCAATTGCGCGGCAATCTCACCGCTGGCCCACGGGGTGCCCCCCATGCTCACCAGATAGTTCGTGCCGTCAAATGCCACATCCCCGCCGAACTCGTGGTCGCCGGTGACGGCGATGGGAATGGTTCCCTTGGGAAGGGGCGCGATGAACGTCCCGTAAAGATCGCTGCTGGTGAACGACGACGTGTTCGTGTCGTAGTAACCCATCTCCGCCACGACGAAGAATTGTTTGCCATCGAAGAGAACATGGGCGAACCGCGCGACCTTCCCGCCCTGCGGTTCCATGAGCGTGAATTCCGCACTGGACGGGTTGCCAGCCATGTCCACAAATTTTCCCTTCAAGCTCATGTTGGTGCCGCCCTGCCAGTCATTCCACGTGAACAAATAATGGGTGCCATCGAAGGCCACGGATGGGGCCGTTTGCGCGCCGACCGCCGCCGAGACAGTGATCCGGTTGGTGGAGACGGTTCCGGCCGGGCTGACGACTCGTGCAAAAACGTCCTCCGTCCCGCTGTCCTCCACCCCGTCCGTGAAGGCGACCACGTATCTCGTCCCGTCGAAGAGCACCTTTCGCTGGGCTGCATTCGTGCTGCCCTCAATGACAAATTGAGAACCCGACAAACTTCCCGCAGCCGTGACGAAGCGTCCGAAGAGGCCGCCCGCAGTCTCGGAAGACCAGGCGACCAGATAATTGGTTCCGTCAGAGGCGACCGCCGGCGAACCGCCATTCCCGGAATCAATGCGGAATTCCGTCCCCGCGAGAATTCCCGCCGGCGAGACGCGCTGGGCGTAAATGTTCTGGGTGGCCTCGTCCTTCGACAACACGAGGTAGTTCACGCCGTCGAAGGCCACCGCCCGCAAACCGGTGCGGCCCGCAGGAAACACTCCGCCGATTTTGACGCCGGTTTTGGTGAGCCGCTGTCCGTAGCTGGAGCCGCCATCATCCCAAAACACGGTGTAATTGGTGCCATCAAACCCGACGATGGTGGGGTCGCCATTCGTGCTGACGAGTGTCTGCGGGCCGACCAACGAGCCGGATTGAGAGATGAATTGGGCCGCAACGGTCGTCTGGTTGGAACTGACAGGAATCTGCAGGCCAACCAGATAATTCGTCCCGTCGAACGCGACGCTGGGAAAACCATGATCGCGCAGCTTGGCGTTGTTGGCGATGGAAAACACTCCCGGCGTGGTCGCCACCGCCGCCGGGGTGGCCGTCTGCAGGCTGAAGTAGGTCCGCTTCCAGAACAGCGTGACCCCGAACGCACCGGGATACGAGCCGGCGTCGTAGTTGATGATTTTGTAGAACCACAGCTCGCAGTTGTAGGTGGTGCCGGCCGCCAGCGTGTTCGCGGGGATGACCACCGAGCCGTCCAGCCCGGTGAGCGCGCCCGGCTGCCCCGGGGCGGCGGTGGAGAATGCATCGGCCCCGGTGCCGGCGACGCCGACCTTCACTTCGATGTAATCGCCGGCCGTCCCGTTGGTGAAGGCGTCCCAGGCCAGCGTGAAGTCGGCGGCGGGATTGATGCTTTGCGCGGCGGCGTAGTTGCTCACGCGCGGCGTGCTGGGATACACGCTGGCGGGGAGCGTGTTGGTCACCGTTCTCACGCCGTCGTTGACCGTGTTGATGGTCAGCACATACGCCCCGGCGGGATAGGCGGCGTCCAGCGCGGCTTCCGTCGCGTAGCCGGGGTTGAGGGTGTAGCCGAGTCCGAGTCCGTCATTGGTGGAGTAAGCTGTTCCGGGTTGCGTCGAGCCGCCCGGCAGCCGCACCGAGAGGCCGGTGACGACATTGGTCACGGAGGAATTGACCGACGCCTCGAACTGGTAGGCGGTGCTGACGTCCTTGAAAATGGGAGCGCCGGAGTTGGCCTGCGTGAACTGCTGGTGCTTGTTGACCACCCAGTTCCTCACGTCCGCCGCATGGCCAAGGCCCACGAATGAAAACAGGGCGATGGCGCAGCCGAACGGCCAAAGTTTATTGGTGAAGGGAAGCAGGCGGAACATAGGCTCGTTTGGCAGCGGTGAAGGATGATGCGATGTTTTTCTAGTCCGTTTGATAGCAAAAAAGGCGTCTCGACACAACTGTTATCCCCACACGGTTATTGGTGTTCCCGCAACTTTTTGCAACCACGCGATTGAGCCATGGAGGAATCGTCACCGGGGCACTCAATCAAACATCTTGCCCGGATTCAGGATGCCGTGCGGGTCGAGGGCCTTGCGCAGCTCGCGGTGGACGCGCAGCGAGGCGGGGCCGATGAACTTGGGGAGGAAGTCCTTCTTCGCCAGGCCCACACCGTGCTCGCCGGTGATGGTGCCACCGAGGCGGATGGCCTCGTCGAAGATTTCCTTGAACGCCTCGTGGACGCGGTGCATCTCGGCGTGGTTGCGCTCGTCGGTAAGGAAGGTGGGATGCAGATTTCCGTCGCCCATGTGGCCGAAGGTGCCGACGCGCAGGTTGTATTTCTTCGCGATGACTTCCACGAAGCGCACCATCTTCGCCAACTCGCTGCGCGGGACGGTGGCGTCTTCGAGAATCGTCGTGGGCGCAAGGCGGGCGAGCGCGCTGAAGGCGCTGCGGCGGGCGGCGGCGAGCTTGGTGGCCTCGGCTTCGTCCTTCGCGATGCGCACTTCCATCGCGCCGTTCTTCTTCGCCAGTTCGACCATCTTCGCGGCCTCGTCCTCGACGGCGGCGGGGTGGCCATCGGTTTCCATCAGCAAGAGCGCTTCGCAGTCGAGCGGCAGGCCGACCTTCGCGAAGTCCTCGACGCAGTGGATGGTCGTGCGGTCGAGGAACTCCAGCGTGCAGGGGATGATCTGCGCGGCGATGATGTCGCTGACGGTCTGCGCGGCGGCATCCATCGCGCTGAAGGTGGCGACCATCGTCTTCTTGGCGGCGGGCTTGGGGATGAGCTTGAGCAACACCTTCGTCATCACGCCGAGCGTGCCCTCGCTGCCGACGAAGAGGTCTTTCAGCGAAAAGCCGGCCACGTCCTTCACGCACTTGTTGCCGGTGAAGAGAACTTCGCCGTCAGGCAGGACGACTTCGAGGCCCATGACGTAGTTGCGGGTGATGCCGTATTTGAGGCCGCGCAAGCCGCCGGAGTTTTCCGCCACGTTGCCGCCGATGGTGGAGATCTTCATCGAGCCGGGGTCGGGCGGATAGAAGAGGCCGACGGCGGCGGCGGCATCCGCAACGGCGAGCGTGGTCACGCCCGGCTCGACGAGCATGGTGAGATTGGCGCGGTCCACCTCGAGGATGCGGTTCATCCGCGCGGTGCAGAGGACGATGCAGTCGGGCGAGGGCAGGCTGCCGCCGCTCAGGCCGGTGCCGGAGCCGCGCGTGACGACGGCGGTTTTCGTCGCGTTCGCGAGCTTGAGCACGCCAGCAATCTGCTCGGTAGTCGTGACGAACACGACGCAGCCGGGCATCTGGTTCAGCGCGGCAGTGCCGTCGAACGCGTAGGGAATGAGGTCTTCCTTCGACGTGAGCACCTGGTCAGGGCCGACAATCTGGCGCAACGGGATTAGAATATTATCAGCAAGCGGCATAAAGCGCCCGCAGAATGGTTCACGCCGGAATGACGGTCAAGAAAACTGGCCGGATGAGCCGGGCCGAATTTGAGGAGCGCGGCGTTCATGCCGCTTGAACTCAAGAAGCGCAAGCAGGCTGGGAATTCCCTGCGTCTTCCCGCGATGAACATTGGAGCGGGCTGAAGCCCGCGCTCCGCAACGCCATCACTGTGGCGGTGAAGCCTTCGGCAGCAGGCGCGCCAGCACCACGAGCAGGCCGACCGTCACCAGCGCCAGCACGGCCCAGAAAATTCCGCTGATTTTTCCCGCCGGCAGCGCTTCGCCCAGGTCGGATTTTTTCAGCCGTTCCTCGGTGGCGAGCGTGGCCCTGGCTTTCTCGGCGGAAAACATCTGCCGCGCCACGAGGTCGAGGTCGTAGCGCGGCGGCGCGGTCTGCGGCTGGCCGTAATAAAGTTCCAAGCCCGCCGTGCCACTCGCTTGAAACAACACGCGCGGCGCGGGATGCCACACGGTGAAGCCAACCAGCGCCAGCGGCGGATTGTCGCCGTTCTCAACTTCCAGCCAGAAGTGGCCGGTGCGCGGCGGCTGGGAAAAAGCGATGGAAAGCTTCGCCGCCTTCTGCTCCGGCGTCCGCACCCACTGGGCCAAGCCGATGGTGACGCGGAATTTTTCACCGCGCTCGTTGGCGATTTCTTCCACCAGCGAGGCGTCGCGACGGAAGATCGGATTGGCGGTATCGCACGTGAGCTTGGTCACCGGCAACCCCGCGTGCGGCAGCGCGATGCGCCAGCGGCTGGCGCGCGGGCGTTTCGGGTCGTTGTCGCCGCTGGCGGACACGGCTAGGCTGCGCTGCCACGAGCCACGGTCAATGAGGTAGGGACTTCCTTCTGATTTCTTCGCGTGGCGAAGAGGCAGGCTCTGGCCGTGAAATTGTGTGCTGGCTGGAGCCTGCTTTATTTTCCGCCGCTTCTGCCGCTCGGCGCGAATCATGCGCGACCCAAATGAGCGTGAAATCCGCTTTGACTTCAACCGGCAGTTCGCTGAAATTTTCTCCAGCATGAACAGCAGCATTCCCATTAAAACCGTGGGCCGGCAGCGGCAATTGTCGCCCGCCGAGGCGGTGCGGTGCGCGCAGGAACTTCAGGAGTTTGCCGAAAGCCGCTCGGCTTTTCCGCGCCCGCGCGGTTTCGTCCTCAAGTTCAAGACGTGGGAGGAACACGAGCATTGGCGGCGCAGCCAGGCGAATCCACGCCTCTGGTAGCTTGTGTGAATGCTCCTTCGCGTGGGCACGTCAGGAACATTGCGCCTGAATCTCGGAAGGACAATACTCCCCGGCTCAATGACCGTTGACACCACAACGAACCGCCGCCCTTGGCATCGCCGCTCCGCGATGCTGCTGGCGCTCATTCCCTTTCTCCTCGCCGGCTGCGACCGTCCGGAAATCCGCTCCTACCGCGTGGCGAAGGAAACTTCATCTTCGCCCGTCACCTGGGCGAAGCTGCCGGACGGCTGGGCCGTCACGGAGAATTCCCGCATGAGCGTCGCCGCGTTTCTCGTCGGCGGCGAGGGCGGCCAGACCGCCGAAATCACCGCCACGCCGCTGCCGCCGCTCGGCGGGCGCGAGACGGACATCGTCAACATGTGGCGCCAGCAGGTCGGCCAGCCCGCACTCGGCGACGACGAGGCGGCCAAGCAGCTCCAGCCCGTCGCCATCGGCGGTGAGGAGGGACAGTTGTTTGAAATCTCATCGTCGCCGACGAACAGCGAGCCGACGCGCATCGTCACGGCCATGCTGCACCGCAAGTCCGCCAGTTGGTTCTTCAAATTGAGCGGCGACCCGGCGGTCGTGGACGCGCAGAAGCCGGCCTTCGTCGAATTTCTGAAAACCGTCCGCGTGAACGACGCCGCGCTGGCCGGGGCCGCGCATTCCATGGCCGCGCGGGCACCCGCGCCGCACTCCGCGCCGCCGCCGCCGCAAAACTTCAAATGGAAAGTGCCGGAAGGCTGGCAACCGGCCGCGCCGGGGCCGATGCAGAACGCGAAATTCTCCGTGCCCGCCAGCGGCGGCGCGGCGGAAGTGTCCGTCAGCATTTTCCCGTCGGACACCGGTGGCACGCTGGCGAACGTCAATCGCTGGCGCGGGCAAATCGGCCTCGGCGCGGCGACGGAGTCCGACCTCGCGTCGTTGGTCACGCCGCTCACCGCCAGCCCAGGCGCGCTCCTCGTGGACATGGCGAACAATGGGCGGCAATTCATCGGGGCCATCGTGCCGCGCGGCGGGCAGTGGTATTTCTACAAGCTCCTCGGCGAGGCGGCGGCGGTCGCACCGCAGAAGGAAAAATTTGTCGAGTTCGTGAAATCGGAGCCATGACCAACAAACTCTGGAAACTTCTCACCTCGCTCCGGCTCACCGTCGTGCTGCTGGCGTTCAGCATCGTGCTCGTGTTCATCGGCACCGTGGCGCAGGCGGACGAGGGGCTGTATCAGGCGCAGGCGCGCTACTTCAAGCACTGGTTCGTCAACGGCTTCACTTTCTTCGGCCACAAGGTGCCCGTGCCGCTGCCGGGCGGCTACCTGCTCGGCACGCTGCTGCTCGTCAACCTCACCGCGGCGCACATCAGCCGCTTTCAGTGGACGTGGAAGAAGCTCGGCATCCATCTCACGCACCTCGGCGTCATCCTCCTGCTCGTCGGCCAGCTCGCGACCGACCTGCTGTCGCGCGAGACACAGATGCGCTTTGCCGAGGGCGAGACGCGCGCGTGGTCGGAAAGCGGCATGGATTACGAACTCATCTTCGTCACCGATGCCGACGCGGACAACGAGGAAGTCGTCGCCATCCCGCAAAAGCTGCTGGCACCGGGCGCGGAGTTGAAGCACGAGAAACTCCCCTTCACCGTCCGCGTGAAGGAATTCTGGCCGAACTCGACGCGCCCGGAATTTCGCGCGCCGATGATGCAGTCGCAGGGCGCGCCGCTCACCACCAACGGCGTCGGCGCGAGCTTCAACTTCCGGCCGGAGAAGGTCACGCACGCGATGGACGACAAGAATGTTCCCGTCGCCATTCTCGAAATCATCACGCCCGGCGGGTCGCCCGGCACCTGGGTCGCGCCCGGCTGGGTGGATGACGAGCCGATGTCCTCGTTTCTGCGCCGCGTTTGGCGGCAGGATTTCGGCAAGCAGCTCGCGGACAACATGGCGGCAAAACTCACCCGGCCCCAGACGATTGAGGCCAGCGGCAAGCGCTTCACCTTTTCCCTCCGGCCCGCGCGCACCTACACGCCGTTCACTGTCACGCTGCTGAAAACCACGCACACGACGTATCCGGGCCGGCCTGACCTCCCGAAGGATTTCCGCAGCCGCGTTCGCATCCAGAATCCCGCCAAGGGCGAGGATCGCGAGGTGGAGATTTTCATGAACAACCCGCTGCGCTACGCGGGGCTGACGTTCTTCCAATACCAGATGGTCGGCGAGGAGATGGCCGCGCAGCGCGGCGAGAAACCGTCCTCCGTGCTACAGGTCGTCCGCAACCCCGGCTGGATCACGCCCTACGCCGGCTGCATCATCGTCGGCGTGGGCATGGTGATTCAGTTTATGATCCACCTCGTCGGCTTCGTCCAAAAGAGGAAAACCGCATGAGCAAACCGAAGAACAATCCGGCCCCGTCCGCGCCGAAGGAACGCGGCTGGCGCGTGTGGGTCGCGTGGTTTCTCGTGCTGCTCTTCGCCGGGGAAATCGCCGCCGCGCTGTTAATTCCGCGCAAGGACAAAACCTTCGCCGTCTCGCAGTTCGCGACGCTGCCGCTCACCTTCAATGGCCGCGTGCAGCCGATGGATTCGCTCGCGCGCAATTCGCTGCTCCAGATTCGCGGCATCACCGAGGTGCCGCTCGAAGGCAACGGCGTGGGCGGCAAGTGGGGCAAGTGGGAGGAGCTGGGCGGCGAACTCACCGAGCGCAAATGGTATCAATTCGACAAGCGCCCGAAGAAGCTCAAGCCCTCCGACTGGCTGCTCGAAACGATGCTGAACCAGCGCCAGGCGGACGAGCGCTACATTTTTGTCATCAACCATCCCGACCTGCGCGGGCTGCTCAAGCTCGACGCGGGCGTGGAGAAAAGCGGCCTGCACTTCTACCGTTTCAGCGATCTGCAGCCGCGCCTCAAGGAGCTGCAGACCGAGATCACGCGCGTGAGCCAGTTGCGCGACGAGTCGCTCCGCACGCCCTTCGACCGCGCGGTGATGCAGCTTCACAACGCGTGGATTCTCTTCATGCGGCTCAAAAACACGCTCCAGCCGGAGGACAGCACCGACTTCGCGCAGGAGCTGGATGATTACCTCGCCGGGGCCGCCGCCGCGCGCGCCGAGGTGCAGGCCCGCCAGGCGAAGGGCGAACAGTTGAGCGACGACGAGCTGGAAAAAATCCTCGCGCCCGTGCGCCGCTTCGCCGGGCGATACGACGCGATGGCGCGGATGGAAACACCGCTCGTCATTCCGCCGGAAGCCCACGGCGATCATCAGCACAACTGGCAGCGCACTGGCGACGTGTTGATCGAAGCCCCGCGTCACGGCCTGCCGGAAACCGTGCGGACTTACGCCGCGCTCGGCAACGCCTACCGCGCCGGCGACGCGCCGAAGTTCAACCAACTGCTCGCCGGCTATCGCGCGACGATTGCCGAGGCCGGGCTGGTGAAGGAATTGAAGAAGGGCGCGAACGAGGAGTTTTTCAACCGGATGCTCGCGTTCAAGCGCTCGATGTATGTCTATGTCACCGCGTTCCTGCTCGTGCTGCTCTACTGGGCGAACCTCACAGAAATCTGGCGCAGGACGGCGTGGCGGCTGGTGCTGCTCGGCTTCGCCGTCCACACCGCCGGGCTGGTGTTCCGCATGGTGCTGGAGGGCCGGCCACCGGTCACGAACCTCTATTCCTCGGCCATCTTCATCGGCTGGGGCGCGGTGGTGCTGGGCCTGGTGCTGGAGAAATTCTACCGCGACGGCATCGGCCTCGTGGTCGCGTCGTGCGTGGGTTTTCTCACGCTCATCGTCGCGCACAACCTCGCGCAGGGCGGCGACACGATGGAGATGATGCGCGCCGTGCTCGACACCAACTTCTGGCTCGCGACGCACGTCGTCGTCATCACGCTCGGCTACGCCAGCACCTTCGTGGCGGGGTTCCTCGCAATTGTCTACATCCTGCGCGGCCTGTTCACGAAGACGTTGAGCGAGGCGACCGCGAAGGGGCTGGCGCGGATGGTCTATGCCATTGCCTGCTTCGCCACGCTCTTCAGCTTCGTGGGCACCGTGCTCGGCGGCATCTGGGCCGACCAGTCGTGGGGCCGCTTCTGGGGCTGGGATCCGAAGGAGAACGGCGCGCTCATCATCGTGCTGTGGAACGCGCTGGTGCTGCACGCGCGCTGGGGCGGCTGGGTGCGCGAGCGCGGGCTGATCAACCTCGCCATCGTCGGCAACATCGTCACGAGCTGGTCGTGGTTCGGCGTGAACATGCTCGGCATCGGCCTGCACAGCTACGGCTTCATGGACGCGGCGTTCAAGTGGCTCATGGCCTTCGTCATCAGCCAGCTCGTGCTCATCGCGCTCGGCCTGCTGCCGAACCGCTACTGGGCGAGCTTCCGCAATCTGCCTCCCGGCGGCGGCAACGGAGCGGCGTCACTCGCCACAGGCAAGCCGAAGACGGCGTGATTTCGAAATTGGAGCGCACGCGGCTCGCGTGCTTTTGGCACCACGGCTAAAAACGTGCAAAAAGCCAACCTAGTAATTTCGAGTCCCTAAACGTCTCCAAATTTGAAGGTCGCCAAAATTGTATGTCTCGAAGGTCGAACAGAGTCTCAATTCCTTCTCTTTTGCGAATTTCAACAAAACATTTGATGCCAATTTCTGGATGCTTTATTGAATCCCAACCACGCCGACGCTCTTCTTCGAGCTGCGGATAAATCACTTTTGTTGGCCATAAGTCTGACCAGCGGAAATTTTTCCCTCTCGGCATATTTTGACTGGCTAGTGACCGCCCCCGCTCGAATGCGTCACGGAATTCTTGATCTGAATGATGGTAGTTATCAATGGCACGGGCTGGAAGGAAAGCGGCAGCAGCAGCAATGATTGGCCCCGACAAAAGATACAATTTTCTAAATAAAATGCTGAGTTCTTGGTCTGGGAAGCAAACCACGTAGACAATGAGAAGGCCAAAAAAGCTTACGACAGCTCCACCGAACCAAATGCCGATAAAATAGCCGACCCACTCGCCTAGATCGCGAGGGTGACCAACCTCATCGGGTGACGTGCGGCGGGCTAGACTCCAGCCAAACCGGCAGCACGGAATGGCACAAAGGAGCACGAGAGCGACGACGAGTGGTTGAGTCAATGATGGAACCCATGAGTAACGCGCTAATAAGCAATAGCCGAATGCGACGTATGCAAACAGTGTCAAGACATCCAAAACAAAACGCCCCGGTGAGCAAAATGGCTCGTGAGCAAAGTATTTGATCGGGTTTTCTTTCGGCGGTTTCGATCCTGGATAAGAAAACACATCCTCCGGCGGCCAGTAATCATGCTCCACCGCCGGTAATCCATCGCCCAGCGGCCTGTCATCTGGCGCGTCGTGGTCTGTGGGCTGGGCCATGCTTCCGAATTTGCGCTTCCACTTCGCTGGCGGTCAATCAAAAGTTCGCCCGCCTCGCACCCTTGCGCGCCGTCATGCACGGTGACACATTGCCACCAAAAACAAGGCGATGAAACCAGCGGACATCTTGAGTGAAGGCTTGCGGTTGCGAGAGGAGAAATGGCGTGCTGTCACGCCAGCAAAATTTCTAGATTGGCTTTGGCGCACACGCAGCCCGGACGAGGCCAAGCAGTTCTTCGCCGATTGGTTGGTCGAAAAATGCCGTGTCTCGCCCATTCACGCTTACACCGCTTATCTGACCGATGATGCGGCAAGAATTGAGTTGCACAAAAAACTCTGCCTTCGTCCTTTCGCTAAACAGGTCGAATTTCTCCGCCGCCAAGTTCAAGGCCGCAAGAATTTGCACCCCAGACTTGCATCTTCCGGTGACTTCCGTGTGCGCTGGCCGTCGCTGGGAGAACTGCAAGACGAATTCCACCATTTCCTCGAACAGCAAGCCCATCATATCCAACACCAGCTTTCATCTGCTTACAGCAAGGCAAACAAGCGGAAGAAGCCGACGACAAGCATTGAGGAACTGCTTGCTTGGGCCAAGAAGCCGAAAACAAAAATTCCCAAGGAAATCGCAGACGGACTCGGAGGATACGAACGCACCACGTATTTCTTCTTCAAATGTCCTGATTGGAATGTAAGAACGACTTTTGCCACACCGCACATCGTCAATCTGCAACTTGGTGAAGGCATCGGCCATCGGCACTTCGAGTCGTCTGATGAACATTTCTGGTGGCGAGAAATCAGGACTGATCTCGCGTGCCTCTGGCCGGGGAGAACAGATAACCCCATCAAAGAGGCGCTCATGCGGCTGTTGAAAAA
Source organism: Verrucomicrobiota bacterium (assembly GCA_016235585.1). Taxonomy (GTDB): domain Bacteria; phylum Verrucomicrobiota; class Verrucomicrobiia; order Limisphaerales; family JACRJY01; genus JACRJY01. The sequence continues at coordinate 11,999 of JACRJY010000121.1, read as the reverse complement.
CAACCGTTTTGCGGTGGCTTGGGATTTACTTCTCGAACTGCTCTGCGCGTCGCTTCCACAAGGCCCGGGTTCGACGCTACCGGAGTTTGATGACTACCACTGGGCGCAACGCATTTTCAAATTGATCCCCAGCCCAAACGAATCGGCAAGCGAGGGCAAACACAAATGCATCAAAGAGTGTCACGATGATTTATTTGCGGTCTGTGTTGGTGTTGGCAAGCATCCAGAATTTAGAAATTGCCTGCTACATCTCGCTTTCAAAAATCGTCAAGGTCTTCGTCACGCTCTCGAAGAATTCCTGCGCGCCATGCAGTCAGGCACGCGCCGTGATTTGCGTCTCCGCGAGTTGAACATTGGCACAAGCTACGCGGCGGCAAAGGCGGCGGATGAACCTCCAGTTACCGCCGTAACGCGAACGGTTTTTGAGCGAACAGGGCGAAACTATCCTCTCGAAACCGAAGACAAGACCAAAGACCAGCGCATCCGGCGCGATCTCGTCGCCTTGAACGTGCGCTCGAAACGCCGCTCCGCGTAATCTAATCGGCTTCCTACATTTCTCTCCTTTGGCTTTCACGCTCATGTAGGAGCAGCCACTTTTTCAACTCATTCCAAGGTGTTTCTGTTCACGCCGCGTAGTGCTGCATTGCAGTTTGAACTGCGAACGGCGAACCGGTTGTCACCGGCGAAGCAAGGGAACGCCGCCGTCGCAGCAAGCTGCACCACGACCACGCGACAAAGTATGAACACACTTAAACGCACACTTCAAATCATGGATGAATGGCTCAAGCTGCCTCCGCAGGATTACAGACGAACCGTTCTTTCATTCACCATCAAGTTGCCGTCGGATGAATTGCTTGATGCAGTGTTGATTGCCCGTGTCAAGAAACCCGAAGGCGGGCGGGATGGTTTCAAGTATTTCTGCGGCGTTTGTCACAACAAAATTCGCGAGCGCAGATTTTCCCAAATCGCAATTCATTGAAGCGGGCTGAAGCCTCGCGCCTCTTTCCCAGCGCCAGCGGCACAGAGCAGTGCGGCGAACAGGGCGGTTCTCATGGCGTGGCACGCTACCCCCTGCCCGGCGTCGCGCGCAAGCCGCAAACCCGCCCGCGCGGCATCCGATTCACCGCAAGGTCTTGGACTGCGCCAGCCCTCTGGCGCTTTTCCCGTGCGCGCCCGCCGTCCCCAAAGCGGCGGAGGGCCGCCGCAGTCCAAGACGCTGGCACGTTTCCCGGCGCGCGGCGTTCACGCCGCCTCACCGTCCGCGCACCAGGGCCATCCACAAGTAATCCAAACGTCCTTGTTCTTCGTGCGTTGAAGCGGGCTGAAGCCCGCGCTCCTTCCCCAGCGCCAGCGGCGCGACCTGTTTATAGAAACGAACCGCCCCCAGGAAAAAGCTCCAGCGGAGCGACATAAAATCCGCCGCCAAGAATCGGATGCCGCTCCGCTGGAGCTGGGTTGAATCGCCGGGGTCTTTTCTGCAAACATTTCGCTCCTCTGGAGCTGGGAAATGGCGGGGAAAACCGCCGGTTCCATCGACCGTTCCGCCGTTCCGTGGCGTGGTTCCGTGGAACCACGGGGCCGTTCCGCCGTTCCACCGCGCGAACCGGCCTTTGCAAAACAGCAGGATGCGCCCATAAGCCGGGACCAACCGAATCCGGCATGGACATTCCAACGGTTTCTGTGTTGAATCCGCGCGAATCAAAAGCATCCGCGGCCGGCCCGCCTGAATGAACGCCCTGCGAAAACTTTACCGCGACAGCCTGTGCCTTGCCACGGACCTGTATCAGCTGACGATGGCGTATGCCTACTGGAAGTCCGGCACCGGGCGCAAGGAGGCGGCCTTCAACCTCTTTTTCCGCACCGCGCCGTTTCGCGGCGGCTACGCCATCGCCTGCGGCCTGGGCAGCGTGCTGGATTACCTGCGCGACTGGCGTTTTCACGCAGATGATCTGGATTTCCTCGCCACGCTCCAAGGCAATGACGGCAAGGCGCTGTTTGAGAAAGAATTCCTTCAATACCTCCGCAAACTGCGCTTCACCTGCGACATGGACGCGATGCCAGAGGGCACGGTGGTCTTCCCGAACGAGCCGCTGCTGCGCGTGACCGGGCCGATCATCGAGGCGCAGATTCTGGAAACGCCGCTGCTCAACTTGATGAACTACCAGACGCTCGTGGCGACCAAGTCGGCGCGCGTCTGCCACGCCGCGCGCGGCGAGCCGGTGCTGGAGTTCGGCCTGCGGCGCGCACAGGGCATGGATGGCGCGCTCTCGGCGAGCTGGGCGGCGTATGTTGGCGGCTGCGCGGCCACGTCGAACGTGCTGGCGGGAAAACTCCTTGGCATCCCCGTGCGCGGCACGCACGCGCACAGTTGGGTGATGTCGTTCGATGACGAGTTGGAGTCCTTCGAGGCCTACGCCCGCGCGATGCCGAACAACTGCGTGTTCCTCGTGGACACGTTCGACACGCTGGAAGGCGTCCGCAAGGCGGTGAAGGTGGGCCGCTGGCTGCGCCAGCACGGGCACAAGATGGCGGGCATCCGGCTCGATTCCGGCGACCTCGCGTTCTTGAGCATTGAGGCGCGGAAAATTCTCGACGCGGGCGGATTCAAGGACGCGGTCATCGTCGCCAGCAACGATCTCGACGAGCAAATCATCGAGAGCCTCAAGGATCAGGGCGCGACCATTGCGATGTGGGGCGTGGGCACCAAGCTCGTCACGGCCTACGATCAGCCCGCGCTCGGCGGTGTCTACAAACTCGCCGCCATCCGCAATCCCGGCCACAAGTGGCAATACAAAATCAAACTTTCCGAGCAGCCGATCAAGGTTTCGACGCCGGGCATCCAGCAGGTGCGGCGCTTTTTCAACGAGAGCGGCTTCGTCGCGGACATGATTTACGACATCGAGCGGGGCGCGAAAAAGCCGGCGACGATTGTTGATCCGTCCGACCTCACGAAGCGGCGGCGCATGGACGCGAAGATGAAGTTCACCGACCTGCTGGTGCCGGTTTTCCGCAAGGGAAAGCAGGTTTATCAACCGCCCGCGCCGGAGCGGACGCGGCAGCACGTTCAGGAACAGCTCAACCGTTTCCATCCCGGCATCAAGCGGTTTGTGAACCCGCACCGTTACCCGGTCGGCCTGGAAAAAGGGCTGCATGATTTGAAGATGAAGCTCATCCTCAAGGCGCGCGGCGTGAAGAAATGAAGCACGAGTGAAACATCACCAGCCCATCCTGTTTGCGATTTCCGCCTACGAGTATCTGCGCGAGGCGATGCTGCGGCGCGGGCGTTTCGCGCGCGGCACCGTCGAGACGGCGTGCTTCCCCGACGGCGAATGTTATCAGCGGATCGTGGACAATGTCAGCGGGCGCGACGTGGTGCTGCTCGGCGGCACGATTTCGGACAGCGCGACGCTGGAACTTTACGATCTGGCCTGTTCACTCGTGAAATACGGCGCACGCAGTTTCACGCTCGTCGTGCCCTACTTCGGCTATTCCACGATGGAGCGCGCGGTGAAGCCCGGCGAGGTCGTCACGGCCAAGACGCGCGCGCGGCTCTTTTCCGCCGTGCCCTCGGCGGCCTTCAGCAACCGCATCGTGCTCGTGGATCTGCACAACCCCGGCCTCACGCACTACTTCGAGGGCTGCATCCAGCCCGTGCATTTGACCGCAAAGGAACTCGTCAAAAAAATCGCGCGCCGTTTCGGTGGCAAAAATTACATCCTCGCCTGCACCGACGCGGGCCGGGCGAAGTGGGTCGAGTCGCTCGCCGGCGAACTCGGCGTCGGCACGGCCTTTGTCTATAAACGCCGGCTCGACGGCGAGCGCACCGAAATCACCGGCGTCAGCGCGACCGTGAAGGGCCGGCGTGTGGTGATTTACGACGACATGATTCGCACGGGCAGCTCACTGCTGCAGGCGGCGCGGGCGTATCGCGACGCGGGCGCAAGCGAGGTTTTCGCCATCGCCACGCACGGAGTTTTTCCCGGCAATGCCTTCCAGAAAATCACCGCATCGGGATTGCTGAAATCGGTCGCCTGCACCGACACGCATCCGAACGCCGTGGCTTTGAAAAAAAACGGGTTGATCGTGGAATCCGTCGCGGATTTGCTGGCGGCGAACTTGCGGGAGGAATTATGAAGCTCATCAAAGTCGGTGCCGCCGCGCTGAACCAGACCGCGCTCGATTGGGAGAACAACCAGCGGAACATCCTCGGCGCGATCCGCGAAGCGCGGGCTGCGCGCGTGAGCATCCTCTGCCTGCCGGAGCTGGCCATTACCGGCTACGGCTGCGAGGATGCTTTTCATTCGCCCAGCGTGCATCAAATCGCGTGGGAGGTGTTGCAGGAAATTTTGCCCGCGACGAAGGGCATCATCGTCGCCGTGGGCCTGCCGGTCTTCCACCAGAACGCGCTGTTCAACACCGCGTGCGTCGTCGCCAACGGCAAAATCATCGGCTTCACCGCGAAGCAGAACCTCGCGGGCGACGGCATTCACTACGAACCGCGCTTCTTCAAGCCGTGGCCGCGCGGGCTGACCGGCACGGTGCGCGTGGGCGGGAAGAATTATCCGATTGGCGACCTGCACTACGACTTCGACGGCGTGACCATCGGCTTCGAGATTTGCGAGGACGCGTGGGTCTGCACGCGGCCCGGCTCGGAGCTGGCGTTGCAGGGCGTGGACATCATTTTGAATCCCAGCGCGTCGCACTTCGCGTTCGGCAAGCACGCGGTGCGGCAGCGCTTCGTGCAGGAAGGCTCGCGCGCGTTCGGCGTCAGTTACGTCTATGCGAACCTGCTCGGCAACGACGCAGGCCGCGTCATCTACGACGGCGGGGCGATGATTGCGACGCAGGGCCGCCTCGTCGCGCTCGGCCCGCGCTTCTCGTTCGCCGACTGGAAAATCACGGCGGCGGTCGTGGACGTGGAGGCGACGCGCATGAACCAGGCGCGCACGGCCAGCTTCAAACCGAAACTGGCGGAAACATCGAAGAGCTGCGTGGCGGCGCGCTTTTCCTTCCCGGCCATCCATTCCGCCAATGAATCGCTGTCCGTCGCGGAATGGGAATCCAGCCCCCAGCTCAAGGAGGAGGAATTCTCGCGCTCGGTCGCGCTCGGCCTGTTCGATTATGTCCGCAAGAGCCGCTCGCGCGGCTTTGTGGTGTCCATCAGCGGCGGCGCGGACTCGGCGGCGGTGTCGTGCCTCGTGCATCTGGCGGCGGTGTTTGGCATCGGCGAAATCGGCGCGGAGAATTTTCACAAGAAACTGCCGTGGCTGGCGAAGTTGAATGGGAAGGACGCAGCTTCCACCGCGCGCGTCGCCACGCGGCAGTTGCTGACGTGCGTTTATCAGGCCACGCGCAACAGTTCTTCCACCACGCGCAACGCCGCGAAGGCCGTGGCGGACGGGTTGAACGCGGAGTTTTTTGAACTCGATATTGATCCGCTCGTCCGCCAGTATGCGGCCCTCGTCGAGGGCGCGCTGGGGCGCAGACTCTCGTGGGCGCGGGACGACGTGGCGTTGCAGAACATCCAGGCGCGCGTGCGCTCGCCGGGCGTGTGGATGCTGGCGAACATCAAGGGCGCGCTGCTCGTCTCGACGAGCAACCGCTCCGAGGCCGCCGTGGGCTACGCGACGATGGACGGCGACACGAGCGGCGGGCTGTCGCCGATTGCCGGGATTGACAAGGCGTTTCTGCGCCGCTGGCTGCGGTGGCTGGAGCGCGCGGGGCCGCGCGGCGCGGGCGCGTTTCCGTTTTTGGACAAAGTGAACAAACAGGCGCCGACCGCCGAACTGCGGCCCGCCGCCAACAAGCAGACGGACGAAGACGATTTGATGCCTTATGATTTGCTCGACGCCATTGAGCGCGCGGCCATCCGCGACAAGCACCGCCCGCGCGAGGTCTTTGAGCAGATGCAGGCGATGTTCCCGCAGTATTCCGCCGCGCAGTTGCGCGTGTGGGTCGAGCGGTTTTTCCGGCTGTGGTGCCGCAACCAGTGGAAGCGCGAGCGTTACGCGCCGTCGTTCCACGTGGACGATGAGAACCTCGACCCGAAGACGTGGTGCCGGTTCCCGATCCTCTCCGGCGGCTACGCCCGCGAGCTGGCGGAACTGCCGGGGAACCGTCCTTCGTCGCGCAGAAAATAGAAACCGCCGCCGAATAAATTTATGAGCGAAGCCAACGACGGAAAATACTGCTACCAGTATCCGCATCCGGCGGTCACGGTGGACTGCATCATTTTCGCGCTCCACGAGAATGACCTGAAGGTGCTGCTCATCCAGCGGCTCAAGGATCCCTACAAGGAGTGCTGGGCGTTCCCCGGCGGCTTCGTGGAGATTGACGAGGGCATCGAGGAGGGCGCGCGCCGGGAGCTGGAGGAGGAGACCGGCGTCAAGGGCGTGTTCCTCGAACAGCTCTACACCTTCGGCGATCCCAGGCGCGATCCGCGCGAGCGCATCATCACCGTGGCCTACTATTCGCTCGTGCAGATGAGCGAACACAAGCTGCGCGCCGCCTCCGACGCGATGAACGCCTGCTGGTGGCCGGTGCACCGGATGCCCCCGCTGGCCTTCGACCACAAAAAAATCATGGAGACGGCCTTCAAGCGGCTCCAGGGCAAGGTGCTTTACGCGCCGGTCATCTTCGAGCTGCTCCCGGCGAAATTCCGGCTGGCCGACCTCCAGCACGTCTACGAAATCATCCTCGAACGCCCGCTGGACCGGCGCAACTTCTGCAAGACCATCCTGGCCTCCGGCATTCTCACGCCGCTCAAGGAGTTCGACCGCCGCGGGCGCGTCCCGGCGCCGCTCTACAAGTTCGACAAGAAAAAATTCCAGAAAAAGGCCGGGCACGGTTTTGTCTTCGAGATCAAACCCGACGGCCTGCAGAAGAAATCCGGGAAATGAGCAAACGCGCGTTTGTCATCGTGGACGTTCAGAACGACTTCGTGCCCGGCGGCGCGCTCGCCGTGCCGGAGGGCGACCGGGTCGTGCCGGTCATCAACGAGGCGCAGAAAAACTTCGACCTTGTCGTCGCCACGCAGGACTGGCACCCCCACAACCACGGCAGCTTCGCCGCGAACCATTTTGGCCGGAAACCGGGCGAAATCATCCAGCTCAACGGCCTCACGCAAATCCTCTGGCCCACCCACTGCGTCCAGGGCACGAAAGGCGCGGAGTTTCTCGCCGCGCTCGACACGAGCCGCGTCGCGCGCGTTTTCCAGAAGGGCACCGCCCCGGAGATTGACAGCTACAGCGGCCTCTTCGACAACGGCCACCGCAAGTCCACCGGCCTCGCCGAATACCTGAAGTCGCAGGGCGTGACCGACGTGTATGTCGCCGGTCTCGCCACGGATTACTGTGTGAAGTTCACCGCGCTTGACTGTGCGAAGCTCGGCTTCAAGACGCACATCCTCACCGCCGGCTGTCGCGGCGTGAACCTCAAGCCCGACGACTCGCGGGACGCCATCGAGGAAATGCGCCGCGCGGGAGTCTCCATCGAATAATTTTCTTCCGTGAGCCCCATCACCCATTTTCTCGCCGGCTGGGTGACGGCAAACACCGCTTCGCTCAACCGCCACGAGCGGGCCATCGTCACCATCGCGGGAATCGCGCCGGACGTGGACGGGCTGGGAATCATCGCCGAGCTGGCGACCCGCGACTCCGCGCATCCGCTCCTGTGGTGGACGGACTATCATCACGTCTTCGGCCACAATCTGCTTTTTGGCGTCGCCTTCGCGGCGGTTGCGTGGGCGCTGGCCGCGCGCCGCTGGCGGGTGGCGGCGCTGGCGTTTGCGAGTTTTCATCTGCACCTGCTCGGCGACCTCGTCGGCGCGCGCGGGCCGGACGGCTACATCTGGACGATTCCCTACCTCTGGCCGTTCTCGGCGGCGGGCGTGTGGTCGTGGCCGGGCCAGTGGAAACTCAACGCGTGGCCGAACCTCCTCCTCACGGCGCTGCTGCTGGCGTGGACGTTTTATCGCGCGTGGCGGCGCGGCTGCTCGCCGTTGGAAATGTTCTCCGCGCGGATGGACGGCGTGTTTGTCAGCGCGCTGCGGCAGCGCTTTGGGAAACCGCCTACGGCTTGAGCACGCGAAAGAAGCGCTGCGTGGCGGTGTTCGGGAGGGTTTCGCTGAAGGGGAAGAGGCCGCTGGCGGGCGCGGTGTTCGTGGCGATGGGCCGCCACTCGACGAGGTTGCTGGAGGCTTGCAGCACGTAGTTGCTGCCCGGCGCTCCGGCGAGGTTCAGTTGGAAAACACCGCTCGCGGGATTCGCCGGAGCGGACACGAGCGGCGTGCCGATGGAATCCACCACCACAACCGTGACGGTGGTGGTGGCGTTCGAGCCAAGGCTGTCTGTGACGGTGTAAGTGAACGTGTCCACGCCGGTGAAGCCGGGCGGCGGCGTGTAGGTGATGAATGGCGAATTGGTGGCTGCGGCGTATTTGATGATCGCATAATCGTATGAACTTACACCGCCATACGACCTCCCCACGACGTATAAGTCGTTGTTGCGATCCACCGCAAGAGCGAAGGCGACATCACTGCTCGACCCCGGCCCGTTGTAGCGATCCACCCAGAGCAACGCGCCCGTGCTTGAATACGCGACCGTCGCGAAATCTTGCCCGGTGCTGCTGCTGCCAGTCGAATATCCCGTCACAAACACGTTGCCATCGCCATCCACCGCGATCGCGTAAGCCTGATCCCAGTTGAATACAGGCCCGCTGTAACGGTTCGTCCATAGCGGCACTCCGTTGCCAGAATAAGCCAGAGTTGCGTAATCGAAATCCGTGCCAAGGCCATACGAATACCCCGTCACGAATACGTTACCGTTGTGGTCTGCCACTATTGCAAAAGCTTCGTCGGTGCTATTCCCCGGGCCATTGTAAAAGTTGGTCCACAACGGCACGCCCGCACCTGAATACGCCATCGTCGCGTAACCAATGCCTGCACGTCCTGTCACAAACACATTGCCGCTGTCATCCACCGTGACATCTCTGGCAAATCCAGCCCCGCCGTAGCCGTTAGTCCACAGCGGCACACCCGCGCTTGAATACGCCACCGTGGAAAGCCCACCTCCAGTTACAAACACATTGCCGTCACGATCAACCGCAGAGACCGGATAGCCACCCGTCGGTGGACTGTAGCGGTTTGTCCAGAGCGGCAGGCCTGCGCCGGAGTAAGCGACCGTCGCAGAATCCCAATTGCCGCCTCCGTTGTCTGAACGGCCCGTCATAATCACATTGCCATTGCTGGCGACAACGATGGTGGCGGCTTCCTCGGTGAGGTTTGATGGGCCGTCGTAACGATTGGTCCAGAGTGGCACGCCCGCGCTCGAATACCCCACCGTTGCAAAATCGGAACTCCCGAACTCGTTGGCCGACGATCCCGTCACAAACACGTTGCCGCTGCCATCTACCACCACTCCGCTTGCCTGATCGTCGCCATTCGCCGATCCGTTGTAATGGTTTGTCCATAACGGCACGCCCGAACTCGAATAGGCTATCGTCGAATAATCGTCTTGCTGGAAGCCGCTCGAATATCCCGTAACGAAGATGTTTCCATTGTTATCCGTCGCCACGGCGGATGCGGTGTCAAAGCTGTTGTTGACCGGCCCGTTGTGGCGATTGACCCACACGCGATTTGCACCAACTGCGCCGCCGCGCGCGCTTTTCAAATTGACCGCCGAAACAGCAAGGTATGAATTCGTCCCGTTAGCCGCACTCGCCACGTCATTGGTCGTCAACGCGGCGGCGGAAAAAGTGAACGGTGTGTCCTTTTGCGTGAACAGCGCGTCGGGATTCGCCACCGTCGTCTGCGCGGCGGCGGGCGCAATCGCCCCGGCCAAACACACCGCCGCCAGAAGAAGGAGGCGGAAGCGGTGGTTCATGGCGTCAGAGATTATCCGTATGTGCGGAAGAGGTATCCATTCCCCGGCGGAAAGACAATTTCAAAATTCCCCTCGCCCCGGCCAAAGCGCCAGGGGACTGGCGCACTCCAAGACGCTTCGCGCCTGCGAGCCGCCGGGCAAATCGCGCCAGCGTCTTGGAGTGCGGCGGCCCTCCGCCGCTTTTCCCACGGCAGCACGGTGGCGGCATTCACGTCCCTTGGTTCGCCGCCTGCACGCCGAAGTTCCGCGCCAGTTCGGGGAAATGGCAGTCGGTGCAGACGGCGTTCGAGCGCTCGCAGAAGTCGCGCACAATCTGCATCAGCCCCTGCTGCGCCGCCGCCGTGGCGAGCAATCGCCGGCCCGCGCCGCCGAGGAGCCGCTGGCGCGCGAGGCGCAGCACCGCGTTGTCCTCCGCGCAGGGCCAGGCGAAGTAAAGGCGCTCGGCGCGCTGCCGCAGCGCGGCGTTCCGCCCGGCGACGGCGCGAATCCAAAACCACGGCAGCAGCACGTTCACCGCGAGGTCGGTCACGCGCGTCGTGCCGAGCAACGGCTGCGGCTTCGCCATCGGCGCGGCGCGCAGCGTCCAGTGACGCGGCCAGAAATCATCCGCGCCGGCCAGCAAAATTTTCAGCAGGGAATCGGCGGCGGGTTCGGTCTCATTCGTTTCGTTCGTGAACCAGTTTTCCAGACGCGCAATCAAATTGCCCGCCGCCAGCCAGTGCGCGGCCAGCGCGAGGCGGCGCTGTGGATGGTTGGCGGGACGCAGGCCGTTGAACCGCCACACGCCGCGCGGCAGGATGACCTCGCCGAACGGCTCGCGCTCGCGCCACCAGCAATCCCAAACGGCGCGGACGTAGCGGTCCGTCTCGGAGGTTTTGCGGCCCAGCTCGTCGGGCAGCAGTCCGCCCACGCCGAACAGTCTCCCCTGCCACGCGAGAGGATTGTTGCGCGGCAAAGGTTCCTGTCTGCCCAGCGCCGGCAGCAGTTCGCCGAGCCGCTGCATGGGCCAGGCGTTTTGCTTGTAGCCGAGCGCGCGGAACAATCCCTCCCACAGCGCCTGTTCCCAGCCGGCGTCACGCGCGCGGGCTTGCAGCCAGTCCGCCTTCGTTTGCAGGCGGACGAGCGCGGCCTGGTTCAACAAGTCTTTGAGCAGCTCCGGTGAAAGTTCCTTCAGCGGCGCGCTGCACTTGCCGGCGAAGGCTTCGGGTAGGTCACGTTCCGCGCCGGTGTCGAGCCACACGCTCAATTCGTCGGGCGGCGAATCGAGCGCCGTCCGCAGGGCGAGCGTGGGCAGGCCGGTGGAAGTTTCCGCCGCGTCCCAGACGACGTGCAGGATGACGTTGCGGTATTCGGGATTGTCGCGGTGCGCGTGGCCGCGCCAGCCGGCGGGGGCGATGTCCACCTCGACATCGCCGCTGCGGGGCGCGTCGCCGTCGAACTGGATGACCGCGCCGCGAAAGTCCGGGCCGGCGGCGTGGTTCCAAAAGCCGGGGTGCAGCACGCGCAGTTTGCGCCCGTCGAGGGTGCGGAGCGAATCGCGCCGCAGCCGCTGGTGCTGCCAGACGGCCTGGAGCAGGCGTTCCGGCGGGCCGCCGCCCTCGGCGAGCGCGGGGGCGGCCAGCGCCGCGCGCCAGCGGGCGTAGGAGTTGGCGGGGATGTTTTTCATCCTTGCGGTTGCTTTTCAGGAAATGCTTTTGCAGAATAAAATCCACCGTGACAGACGCAAGCCTGCAGTCGGGCCGGTGGGTGGAAGGCCGCCTCGGCGACCTCTGCGGAAACCTCTGCGTCCTTTGCGTTGAATTTTTAACGCAGAGGACGCGGAGGGATTCGCAGAGGAACGCAGAGAAAGTTGAATCAGGACTTTGCCCGCCGAGCATCGCCGATGGCGGAAGTTCATTATGAACACGCGGCCCGGCCCGCGTGTCTCTCTTTGGTGATGAAGAAAACGATTTTGAAAACATTTCCCGCGTGCCTGCTCTCCGGCGCGCTCGCGGCGGGCTTTGCCCCGTCGGCGCGCGCCGCCGCCGCGCCCGCGCCGGACATCCGCCGCGACGCCGTGGTCGAGGCGGTGGAGAAGGTCATGCCGTGCGTCGTCAACGTCGGCACGGAGACGATGGT
>JACRJY010000120.1 GCA_016235585.1 Verrucomicrobiota bacterium | reverse complement strand
GTACGTGGCCGACAAGCTCTCGGAAGAATACCCCGAGCTGGCCATCGTGAACATCCAGCCTTGGTACGGAGCGGGCTATGATTTCGTGGCGACGAACGCCTTTGGCGCGCAGACGAGCAAAGTGGCGACGGTGACGGTGGTTTATTTCCGCGTGAGCAACTTGAACGACAGCGGCGCGGGTTCGTTGCGGCAGGCCGTGACGGATGCGAATGCCAACTCCGGCGCGGACAGCATTTACTTCCTCGACGACTCGCTGAACCCAATCAGTGGCACCATCAATCTGGAAACCGCCCTGCCGCTCATCAATGCTTCGTTGGACATGATTGGCCCCGGTGCGGCGCAGCTTACCGTGCGGCGCAATGGCGCGGCGAATTACCGCCTTCTCGAAACTGTTTATGGCTCCAGCCCCCTTCTCCAAGTCAGCGGCCTGACGCTTCAAAATGGGAAGGAGAGCGGCGGCGCGTTGTATCAGCGAGGTGGCTCGCTGCGGCTGGCGGATTGTGTCTTCGACGGCAATGACGGCAACGGGAGCGGCGGCGCGGCGGTATACGCGTTTGATTTGAACCAGGTTACGATGACAAACTGCATCATCACCAACAACACCGGCGGCGGCGGAGCGGTTTTCATTCAGGGCAATATCACCAATCTCATTGTTGATTGCCGGTTCGTGAACAACTCAACCACGTTTGGTGGTGTGGGAGGGGCTTTGGCGATCAGCCCGATGGCCTTTGGCGAGACCCGCACTGTCATTGACCGCTGCACCTTCAGCGGCAATTCCGCCTGGGCGGCCGGCGCGCTGACCCTCGGCTATCCCAGCGCTTACGGCTACACCTATTTCACGACGATTCAAAACAGCACCTTCTCCGGCAACACCGCTTCGTCTTCGCATTCCGGGGCAATTGCCAATGGATGTCCGAATCTGCTTTTGATCAACTGCACCTTGAGCGGCAACAGCGCTTACAGCGGCGCGGGCGCAATGCACGTCGGTGACAACTTTAGCAGCGGTCGAGCAACGCTGCAAAATTGCACGGTCACGGGCAACCGCTGCGGCACCGGCGACGCCAATGGCGAGGGTGGTGGAATCCTTGTTGGACATTCCAGTCCCCGGCTTTTCCTCCGCAATACGATTGTGGCGGGCAACACCGACAGTGGCGTGAATTTCAACAATCCCGACGTCTACGCCAGCGCGGGCGCAATGGTGAGCCAGGGATGGAATCTGGTCGGCATGACCAACGGTTGTCCCGATTTTACGAACTCGACGGACATCATCGGCAGCGTCGCCGCGCCGGTGAACCCGCTGCTCGCGCCGCTCGCCAACTACGGCGGGCCGACGCTCACGCATATGCCTTTCGTTGGCAGCCCCGTGCTCGACAAGGGCAACGTCGCCGGCCTTGGTCTCACCAACGACCAGCGCGGCTTGCCGCGCCTCGTGGACGAACCGCTCATCGCTAACGCCAGCGGCGGCGACGGCAGCGACATCGGCGCGACCGAGGGCAGCGTTTCACAGCCATTGGAAATCACGCAGCACCCGCAATCGCTCACGGTGCAACAGGGGCAGAACGCCACGTTCACCGTCGTCGTCACCGGCACGCCGCTTGGCTACCAGTGGCGCAAGAACGGCGGCAACATTCCGAACGCCAGCGTCGCCACGTTCACCATCACCAACGCGCAGTCTGCCGACGCGGGCACTTACAGCGTCGTCATCAGCAACGCCGTGAGCACCATCACCAGCAGCAACGCGACGCTGACCGTCACGTTGCCGCCCACGATTACGGGTGACTTGATGCCCGTCTCGGTGATTTCCGGCCAGCCGGGCTGCCTGGAACTCACCGCCACCGGGCCGGGGCCGTTCACGTATCAGTTCCGCAAGAGCGGCTCGGTCGTCATCAGCACGAACGTGCCGAAGCTGCTGTTCAATCCCGTCACGACCAATGACAGCGGTCTCTACGATGTCATCGTCACCGGCTCCGGCGGCAGCGTCACGAGTTCCGTGGTTTCGGTGAAGGCGTGGATTGCGCCCGTCATCACGCAGCAGCCCGCGTCGCTCGCCGTCACCAACGGGCAGACGGCGACCTTCGCCGTGGGCGCAGGCGGCACTTCGCCGATGGATTATCAGTGGCGTCGCAACGGCGTGCCGATTCCCGGCGCGAACTCGTCCACGCTCACGTTCACGAACACGCAGCCGTTCCAGGCCGGCACCTACGACGTGGTCGTCGGCAACGGCGGCGGCAGCGTGGTCAGCACGCCCGTTCCACTCACGGTGCAGGTTTCAGCCGGCACGGGCAGTTACGCTTGGTCAACGAATGACATCCGCTTGCAGCGCGTCTTCGGCGGCACGAGCAACGATTCGGTCAATGTCATCATCCGCACCAGCGACGGTGGTTATCTGCTTGGCGGCGGGAGTGGTTCGGGAATCACCGGCAACAAGACGACCGCAGGTTTGGGTGGCACGGACGGCTGGGTCGTGAAAGTGGATTCCAGCGGGAACAAAGTCTGGGATGTCACGCTCGGCGGCACGAGCAACGAAGTGGTGCAGTCCTTGTCGGAGGCGTCGAACGGCGGATACTTCATCGGCCTTCTTTCCAGCTCTGGCATCAGCGGGAACAAAACTTCCACGAACTACGGCGGCTCGGATTACTGGGTGGTGAAACTGAACACCAACGGCGCAATTGTCTGGGACAAAAACTACGGCACCATCAGCGACGACTCGCTCTACGCCGTGGCGAGGACGACGGACGGCGGCTGCGTGGTCGGCGGCTATGCCTACGCCGGCGCGACGGGCAACCGCACCAACGCCGGCATCCAGAACCTGGATTTTTGGATGCTGAAACTCGATGCCAGCGGCAACCGGGAATGGGAGCGCAGCTACGGCGGCACGGGCCACGATTTGCTTTACTCGATGCAGCAGACTCCCGATGGCGGCTATATCCTCGGCGGCGACTCCGGCTCCGGCGCGGATGGCAACAAGAGCACCGCTGGATTTGGCTCGGATGACTTCTGGGTGGTGAAGCTCGACAGCAACGGCGACAAGGTCTGGGACAAGAGCTACGGCGGCACCGCTACCGACCAGACGCCCAGGGTCGCAACTACCGCCGATGGCGGCTACATCTTCGCCGGCAAAACACAGTCCGGCGCGACCGGCAACAAAACCACGCCCGCCTACGGCTCCTACGACATCTGGATTGTGAAGGTGGATTCCAGCGGCACCAAGCAATGGGAGCAGGCGATTGGCGATTCCAACACCGAGTATCCGTATTCCGTCGAGCAGACCAGCGACGGCGGTTACATCATCAGCGGAAACTTGGGCGGCAGTGGCGACACGTCCGTCATCAAGCTCGACGCCAGCGGCACGGTGCTGTGGACGTTGGCGTTCGGTGGAAGTCTGACCGAGGCCAACGGCGGCGTGGTCGAGGCGGTGGACGGCGACTTCGTGCTGGCGACGGGTTCACCATCGGCCATTTCCGGCAACAAGACGCTCGCCAGTCTCGGCGGCAGCGACATGTGGCTCGTGAAGTTCGCCGGAGCGCAAGCGACCGGCGCGGTGCCCGTGCTGACGCAGGTGCCGACGAACCTCACCTCCGCCGTCGGCGCAAACGCGGGCTTCAGCGTCACCGCTGCAAACGGCCCGACGAGCTACACTTGGCGGCACAACGGCGACATCGTTGTCGGCGCGACCGCTGCGACGCTCAACTTCTCCAATCTGCAATTGACCAACGGCGGCACTTACTCCGTCACCGCCAGCAACGCCAGCGGAACCGTGACGAGTCCCGACTTCACCCTCACCGTGATTCAGGACACCGATGGCGACGGCCTTCCGGACAGTTGGGAAATTGCCAACGGCACGAACCCCAACGTCGCCGACGCCGGGGCCGACCCCGACGGCGACAAACTTACCAACTGGCAGGAATACCTGACCGGCACGGCGGCGAATGACTTCAACAGCAAGCTCCTCATGGCCTACGAGAATGACGACTGCGGCACCATCCTGTATGGCTTCAACGCCGTCGCCAACCTCACCTACACGCTGCAAACCACCACCAACCTGCGCTCCGGCCCGTGGGTGCGCGTGCTCGATGTCTTTCCCGCTGTGACCAACCGCAGCGTCATCTACTCGGATTATCCCGTTGGCAAGCCCGTCATCTTCTACCGCGTCGTGACGCCGATGGCGCCGTAATGCGGTTCGGAGTTTGGAGTTTGAAGTTCAGGGTTCAGCGCGGGTCGAAATCCGCAGGCTGGGTGCTGATGGCCGAAAGCTGACCGCTGAATGCTGCTTTGCCCGGCTGCGTGGCCGGGCGGCGCGCTGCACGGACAGAAACTCGTGTGTTCCGTGCAGCGCGCTTTCGTTTCCGGCGGATTGCCCGCGAATCACGCGAAGGACGCGAAAAACAACGGGCGACACTGCCACGGCGGTGGTGGTGCGGGCAGGGCAGATTTTTAGAGTTCAAGCAGGATTCTTTTCGC
>JACRJY010000114.1 GCA_016235585.1 Verrucomicrobiota bacterium | reverse complement strand
TCCGCATCAACTGGATCATCACCGACTGGTTCCGCACCGAGGCCTACTACGCCAGCGGCGGCTGGCGCGCGACGTGGAAGGGCGAGGGCGGCGGCGTGCTGCTCAACCAGTGCCTGCACCAGCTCGACATGATGCAGTGGCTCTGCGGGATGCCCAAGAGCGTGCGCGGCTTCTGCCAGATCGGGCAGTTCCACAACATCGAGGTCGAGGACAACGTGACGTGCTATCTGGAATGGGCCAACGGCGCGACGGGCGTCTTCATCTCCTCCACCGGCGAGGCGCCCGGCAGCAACCGTCTCGAACTTTGCGGCACGCTCGGCAAGGTCGTGCTGGAAAACAACAAACTCTCCTTCATCCGTAACGAGAGCGACATGATCGAGTTCAGCAAGACGGTGAAGAGCGGCTTCGCCAAGCCCGACGTGTGGAACGTGGACATCCCGTTCGACAACGCGCCCAACGCCCACGCGACGCTGATGCAAAACTTCGTGGACTCGATTCTCGACGGCACGCCGCTCATCGCGCCGGGCTATGAGGGCATGGGCTCGGTCGAACTCGCCAACGTGCTGCTCTACTCCTCGCTCCTCGGCCAGACCGTCGAGCTGCCGATGGACAGCAAGGCGTGGGAGAACAAGCTCAACGAACTCATCGCCGGCTCGAAGCACGAGAAGAAGGTCGTGGCCGTGCAGACGGAGGATTTCACGAAGTCGTTCCGGCGGTAGTCTGAAGATTTTTTTTAGCCACGGATTGAACACGGACGAAACACGGATGGAACCCCGCTCCGTGTTTAATCCGTGTTCAATCCGTGGCTAAAAAAACTGTTCCCGCCGCCACGGCGGCATTCAACCCAAAGTTTTTGCTTGAGTCCGCGCGGCTGAAAGGGGCGAATGGGCGCACGCACACGTTCCACGTCATCAACTTATTGCCGGCATAGCCTTATGTTCACACTTCCCGTCCTCCGCTGGGGCCAGCCCTACACGAGCCTCGAACTCGACAGCGTCATCCACTTCAACACCGGCGAGACGCTCGCCAAGGTCGGCCAGGCCAACCCCGGCCTGCTCGCGCGCGACATCAAGAAGGCCGCGCGCGCCCGCGACGTGCTGCGCGAAATCCCCATCCGCCAGCTCATCGCCATGATGAAAAAGGCCGGCGAACTCTACAAAGACGCCACGCTGCCGATGGGCGACGGCACGCAGTCACCCGATGACTTCGCGCGGCAGCAGTCCGCGTCCACCGGCCTGCCGGAGCACATGTGCAAGGGCAACATGGCGAAGAACCATTTCGTGCTCGCCAACATGGACAAAATCCTCGACAGCCTCACGCGCGGGCTGGACTTGGACATCCTCACGCGCGGTTACGGCATCGAATCGCGCGGCGTGCCGGTCAGCTATCAGGCGCAGTCGCCGGTGCTCGGCCTCGTGCTGCCGTCGAATTCGCCGGGCGTCCACACGCTCTGGCTGCCGGTCATTCCGATGCAGGTCGGCCTCATCCTCAAGCCCGGCCCGCAGGAGCCGTGGACGCCCTACCGCATGGCGGCGGCGATGTTCGAGGCGGGCGTGCCGCGCGAGGCGATTGGCATTTATCCCGGCGGCGCGGAGATGGGCGCGGAAGTCGTCGCCCGCGTGCAGCGCGTGAAGATTTTCGGCAGCACGGAGACGGTGAAGCGTTACCACGGCAATCCCTGCGTGCAGGTTCACGGCCCCGGCTTCAGCAAAATCATGCTTGGCGACGACGTGGTGGATGACTGGCCCAAGTATATTGATCTGATGGCGAACAGTGTTTATCTCAACAGCGGGCGCGGCTGCATCAACTGTTCCGGCGTGTGGGCCTCGCGCCACACGAAGGAGATCGCGGCGGCGCTCGCGGAGAAAATCGGCCCCATCCCCGTGCTGCCGCCGGAAGACCCGAACGCGGCGCTCGCGGCGTTCACCGTGGCGGGACAGGCGCAGGCGATTCACGCTTCAATTCTCGCGAAGATCAAGGAGGACAGCGCCGAGGATATGACCGAGAAGTTCGGCCCGCGCCTCGTTGAGAAGGAGCGCTGCGCCTACCTGCGCCCGTGGGTGATCCACGTGGACTCGCCCGACCGCAAGCTCGCGCAGACGGAATATATGTTCCCCTACGTGACCGTCGTAAAATGCCCGCAGGAGCAGATGATCGAGAAGGCCGGCCAGACGCTTGTGTGCTCGGCGATCACCAACGATCAGCAGTGGCAGCAGCAGCTCCTGGCGGCGACGCACATTGACCGGCTGAACATCGGCGCGCTCCCGACCATCCAGCTCAACTGGCTCCAGCCGCACGAGGGCAGCATCGTGGACTTCCTCTTCCGCGCGCGCGCGTTCCAGGCGGCGGACGAGTGGTTCAAGAAGTGAGACACAGGCGTGCTGATGCTTTGAATTGGCCACGGATTGAACACGGACGAAACACGGATGGAATTGAGTTCCGTGTTTAATCAGTGTTTCATCCGTGGCTGAAACGGTTTCAGAAAAATCCAACACAAAGACTGATATGACATTGATGGGAATCGGCGACGAAGCCGGCAGCACGCTCGCCTCACAAATCACCGCCGCAAAAACGCTCGGCTGGAAATTCATCGAAATGCGCGGCGTGGAGGTGCCGGGCCATGCGAAGGCCAACTTCCACGACATCCCGGACGCGGCGTTCGACCTCGCGTGCGCGGAGCTGCAAAGGAACGGCCTCGGCGTTTATTGCTTCGGCTCCACCATCATGAACTGGGCGAAGAACACCGAGACGCCCTTCGACGTGACCGTGGCCGAGGTCAAGCGCGCCATCCCCCGGATGCAGCGGCTCGGCACGAAGTTCGTCCGCATCATGAGCTTCAAGCCCAAGGACACCGACGCGGTGACGCCGCCCGTGGTGATCGAGCGCGTGCGCGAAGTGGTGAAGATGTTCCGCGACGCCGGCATCACGCCCGTCCACGAGAACTGCATGAACTACGGCGGCATGAGCTGGCAGCACGCGCTGGAGATGATCGAGAAGGTGCCCGGCCTCAAGTGGGTCTTCGACACGGCCAACCCCATCTTCAACTTCGACCGCCGCGGCCCCGCGCCGTGGCCGCGGCAGGATCCGTGGGAATTCTGGACGCACGTGCGCGACCACACCGCGCACATCCACATCAAGGACGCGACATGGAACCCGGCGAAGAATGACGCCGACTACAACTGGCCCGGCGAAGGCGCGGGCCGCGTGTGCGACATCCTCAAGGACGCCTTCGCGCGCGGTTACGATGCGGGCATCAGCATCGAGCCGCACATGGTCGTCGTCTTCCACGACACCGCGCACGGCAAGGCCGCGCCCGACGACGCGACGCGCGAGAACTTTGTCGAATATGGCAAGAGGCTGGAAAAGCTGATCAAGGAAGTGAAGTAGTGCTGTTCGCAGCCTGTCCTTCACCCGCCCGCCGCCCGCGATACGCGGCCAGGAAATAAACCAGCACCACCGCCACGGCCACCGACAGTCCGCTCCAGAAGACCGGCCAGCGCGTGCCGCTCGTCGTCGCGTTCGCCGTGAACCACCAGCCCGAGCCGAGGTAGCCGATAAGATTTCCCACGCCGCCGGTCACGAGCGACATCAGCGCCTGCGCCCGCGCGCGCCACGCGGCGTCCACGCGCTGATCCAGGTAGATTTGCGCGGTGATATAGACCAGCGTGAACGAGCAGCCGTGCAGCACGATGCCCGCGAGCAGCCACGTCTTGGTGTTCAGCGCGCAGCACGCGAAGCGCAGCACGCCGAACACGAGGCCGAGGGTGAAAAGCGTCTTCAGCCGCCAGTTCAGCAAAAACCCGCCGAGGGCGAACATCGCGATGATTTCCGTCACCTGGCCCAGGCTCATCCACGCCGACGTGTGCTCCAGACCCACTTCGCGCAGATGCGGCGGGGTGTAGGGATAAAACCCCGCCAGCGGAATGCAGAACAGCGCCACGGTGATGAACACGACGCGATGCTCGCGGTTTTTCAGCAGCGTGAGCGCGTCCAGGCCGAGGTGTTCGTGCCACGTGAGGTTCTCGGCGGACTTCGGCGTTTCCAGCGTGGGCAGAAAAAACGTGAAGCCCGCCACGACCAGCCAGATGAGCGCGCCGCTGTAGCCCGCCAGCGTCGAAGTGTCCGCGCCGAGCGCGCTCACGAGCCAGCAGCCGGCCATCCAGCCGAGCGTGGCCATCGCGCGGATCGGCCCAAACTCCTTGCGCGCGTCGGCGAGCCGCGCGAAGACAATCGTCGAGGCGATGCTCCACGTCGGCGAGGAGCAGAGCGCGTGGAGTTGAATCAGCGCGAGCACGAGCCACGGGTTCCAGCCGAGCTGGATGCCCGTGCAGGCCAGCGCCATCGTGGCGGCGGTCGCAAGCGCGAGGCCGCGCAGCACCTTGACTGGTGACGCGTGGCGGTCGGCCATCGCGCCAAAAATCAGCGGCGAGACAAATGCCGCCAGCGCGGACGCCGCGAACGCATACGGCTTGATGCCGTTCAGCCCGTGGGCGTCCAGCACCGTGCTCAACGGCACGAACCACACCCCCAGCGCCGCCCCCTGGATGAAGAAGAGCACCACCAGTTCAAAATACTCGGCCCGCCGGATCGTTCGCAGCACGCGGAGAGGACACACTGGCGGCGGAAAAAAACAAGCCCGGATCAACCGGAACGATGCAGTTGACAATGGGGAGCGCGACCGTCCCGGTCGCACCCGTCGGCGTCCCGCCGACGGGTTTGGGGCGCACCCACGGCACTTCAAACGGGGCGTCTGGCTGGCGTGGGGAAGTTTTCGGCGGGACGCCGAAAACTGCGGGCGAGACGCCGCGCGCTCCCCATTCAACTGCATGGATTCGGATCGCCCGGCTGGTTTATGCCCCGGTTGAGAGGAGGGTGAAAAAAGCGGTTTTCAATCCCGGCCAATCTGGTAAATTTCCGGCCATGAAATCTACGCTTCTCCGCTTGGCGGTCATTTCGACCATCGTCTCCGGCCTGTTTGTCGCCAGCGCGTCCGCCGCCGCCCCGGCGCGCAAGCCGAACATTATTTTCATCCTCGCCGACGATCTGGGCTACGGCGATGTCGGGGCGTTCGGGCAGAAGCGGATTCGCACGCCGAACCTCGACCGCATGGCGGCGCAGGGGATGCGGCTCACGCACCATTACGCCGGCAACGCCGTGTGCGCGCCGTCGCGCTGCGTGCTGATGACGGGCAAGCATCCGGGGCACGCGTTCGTCCGCAACAACCGGCAGGCGGACAACGCGAAGGGCATTTCGCGGACCGGCCAGCCGGAGTTCGAGGGGCAGTTCCCGATTCCCGCCGCCACGGTGACGGTGCCGAAGCTGCTCAAGGCGCAGGGCTATGTGACCGGTGGCTTCGGCAAGTGGGGGCTGGGCGGGCCGGGTTCGACGGGCGAGCCGCTCAAGCAGGGCTTCGACCGGTGGTTCGGCTACAACTGCCAGGGCGTCGCGCACAATTTTTACCCGACGTATCTTTGGGACAACGACAAAACCATCGCGCTGAAAAATCCGCCGTTTCCGTCCGCGGACAAGTTCAACGAGGGCGAAGATCCGACGAAGCCGGAGTCTTACCGGCGCTTTCAAGGCACGGAGTATTCGGCGGATTTAATCGCCGAGCAGGCGCTCGCGTTCGTGCGGGCGAACAAGGCCAACCCCTTCTATCTCTACTGGCCGACGACCGTGCCGCATCTCGCGCTGCAAGTGCCGGATGATTCGCTCAAGGAATATCTCGGCCAGTGGTCCGACCCGCCCTATGCCGGTGGCAAGGGCTACTTGCCGCACTTCGCGCCGCGCGCCGCCTACGCCGCGATGGTCACGCGCATGGACCGCGAGATTGGCCGCCTGATGGAACTGGTGAAGGAGCTCGGTCTCGATGAAAACACGCTCTTCGTTTTCTCCAGCGACAACGGCCCGCTGCACGGCACGCACGAAGGGCTGGCGGGCACGGACGCGAATTTCTTCAACTCCGCCGGTGGCCTGCGCGATGGCAAAGGCTCGCTGTGGGAGGGCGGCTTCCGCGAGCCGACGATTGTGCGCTGGGCGGGCAAAATCAAACCCGGCACGACGAGCGAACGCGTGAGCGGCTTCGAGGACTGGCTGCCGACCTTGATCGAAGTGGCCGGGGCAAAGTCCGCGACGCCCAAGGACACCGACGGCATCAGCCTGCTGCCAACGCTGCTGGGCCAGAAGCAGGCCGAGCGCCCGTTTCTTTACCGCGAGTTTCCCGCCTATGGCGGCCAGCAGTGCGTGCGCGTCGGCGACTGGAAAGCCATTCGGAGAAATCTGACGGGCGGCAACCCACCCGCGAAGGGGGCCAAGGCCAAGGCCGCGCCGGGGAGTTCCCGCCTCGAACTCTACAACCTCCGCGACGATCCCGCCGAGACCACCGACGTCGCGGCGAAACATCCCGACCTCGTCGCCAAGCTTGAAGGCATCCTGCGCGAGCAGCACGTGGACTCGGCGGAGTTCCCGTTCCCGGCGCTGGACAAGCGCGGCAAGTCCGGCCAGTGATCCGGCTGCGATGGGTTTGAAACCATGGCTTCGCCCGGCCTCATCCTCTGCCTGCTGCTGACCGGCGGCTTCACCCTCGCCGGCTGGCTCGTGCCGTGGCAGCAGCAGTCCGGCGCGCGGCGCGGCGCCGGCGGATTCCTCGCGGCGCTGATGGGCGACAGCCGCCGGCTGTTTGCCAACCACTTCTTCGTCAAGGCCGACGTGTATTTTCACAGCGGCTATTATCCGAGCATCTTTGACAACCAGGCCATGCACCAGACGCCGCACATGGCGGCGGATGCCGGCGTGAGCGAGGACAAAAACGCGCCGGAGGAAGGCTCCTTCCTTGGCCCGCCGCTGGACTGGATGGATCGCTTCAGCCGCAATTTTTTCCCCGCGCTGCACACGCACCTCGACGAGGGCGGCGCGGACGATCACAAAAAGCACGCGCACAAGCCCGGCGAGCCGTGCGAACTGTCCGCCGGCCTGGAAAAGGAAATCCTGCCGTGGCTGCGGATTTCGGCGGAACTCGATCCCCACCGCGTGGAGACCTACACCGTCTCCGCCTTCTGGCTGCGGACCAAGCTGCGCAAGGTGGACGCCGCCGAGCAGTTTCTCCGCGAGGGGCTGCGCGCGAACCCCGGCAGCTACGAGATTCTCCACGAGCTGGCGCGGCTGTATCTCGACAGCCGCCGCGATCCGGCGCGCGCGCGCAACCTTTGGGAGCTGGCGTTCCGCCGCTGGCGCGAGCGCGCCCCGACGCTCAAGGAGCCGGACAATTTCGCCCTGATGCAGATCACCGCCTCGCTGATGCGCCTGGAGGAGCGCGCGGAAAATTACGCCAAGGCCATCGCCTACGGCGAAATCCTGAAGACTGTCTCCCCGCATCCCGACCTGGTGCAGAAGGACATTGATCTGTTCCGCCAGAAGCTGGGCGCGCCGCCAAAGTAGGACAGGCGTCCCGCCTGCCGAAATGGGGTTGCGCCACTTTGATGGACACAGATGAGCCAGGCCAGAAAAACAAGCTGATCAAAAATGCCGTGGCACCGAGGAAAAATCTGCTGCCACTTAACCCATGGAGACTGTCGCCAAAAGACGGTCGTTTCGTCGGGCAAGGATTTAACCGGTTTGCCAAAAAATCCAATGATGTCTTCGCGCGTTTTCCCTTCCGTCTTGGGCGCATCCCGGCGAAGCTGCCCGCGTTTATGTCCGCACTCATCGCCATTGTTGGCCGTCCGAACGTCGGCAAGTCCGCGCTCTTCAACCGCATCGCCCGGCGGCGCATCGCCATCGTCCACGACGAGCCGGGTGTGACGCGCGACCGCGTGACCGCCGAGGTCGAGTGGCGCGGGCGCGCCTTCACGCTGGTGGACACCGGCGGCATCGGCCTGCTGCGCGGGGAGAAATCGAGCGACGTGATTGTGCGCGCGGCCTTCGACCAGGTGCAGATCGCCATCGAGTCCGCGCACGTGATTCTGCTCGTGGTCAACGTGCAGGAGGGCCTCGTGCCGCTGGACCGGGAAGTGGCCGCGCGTCTGCGCCAGTCCGGCAAGCCCGTGATCGTCGTCGTCAACAAGGCGGACAACCCCCGGCTGGAGGCCGGCGCGCCGGAGTTCGCCGCGCTCGGTTTTGAAAAGCTTTTCCCCGTCACCGCCGTCCACGGCGACGGCGTCGAGCGGCTGATGAACGAGGCGGTGAAGTTTCTGCCCGAAGTTGCAGGTGACACGTTGCCGGTTGCAGGTTCTGACGGCGCGGGCGCGACGGGCGAACCTTCAACCTTCAACCTTCAACCTTCAACCTTGAAACTGGCCATCGTGGGCCGGCCCAACGTTGGCAAGTCCTCGATCATCAACGCCCTCACGCAGTCCGAGCGCGTCATCGTCAGCCCCATCCCCGGCACCACGCGCGACGCGGTGGACGTGCCATTCGAGGTGACGACCGAGGGGCGCGTCGAGAAATACACCCTCATTGACACTGCCGGCCTGCGGAAATTCCGCCGCGTGGACGACTCGGTGGAATTCTACAGCGCCATGCGCGCGAAGGATTCCATCGCCCGCTCTGACATCGTGATCCTCGTGATTGACGCCGAGGCGGGCATCAGCGAGCAGGACAAGAAAATCGCCGACATCATCGTCGAGGAAAAGCGCGCCTGCATCGTGGTGATGAACAAGTGGGATCTTTTCAACGACGCGGTGGAGAAGGCGCGCGTGGAGGAAATCGCCCGCCGCGAAACCAAGACCAACCGCGGCCGCAAGCCGATGACCACGCTGATGGAGTTCGGCCAGTGGGTGCAGGAGAAGCTGTTCTTCCTCGACTATGCGCCGGTGATTTTCACCTCGGCCAAGACGGGCTTCCATCTCGATCGCCTGCTGGAGGCCGTGCGCTACGTCGCCGCGCAGTTGAAACAGAAAATCCCCACCTCGATTCTCAACCGCACGCTGCACACCGCCGTCGAGCAGCGGCAGCCCGTCAGTTCGCAGGGCCACCGGCTGAAATTTTTCTACGCCACGCAGGTGCAGCAGGCGCCGCCCACATTCCTGCTCTTCGTCAATCGCGGAGACCTGTTTTACGACCAATACAAAAAATATCTCGGCGACAGCCTGCGGAAGGCCTTCGGCTACGAAGGCTGCCCGATCATCCTCGTGCCCAAGGATCGCGTCAAAACCATCGAGCCGATCCGGAGATTCAAGCAGGCCGGGCAGCAGAAGCCCGCCGGGCGAAAGGAGCGGATGTTCCGCCCGACCGGGCCAGAGCGGGCTGATCGACCGAAGCCAGCCGGTCGGCCCGAACGGACGGGGCGTCCGCAACAAACCGGGAAACCGGCGCAGTCGGTGCGGCCCGTGAAGACGGATCGAACCGCACGGGCGCAGCGCTCGAAGCGTCCGGGCCGCCCGCCGCGCCGGAGCCTTCACAAGAAGGCCCGGCACGGGCGTTGAGATCCGCCCGCGATGCCCGACTCGTTCCATTCCTGGCTCGCGTTGCTGCTCGCGCTGCTGGCCTTCGCCAGCCTCGGCACGACGCTCTGGCAGTTTCTCGTGGCGCTGAAGTTTCCGCTGCACCGCCGTTCGCCGTCGGATTTTTCCCCCGCCGTCACGCTTCTCAAGCCGCTCAAGGGCACGGATGAATTCACCGCCGCCTGCCTGCGAAGCTGGCTCGCGCAGGACTACGCCGGCGAGGTGCAAGTCCTCTTCGGCGTCGCAGCGGCGGACGATCCGGCGTGCGAAGTCGTGCGGCAATTGCTCGTGGAATTTCCGCAGCGAGACGCGCAGCTTGTCATCTGCGGTGAATCACTCGGCGCGAACGCGAAGGTCTCCACGCTCATCCAGCTCGCGCGCCTCGCCAAACACGAAGTCATCAGCGTGAGCGACGCCGACGTGCGCGTGCCGGTGGACTTCCTGGCGAACGCGGTGCAGCCGTTGCACGACGCCGGCACAGGGCTGGTGAATTGTTTCTACTCGCTTGCCAATCCCACGACCGCCGCGATGCGCTGGGAGGCCGTGGCGATCAATGCGGATTTTTGGAGTCAAGTTCTCCAATCGCGCAGCCTCAAGCCGATGGACTTCGCGCTCGGCGCGGTGATGATCACGCGCCGCCCGCAGCTCGATGAAATCGGCGGCTTCGAGCCGCTGGCCGATTATCTCGCGGACGACTACCAGCTCGGAAACCAAATCGCCCGGCGCGGCCATCGCATCGCGCTGGCGACCGTCGTGGCGGAATGCTGGTCGCCGCCGATGGGCTGGGCGGCGGTGTGGGCGCACCAGTTGCGCTGGGCGCGGACGATCCGCTGCTGCCAGCCGGGGCCGTATTTCTTGAGCATCATCAGCAACGCCTCGCTGTGGCCGCTGCTGTGGGTGCTCGTGCAACCCGGCCCACGCGTCTGCCTCGCCTTTTTCGCGTGCTGGATCGTCCGCGTGACGAGCGCGATGCTGCTGCAGTTCCGGCTCACGCGCTCGCGCGGCCATTTGTTTTACGACTGGCTGATTCCGCTGAAGGATCTGCTCGGCGCGGTCATCTGGCTGCAATCCTTCATCGGCAATGAAGTCGTGTGGCGCGGGCGACGCTACCGGGTTTTGCGCGGCGGGAAGCTGGAACCACGGAACACACCGAGCACACGGAACTGACAAGGTTCACAAAAATAGTGCGCGCGCATTGGTGGTTCCGTGTCTTCCGTGCGTTCCGTGGTTGATTCCGAAAAAATCGCTGCAAACTTTCCAACCGCCCCGCATAGTCGCCGCATGGCTGACGAGTATCACGAGTTGCTGGACGCCGCGATCGGGCACGTGCAGGAGTTGAAGGCGCACGGCGTCCGGCACCTGTCCGTCGAGGCGCGATCCCTCGCCGCCCTCGCCGGGCCGGTGCGCACGCGCGCGGCTGTGTCAGCCCCAGTGAAACCCATGCCGCCCGCCGCGCCGGCAATTTCACCGAGACCGGCCCCGGCCCCGCAACCACCCGTCGCGCCGCCGCCCGCCGTGATTTCCAACTTCACTCCCCTCTCGCCGGAAAAGGAAAAAGCCTTCGCCGAGCTGCGCGCCCGCGCGCTGGCGTGCGTGAAGTGCCCGCACCTCGCGTCGTCGCGCAAGAGCGTCGTGTTCGGCGTCGGCGACCTCAACGCGGAGCTGATGTTCGTGGGCGAGGCACCGGGCGCGGACGAGGACGCGCTGGGCGAACCGTTCGTCGGCGCGGCGGGGCAGCTTCTCACGAAAATCATCCAGACGATGGGCCTGTCGCGCGAGCGCGTCTACATCGCGAACATTTTGAAGTGCCGCCCCGACACGCCGGGCCAGTCCGCCGGCAACCGCAAGCCCACGCCGCAGGAGATGGACTCCTGCAAGCCGTATCTGCTGGAGCAAATTGAGTTGATTCAACCGCGCGTGCTGGTGGCGCTCGGCGGCACGGCGATGGAAGGGTTGCTCAACAAGTCCGGCATCATGAAATTGCGCGGGCAATGGCACACGTATCACGGCGTCCCGCTCATGCCCACGTTTCACCCGTCCTATCTGCTCCACAACCAGGTGCTCGCCGAGAAGCGCAAGGTCTGGGAGGATATGCTGCAGGTGATGGAGAAGCTCGGAATGCCCGTCAGCGACAAGCAGCGCGGATACTTCCTGTCGAAATAGCCGGCTGCCGCTCGCCCTTCAAATCTGCGAGTAGGCCGCCGGCTTGCACACCTTGTTCGTAATCTTGGAGACAATCTTCGCGTCGGCGTAGTCGGGAATCGCCTTGAGCTTGAGCCATTCCGGGTCGGCGCGGAAGGTCGCCCACGCCTTGTCGAGCGCGGCCTTGTCCGCGAACGCGAGCAGGTAGGTGAGGTTCGGCATCCGCGCGCCCGCGATGGTCTCGCCGAAGAGCACGGGGTTCAGCCCCACGCGGCGGAAGATGGCGATCTCGCCGGAGTTGAACATCTCGATTTTCTTTTTCGCGGCGGCCTCGTTGTGGCTCTCGTAAATCCGCAGTTGAAGCAACCGCGACGCCTTGCCCGCCGCCGCCTTGGGGATTTCCATTTTCGGCATCCCGGAGAAGGAGGCCATGAGCAACGAGCTTTCGATGCGGTCGCACGCCGGGTCAGTCGCGGGTAAATCCAGATATGGCGCGCCCGCGCGCAGATACTCCATGTCCGCCGAAAGCCGCCGGGCGACGTTCGCCAGCGAATCGGCGGACGCGTGCGGCACGAGCACAAAAATCTGCGGCGGATCCGTCAGTTCGACGGGCGAGAATACGCCAACAGGCCGGCAGCCGAGACGGTTCAGCGCCGGGATGAGCGCGTGTTGAAGATAATTCTCCACCACCGGCAGCTTCGCGGCGGACTTCACGTGATAGGTCCGCAGCTCGTAAAACTCGCGGCCCGCAGCGGGCGTCTGCGCCGCACGGGCATTGGAGACGGTGCTCACGCCCGCGAGCGTGGCGGCGGCGAACGTGCCTTTCAAGAGTTCCCGGCGTTTCATGCGCGCAGTCTGGCGGCGCGGCGGCGGCGGCACAAATGAAAACTGGGGGGGGCGGTCTTTTGCACCTTGGCGATGTCCTAACCCGCCCACTCTGCGCTCCTCTGCGAAATCCTCTGCGTCCTCTGCGTCCTCTGCGTCCTCTGCGTTTAATTTTTAACGCAAAGGACGCAGAGGATTTCGCAGAGGGCGCGGAGGATTTCAAATCAGGACATCGCTTTTTTGTTCGCCAGCCGTCGCGGCTTGGAGTTCCATCGCTCCAATCCGCAAGCCATGAAAACGACAACCTTTCTTCTGCTCGCCATCCTTGTTGGTGGTGTTCCCATCCTCACCGCCGCCGAGAAGAAATCCACGCCGCCGGAGAAGCTCGTGTGGAAGGCCGGCGTCGCCACCGTCCTGCTCACGCCGCAGACGAACATCTGGATGGCTGGCTACGCGTCGCGCAACAAGCCCGCCGACGGCAAGACGACCGAGCTTTACGGCAAGGCGCTCGCGCTGGAGGACGACCGGGGCGCGCGGCTCGTCATGGTCACGCTCGACCTCATCGGCGTGCCGCGCACGTTGCGGAAGAATCTGGAGCGGCGCTGCGGCGCGGCCTACCAGCTGCCGCCGGAGGGCATTCTCCTCAACGCCTCGCACACGCACAGCGGGCCGGAGTTCCGCGTCGGGCGCGGGCCATCGGATGACGGCGAGTTCAAACCGACCAAGGACAGCGAGATTTACGGCCAGCAGCTTGAGGAGAAACTTTTCAAGCTCATCGGCGACGCGCTGAATTCGCTCGAGCCCGCCAAGCTCGGTTACACCCACGCCCGCGCCGGCTTCGCCATGAACCGCCGCCTGCCCACGCCCACCGGCTACGCGAACAGCCCGAATCCCGACGGCCCCGTGGATCACGATGTGCCAGTGCTGCGCGTCACGGGCACGGACGGCAAGCTGCGCGCCGTGCTCTTCGGCTACGCCTGCCACAACACCTCCCTCTCGCTCTACCAGTGGAACGCCGACTACGCCGGTTACGCGCAGGAATATGTGCAGGCCGAGCACCCCGGCACCGTGGCGATGTTCATGATGGGCGCGGGCGGCGACCAGAATCCCTACCCGCGCCGCACGCTCGACTGGTGCCAGCAGCATGGCCGCGCGCTCGCCAACGGCGTCGAGACCGCGCTCACCGTCGCGCCGCGCAACATCAGCGGGCCGTTGAAGGCGGCTTATGCCGAGGTGGATTTGGACTACGCCCCCCTGCCCTCCCGCGAGGAATTTCAAAAGCGCCTCGCCTCGAAAGACCGTTACGAGGCCGGCCACGCCAAGCGCATCCTCGCCCGGCTCGACGCGGGCGAAAAAATTCCCACCACCTACCCGTGCCCCGTGCAGGTGATTCGCCTCGGCGAAGACCTTGTGCTCGTCGCCATTGGCGGCGAGACGTGCGTGGACTACTCGCTGCGCCTGAAAAAGGAACTCGCAAGCCAGTCCGCCGTGTGGGTGGCCGGCTACTCGAACGACGTGATGGGCTACATCCCCAGCCGGCGCGTGCGGCTCGAAGGCGGCTACGAGGCCGAGACGGCGATGCGCTTCAGCAGCACGCACCCCGGCCCGTGGGCGCCAACGCTGGAGGAGAAAATCATCGGCAAGGTGCACGAGCTGGATAAGCGACTACGCTGACCTTGCGAGAGTTGGCCGCAGATTTGTTCTCCGCTCGCCAGCTTGCTCAAATGGTCAACGACCAGACTGATTTTGCAATCCGCGCCATATCGGCTTGGCGCTTGGCCACCGTCTCTTCAGTCCAGTCGGTGTATTGGGTCAAATCCTTCGATGTTTGATATTGAGACTGAACATACACTGATTGTTTTTGAGCAAATGGAGCATTGCTGGCTTGCTGACTGTTCAAGCCCCGCTCCAACAGTGAATAATTTCCGATCCGCTCGTAGCTGCGCTCGTGGGCCTCGGCTGAATAATGCTCCCAGCCAATTTCGCCCGGATTCTCTGGTAGAACGTGCTCGATGGTTGCTGTCATCGCCTCATCGCTGATGTCCGCTCTGCTGATTTGCTTCTCGATCCTCGCGAGAAGATAACGCAATCGCTTGCCGGATGTCCCGCGGCTCCTCAACCGCAGCGCGGAAAAATCTGCCTCAAACTCCTCATCAGGAATGTAGATCGGCCGGAGCGCCTGTCGAACGGCGGTAAGTGTGGAGGCAGTGCCACGTCGAACTTCCAAAGCCGCCCGGTTATAAATTTCCTCAAGAATGTGTGTGCTGCGACGGCTGACGCCGTTAAAGCGCACGGATAACACGGCGCAATAGCGAAGCATCTCTACCAAGTCCTGTGGCGAAGTGAAGACATCCTTTGCCGCCAGCACCAGCGGAGTGAATTGAGACACGTTGAAAAGGTTCAGCACTCGCACTTGTTCTTTCGCGCCCGGGTAATCCAGCCAAAACTGGCTAGTATAGTCTCCGAGCCCTTCAAACCACGCCGCATCCTTCTCCAGCCAGTCCAGCAGCGCAAACACATGGTCGAGCGTGGTGATGTCCCGTTTGATGGTCTTGAACAGCTGCTTCTGACGGACGTATTCACGCCGCGAGTTGAGATGATGCCGTAGGAACTCTGGAAAGCTGGCAATCCCGACGCGGGCGGTGATTCGGGCCCATTGCTTGAGCACCGGATCCATCTGTGATTTGCTGAGTCGATCAGCCAGTGAAAGCAGGTAGTTCTTCAACAGATCGGTTTCCGTCAGTTCGAGTCCCCGGGCATTGAGCGTCTCAAAGACGGTATAGGCGCTCAACTGATCCTGCACCCGCACACTGATGAACACCAATCTTTCCGTGACGATTTCACCCACAAACGCGGCTACTTCCTCGCCTTTCTTCTGGCTTGAGAACTTTTCCCGCACCTTGCCCTTGAAGAATTGAAAACAGTCCCACAGCAGCTTCTCTGAATCGCGCAGGCCACGAACGCCACCCTGGGGCGGCTTGCGTTGGGCAAGGTTCAACTGAAAAAAATCGTCGTCGTTTGCATTTAGTTTAAGCTTGGGCGTGATTCGCAGGCTCGTTGGATCCTTTGAACCGAGATAACTGCTTTCGAGCAGGGCGGCCCGCTGCTCGTTGTCAGTGGTGTCCATGCCCTCATTTGCCAACCCGTAAAGAAAATCCACACACGCCAAGATCAAGATGCTCAATGTCGCCATCCGCTGCTGACCGTCGATCACTCGAAACTGCTTTC
This sequence comes from Verrucomicrobiota bacterium, assembly GCA_016235585.1. Taxonomy (GTDB): domain Bacteria; phylum Verrucomicrobiota; class Verrucomicrobiia; order Limisphaerales; family JACRJY01; genus JACRJY01. Next base: position 8,528 of record JACRJY010000114.1, on the reverse strand, counting down.
GCTCGCCGCTCTCCAACACAATTGCACCCATGTAGTGGTCTTCGCGATTGGCCTCAATGGTGGTCAGGTCTTCCCACAAGTCTTCCCAATGTTCGTCTTTCCATGAGTAGTCACGCTGGTAGGGCGGGACACTGTAGCTCTTCCCGTTGCTGAGAAGTTCTTTCAGATCCTCTGTGCCGGCACTGAGAAGTGCGGTGTAAGTCATTTGGGCTTTTTGCGTTTGGGAATTGAGTAACGCACCAATTTCGATTTCGGCACAGATTTGGAAGTTGAGGCAGCATCCTCGCGGAAAATTCCACCATCCTCAACCCACGACAAATTACGGCCAATTAAAAGCTCATCCATCTCGGCATGGTGAGTGTTTTTCATGGAAACAGCTTTGGTCTCAAATCCATACCGTTCGGCCAAGACTCGAACTTCTTCGGCGTTGTCATAACTCATCAGGAAATCGCCCTTGAGATTTTTACAGATGGAGAAAAGTTTTTCATGATCTATAACTGAATGAGTGTAGAGCCGTGAACCAGCACTCTTGCCACCGGCTGTGTATGGTGGATCGATGAAAAAAACTGCGCTGGCGTCACGCCGAAACTTAGTGAGGATTTCAAATCCGTCGCCGTGAATAAATTCGATGCGCTTTGCGACAAGTTCTATGTTGGTAATGCGCCGACCAATTGTTTGCGGATACCAGCGAGATAAAATTCCTTTTCCGTTCTCGCCGTTCTTTAGCACGCCTGCGCCTTCTGCTAAAATGCCTCCGTGCGCCGTCCGGTTCTTGAGAATGGTCTGAAATGCGCGTTCGCATTGTGACTTCGGAGATTTAGCAAACTCTGCCTTGGCAGATTCAGGCGATAGATCAAAGTTCAATATGCGTTTGACCAGCCATTGTGCCTCGCCGGCGAGAATTGTTTGCCAGACAGCGGCAATCTGGTCATCGAGTTCAACCATCACAACCAAATCAGCAAGCTGTTCAAACGCGGCGGTGAGGCTGATTATTCCTCCCCCTGCAAACGGTTCAACGAAAGTGGCTGGCTGGCTTGACAGACTCATCATCCAGCGACGAAAAAGAGGCACGAGCCAAGTCTTGCCGCCCGGATAGCGAAACGGACTGCGTTGCGGAACAGAGGAAACATTGACCGGTTTTTCCCGTTCCTCAATTTCAAACTCTGGTGCTAGAAACGTCTGTGACATGACCTATTTACCGAAAGGATTATCGAGCGTGCGATTCGTTGGCGGCGTCTCTAATTTCTCATCAACCTTCGTCTGAAGTATTTTTAAGAAATCTTCCACGTTTCCAGGCCGCGACCGTGTGATTTGAATAAGAGCTGGCTCGAATCGTGTGTAAACAATGCGCTCACGAAATAATTCATAATGGGCCCCCTCTTTCTCTGGCGGCCTCAAATCGTAAATCAGCCATGCGATGTCCGCTTCCGATTCCGCAACTTCCGGTAACTTTGGCAATGTGTTGAAGAAATTTTTATCAAGAGCAACTGCCGATTTCTTGTTCCAAGCGTTGATGATTCCGCCTTTGAAAATCAGTTGTGGTGCAAGCCGCTTTCGAGAAGATGATAAAAAATCTGGCCGTGGATAATTTTCCTCATTCGTCCAATCCATGCCGCCGCGTTTGGCCGGAGCTTCCATGTAATGTTCAAATGGATTACGCACGTTGCCAGAAATATAGACAGCCTGAACTTCCAATGCTCCGAAATCATAAACCTTGCCCGATTTGTCGTAGGCGCAAAGGACAATGTCAATGTTCCCTGCCGAACCACCGTCGGCATCTTTCAAGCGGACTTCCGTAAGTGTTGTCCAAGTTGCATTAGGCGGGAAAAAGAAATCTGCTGCGTCCTCGGCAATCAGCCAGCTTTGGCGAAAACGAATTGGGCATGTAATGACGATAGCATCACCTTGAAATACACTGCATACGCCCAACGGGTTTTGAGCCTTGTCTTTCGTGCAGTTTGGAACTTTGTTGTTGAACGGGCAAAGGCGTTTCGTGCGATGGCGGTTTGCATTCGCGCTCATGTCGGCCACATGGAAACCGAAAACTTCGGCAAGCGGGTGCTTTGGCGTTGATTGGTTCGGCATTGTCATTACTTTCTATGCGCGGCTTCTATGTCTGTGCTCAATAGAGTGCTGCGTGCCATATTGAGAAACAGATTACACGGTCATGGTTTTGTGTCCAATGCGGTTTCACTGCGGCTTGTGTTCCATCCGTGACCTAAAACCCCGGTTTAGAGTCATGGCACTTTGCGCGCCGCTTCGAGCCAGCTCTCCTGAATGAGCGTGGCCTTGCGCCGCTCCCATTCCTCCATGGTGAAGACGCTCAAGTCATCGCGCGAAAGTCCCGGCGCGCCCACGTCGAGCGCCGGAGCGCCGCCCTCGCGCTGTTCGGTCGCGTAGAGCTTGTCCATCGCCACGTCGTGCGCCTTGGCCCACTCGCTGATTTTGATTTCAGGAAGCTTGGCGATGCTGGCCGCCGTCCAGTGCGGGAAATCGAGCTGCCGTTCCAGCCAGAGCGCGACGGGCCGCGTCACGAAAAAGGGCCGGTGACTGATGCCGCGCTCGAAGCCCGCCTCGAACAGGCCGTTCGTCGCGCCGCGCAGCCGCGCCGCCCGCGCGCGGAGGTCGTCGAAGAACGGCGGCGGGGTGTTCGGCATGTTCACCACGGAGTCGGCGAGGCCGTTCCACAGCAGCACCGGCCCGCGCGCGGCGTGCAGGGCGTAAATCACGGCGGGCCGGTCGCCAAGGAAGTTCAGCGACTGATACGGATACGCCTGGCACATGGGCTTGGACTTGTCCCAATACTCGCCCGGCGCATCGAGGTTGCCGCCGCCCACGAGCACGCACGCCTTCAGCCGCGGCTCGATGGCCCCGGTGATGGAGAGGATGAACGAGCCGAGCGAATAGCCGCCCGCGCCGATGCGCTTTGAATCCACCTCGGGCCGCGCGGCGAGATACGACACCGCCTGCATCACGTCGGTCATCAGCAGTCCGCCGACGCGCCGGCCGAGTTCCGCGTCGCCCTTGATGGTGTCGTGCGCGCGGGTGCCGGACTTGTGCTGGCGGTTGCGCTCGCCCTCGCCCATCGGATCAAACGTCAGCACCGCCGCGCCGGCCTTCGCGTAGAGCAGCCCGGTGTAGAAGGCATACCAACTGTATTTGTCGCCGCCGTGGCCGTTGACGACGATGAAGCCGGGAAGCTTCCCCGACGGCAGCGGGTCGGGCAGGTAGAGGATGGCCGGCACGCGCAGGCCGAACTGCGAGGCGTAGGTGACGGCCTCGGCCTTCACGCCGGGCATGGGCGCGAAGCGGCGGTGCGTCTCGGCGCGCAGTTCCGGCAGCGGCGCGGGGATGAAGAAGTTGCGGCGAATTTTTTCGCGCAGCGCGGGAACCTGCGCGGGCGCGAGCGAGGTGCCGTCGAACTCCTTCTCGGCGGCGGGAGCAGTCGCGGTGAAGCCCGCCACCATGGCGAAGACGAATGCGCCGCACAGGCGAGAGAGCGAAGCCAGATTGGTAGATTGATTCACAGCGCCTGCCATTCTTCCGGGGTTATCTTCCGACCGAGGATGGATTCCACCTGCCGCAGGAGCATCCGCAACTGGGGCACGGAGTATTCCGCATTCGAGGGGATGGTCTGGCAGTGCGGCCCGAAAACAAGAAACTGGTGCCGCGTGCCGGAATAAGGCCCGGCGAAACCCAGTCGGCAAAGCCGGCGGACAAATTCACGCCGCTTGATGGGTTTCCAGCCGGCCATGCTTCACGCGGTTGAGGTAAATGCCGGCCAGGACGGGAATCTTGTGGCCGAGCCGCAGGCCGACCAGCAGCCAGTCCTCCAAGGTGGAACGCAGCTCCTGCTCGCACCCGTGCAGGGTCTTCCCGAACGCAACCAGGCCTTTCAGCCTGGGGATTTCGCCCGCGAAAGAGCCGTCCTCCAGTTTGTCATAACGGGCCAGTTCCATGGCCGCCTCAATGTAGGCTGAAAGCGGAAACATCATGTGCAGAGCCTAGAGCAATGTCGCAGACAAGCAAAGTGGAAATCAAAATCCGCGCGCCTACTTCAACTCCGGCGGCAGGTTCCCATAGGCCCACGCCGCGCGAAACGGCGGCGCGGGTGGCGGCTGCGGCACCGGGCCGGGCGTCATCTGGTTCGCGAGGGCGATGCCGGTGTTCGCGAACTGCCGGCCCGCCGAGACTTCGAGGTTGCTGTAGGAGGAGAGGCGCGTCTCGTAGCCGCCGCCGTTCGGGCCGAGCGCCTCCTCGGTCGGCACGTAGCCGGTGCAGCCGTTGGCCAGCTCGACGGGGAACGTGAACGGGAACTGGCTGCCCTTCTTGATATCGAGGCCGAATTGCACGAAATACTCCGCCGGATTCGACACGAACACCGCCGGGCCGACTTGAATCGCCTGCACCTCCACTTCCACTTCCGGGCGCGCCTTGATCATGGCGTCGAGCATCACGATTTCCTTGGCAAACGTCCACTCGGTCGCGCCCGCCTTTTGCGGCCCCTGCTCCACGAGTTCGAGCGACTTCTTCACCTTCTCCGGCGTCGGGATGCGGCGCTTGACCATCCAGACCTTCTGCCGCGCGTCCACGGGGATTTCGCCGCTCGCGCCGCGCCGGATGAGCAGCAGCGTCTTGTAAGCCTCCGCGCCCACGCGCCCGCCGACGATAGACCACCATTCTTCCGCGCCGGGATTCTGAAATTTCGTCAAGTTGTCCACCTGTGTCACATCGCCGCACGCGCCCTGCATGAAGACCACGGGCAGCGCGGCGTTGCCGGTCGCCCCGCGCAACGTCTGCTCCATCGCGCCCGGCCAGTTCGCGGAAATGCCGCCGGGACTCGTCGTCGCGTGGCAGGAGAAGTTCACCACCACGCCGAGAAGATTCGTTTTCAAATCCCACACGCCGATGACGCCGACCTGCGGATCAATCGGCCCCGCGTAGCCGAGGATGTCAGGATTGCCCGGGCCTGGATGCGAAAAGCTCAAGCCGCCCTTCATGCGCAGCCGGCGGTTGAAGGAGACCTTGTCCTCATGGCCGAAGCCGACGGCGGCCTTCGCCTCCACGCGCGCGGCGTCGGCGGCGACGACGGCCTCGACGATCTGCCGCTTGAGCAGTTGAAGATAGCCGGAGTTAGAGACGGTGGAATTCTTGTAATACAAATCCTGCACGAACGGCGGGGCCTGGTCGAAATCTCCCGGCTCGCTCATGCCCATCGGCCCGGACGAGTGCGAGTGCGACGCGCCGAGCAGGATGTTCTCCGCCTTGATGCCGCAGCGCTTCTGAATCTCCGCGCGGATTTCCTTGGTCAGCGCGCGGGTGATGAACAGCAAATCCAGCCCGACGAGCGCGACGCGCTGCTTGCCGTCGTCGAACACGGCGGCGCGCGCCTTGCACGGGTCGTGAAAGGTCTTGTGATAGCTCTTGCCGTAACCGCCGGGCTGCTCCATGCCGATGTCCGGCGTGATGTCGCGCTCGGCGAAGCCGGCCTTGAAAACCGTCTTCGGCGGCGCGGGCGCGGGCGCAGCCTTCTTGGCATCGGCGGCGGCGAGTTGAAAATCAATGACGAGGAGGAGAAGAAGGGCGAACGGAGTTTTCATGGTTGAAAGAAATGGACGGCGGCACGGAAAAGTTAATTCGCCGCTTCAGTTGGAAATCCACCCGCCCATGCCGCGGCGGGCTTGAGCCGGGGCAAAAGGCATCAGGGGAAAGGTTGAGGGATGACTATGACAAAGGGAGACCTCTGCAAAGCCCTACCAAGGGCTGTAGCGGTGGTCTGTGACCGCCGGATTCCCTCGAAAATCCGGACGGTTTTGGCGGTCACAGACCGCCGCTACAAGGTTTTGCAGAGGTCTCGCTTCATATTTATTCCCGCTTCACCGCCGGGCGAAGAATTCCTCGATGACCTGGCGGAAGGTGTTTTCGCCGGGCTTGACGATGCCGATTTCGCGCCGGGCGTTCTCCGGGGCGTCGCTGGCGTGGGCGGCGTTGACCATGATGGTCGAGCCGAATTCCTTGCGGATGCTGCCGGGCGGGGCCTTGGAGGGGTCGGTGGGGCCGAGCACGTCGCGGATTTTGTTCACCGCCTCGACGCCTTCATAGACGAGGGCGATGCAGCGCTCGGTGCCGGGCTGGGCCAGCTCGCCGGGGGGGCATTCGCCCTCGGAACGGCCGGACATGAAGCGGACGATGTTGTCGAACTGGTTGTCGCCGAAAATGGGGCCGAGCGTGTCGCCGAGCGCCGCCTCCTGCGCGGCGGGGATGGGGAAGCCGAATTCCTTCTCCAGCGCGGCGCGGGCCTTGGAGCCGACCATGCCCTTGAGCTTGGTGCGGAGAACCTGACGGACGGGGCCGTAAAACTCCATCGCCTCGGCGGTGCTCATGCGGTGGAGCTTGATGGCGATGATGTAAAGGCCGGTGCGCGAGAAGAAATCAATGACGTTGCCGGGCCGGCCCGTGGGAAAACGGAAGTTGTCCGGCTTGATGAGGACGAGCGTGCGCTGGGGCTGGTCGCCGGGGGCGTAGGTGTTGACGTTTTCCAAAATGCCGCCGTCGGACTCGGAGTAGCGCGCCCAGAGCTTGAGCTTCACCCCGGCCTCCTCGGCGTTGGGCGCGGCGAGCACGGCCGGCTCGAAGTAGCGCACCTTGTCGTGCTCGTCGAGAATCAGGTCGCCATAAGTGTCGCGGATGGTCTCGCCGCCGCTGCGCTCGGCCTTGATGTTGCCGACGACGGAGCGAACCTTGCGCACGGCGTCCTCGCCGTGGAAAACGAGCATCATCACGCGGCGGCGCTTGTGGGTCTTGGGGTCGGGGCCGAGGTTTTGCAGGATGTAGTCGCGGATGAGCTCCTGGATGCGGCGATCCTGCGGGTCGTTGGCCGAGACGATGACTTCGGAATACTCCTTCACCAGCTCCGGGCTGGGCGCGAACATCCGCGCGGCGACGAGTTCAAGGCCGGTGCGGCTGATGAGCCGCGCAAGGATGCCGCCCGTGCGCGACTTGTGCAGCGAATACGGGGTGATGATGACGTAGGCGAGCTGTTGCGACATGGGAAATCAGGCGGGCGGCGTGGCGGGGGCGGGGGGCGTGGCCTTGCCGCCGAGAATCTTGAACATGACGGTGCCACAGGTCGGGCATTTGCCCTTGATGGCCCGGCGCCCGTTCTTCATGGTCTCCTCAACGCCGTCGGTGATTTCCTTCTTCGCTTTGCATTTAACGCAATATCCTTCAGCCATATAAAATTTCCGCGCCGCCGCTTCATGCGCCGACGCAGTCACGCCGACAGCTTACGGGCCGCTGAAAGGAAGCGTCAACTGGTAAAGCGGCGGGCGGGGAATGCCTCAATGCATCTCCACGTCGCAGGTGCCGATGCCCTTGCGGAAATAGTTGAACTGCACGTTCGGATGCTCGCCGAGCAGCGACATCGGCACGGCAGTATCAATGATGCGATTGGAAATCATGAACGCAGTGAGGCGCTGCCCGAACGGGTTGTCGTGGTTGCCCGCGTGCCAGATGGAGACCTTCTCCGCCTTCCACGTCTCGTGCGGCCCGACGGTCACGGCCTGCGTGGGCACGAGCGTCACGTTGCCGCCGCCGGAGGTGCGGGCGTTTTGCGCGATGGTGACGGGGTGGAGGTTCACGACGCGCGTCGTGAGCTTGCGATACTCGGCGGGCGAGGGCGGGGCGTTCTTGTATTTGCCCGCGCGCGGGAGCGGGTCGTTGAAGGCCCAGTGCTTGATGTCGCCTTGGCCGCCCTGCATCACCACGCAGCGCACGCCAGCCTCCCAGCTCGCGCGATACTTGCGGGTGTCGGCGTTGGGGAAATGGAGGTTCGCATCGGGCATCACGAGCTTGCGGTCAATGCGGTTGAAGCACATCTCGCGGTCGCACTTCTCGAACGAGAGCGGATGTGTCACGGGCACGGACTTGTCGTTGATGACCCACTCGTCCATGCCCCAGAAGTGCGCGTCGTGCAGCTTGAGGCCCATCTCATTGGCGATGCGCGCGACGAGCGGAAGCTGCTCGGTGGGGCCGATGGGGCCGCAGATGCCGGCGGGGTTGTCGGGCGTGGCCTGTTTCCAGGCATGGATGTATTCGAGCGCCTCGGCGCAGTAGAAATCCTCCAGCGTGTCGTAGAAGACGACTTTGAAGCCGGGGCGCGAGAGCTTGAGCACCTTCTCCGGCGTAAGCTTCGCGGCGGCGGCAATGATGGATTTGTCGAGCGTGGTGTAATCCCACCAGGCGGGGGCGAGGGAGCTGAATGTGCGTGGCATGGACAAAACCTAAAACACTTTCATCGGGCGAATCAACCCCGTGTTTTTGAATTCACTTCACCCCTTCACCGGCAGTGTGAAACAAAACGTCGCGCCGTGCCCCAACTCGCTCTTCACCGTCACCTCGCCGCCGTGCGACTGGACGATGTGCTTGACGATGGCGAGGCCGAGGCCGGTTCCGCCGAGTTTGCGGCTGCGGGCCTTGTCGGCTGTGTAGAACCGTTCAAAGAGACGCGGGAGATGTTGTTTTGCGAT
>JACRJY010000115.1 GCA_016235585.1 Verrucomicrobiota bacterium | reverse complement strand
GACCGACAGCGAGAGCCGGGCCAAGGCCGTCCGCGTAATTGATGGCGAGTTTATCAAAGACACTTCGGGAAAAGTTCTGTCATTCCAAGCCACTGAACTCACCGCAGTGGACACGACTTCCAAGCTCCGCAAGGCCATCAAGACCACGCTCGACCTGTTTGCCGTCGGCAATTCAAACCCAAAACTGCGCCGGGATGCGATTACCAAGCTTGGCCAGGAGCAGAACGTGGACTACCTCCCGCACTTTGAGGCGCGTTTGAAAGTTGAAACCGTGAGCGAGGTGCAAAAAGCCCTCCATGAAGCCGTGGCTTTGACACAAATCGCCAGCGACGATGCGAAGATCCGCCTCGCCGCCATCGAAACGCTCCGCGAATTGCGCTCCATCAACTCACTGACCTTTCTGCAACAGCTCGAAGCGGACACGAAGGCGGATAAAACCAAATACGGCTCGGAGACGACACGCGCCGCCCATGCCGCCGTCGTGCAGATTGAGCGGTATATCAAGTGGGGGAACCTGTTCGGCACCGCCTTTCGCGGCTTGAGCCTCTCGGCGGTTCTGCTGGTGGCCTCGCTCGGCCTCGCCATCACGTTTGGCCTGATGGGCATCATCAACATGGCGCACGGCGAAATCATGATGGTCGGCGCCTACACGGCGTTTGTGACGCAGAACATTTTTAAGAGCAAGTTCGGCGCAAGCGGCATTGGCTTCGATTGCTACTTCATCGCCGCGCTCGTTGCGTCTTTCATCGTTGCTGCGCTGGTCGGCCTCATTTTGGAGCGCGGCATCATCCGCTTCCTTTACTCGCGCCCGCTGGAATCGCTGCTGGCAACCTGGGGCGTGAGTTTGGTGTTGCAACAGCTTTTCCGCGCCACCTTCGGCGCGGCCAATGTGCAGGTCGGCTCGCCGAGCTGGATGAGCGGCAGCTTTGTCGTGCAGGATGTGCTGCTCGCCTACAATCGCATCTTCGTCATCGGCTTCGCCGTGTTCGTGGTTTTGCTCACTTACCTGCTGCTCACGCGCACTTCGCTCGGCTTGCAGATTCGCGCTGTCATGCAGAACCGCTCGATGGCGTCCGCGCTCGGCGTCCGCACCGACCGTGTGAACATGATGACCTTCGCGTTCGGCTCCGGCCTGGCCGGCATGGCGGGCGCGTGCCTTTCGCAAATCGGAAACGTCGGCCCCAGCCTCGGCCAGAATTACATCGTGGACTGCTTCATGGTCGTGGTGCTTGGCGGCGTGGGCAACCTGGTCGGCACCGTTTCGGCAGCGTTTGGCATCGGTGTCACCGACCAGATTCTCCAGCCATGGCTTGGCGCGGTGATGGGCAAGATCACCGTGCTGTCAGCCATCATCATTTTTCTGCAATGGCGTCCTGCCGGATTGTTTGTGACGCGCAGCCGCAGCCTGGAAGGTTGAACCATGCGACGTGTGCTAACGAAACGGGAACTGCTGGTCATCGCTGCGCTCGCCTTCTTGGGGCTGATCGTGCTGCCGTGCCTCAATGCCTTTGTGCCTGCCGGCAACATTTTCCACGTCAGCAATTTTTCCATTTCGCTTTACGGCAAATATCTCTGCTACGCCGTGCTGGCCATCGGCGTGAACTTGCTTTGGGGCTACACGGGGCTGTTGAGCCTGGGGCAGGCGCTGTTTTTTTCACTCGGCGGCTACTGCCTCGGCATGTATCTGATGTTGATGATTGGGAAGCTTGGCCAATACAAAGCCGACCTGCCCGATTTCATGGTCTTTCTGGAGTTCAACAAGCGCTTCCCGGAAACCGGCGGCCTGCCGCCGCACTGGGTTCCGTTCAAACATTTCTGGCTTGCCTCGGCGATGGTGATGGCGGTGCCCGCCCTGGTGGCACTGGTCTTCGGCTACCTCGCGTTCCGTTCGCGCATCAAGGGCGTGTATTTTTCGATTCTCAGCCAGGCGCTGACCTACGCGGCGACGCTGATGTTTTTCCGCAACGACTTCACCTTCGGCGGCAACAACGGCCTTACGGACTTCAAATTCATTCTTGGTTATGATCTCAATTCGCCCGCGACCAAGCGCGGGCTTTACATCGCGTCCGGCCTGCTCTTGTTGGGGGTCTATCTGCTCTGCCGTTGGCTCACTTCGACGAAGTTCGGCCTCATCCAGCGCGCCATCCGTGACAGCGAGAACCGCGTGCTCTTTTCCGGCTATGCGACGGCGAATTTCAAGCTGTTCGTCTTTGTGCTTTCCGGCGTCATCTGCGCGCTGGGCGGCGCGCTCTTTGTCCCACAAGTCGGCATCATCAACCCCAGCGAGATGGCGCCCGAAAAATCCCTCGAAGCCGTCGTGTGGTGCGCTGTCGGCGGACGCGGCAGCCTGCTGGGCCCGGTTCTTGGCGCGGTCAGCGTGAACGCGCTGAAGAGCTACGCGACCCGTGCCTTCGCCGAGCAATGGCTCTACTTCCTCGGCGGCCTGTTCATTTTTTCCACACTGTTCATGCCCAAAGGCATTATCGGTGTGCCGGGGCAGTTGCGAGCCTTGAAGAAGCGCTTCCTGAACAAGCCAAAATCGGGCGTGCCACCCGCTGCGGACGCCCCCGTCGTCCAGCCAGCCGAACTCGAAACCGCCACGAAAGAATGAGCCACTCCAAGCGCGAGTTCATACTGTCCCTCGAAGGCGTGAACAAGGAGTTCGACGGTTTCAAGGCCATCAACGACCTCAACTTCTACATGGATGCTGGCGAGTTGCGCGTCATCATCGGACCGAACGGCGCGGGCAAGAGCACGATGATGGACATCATCACCGGACGCACGCGGCCCGACACGGGCAAGGTCGAGTTTGGCAAGGACACGGATCTGACGGCTTTGAATGAATACCAAATTAACCGCCTCGGCATTGGGCGCAAATTTCAAACCCCCTCGGTCTATGTGGATCATACCGTCTTTGAGAATCTCTGGCTCTCACTTGAAGGCACTCGGAGTGTCTGGAGCACGCTGTTCTCCCGCATCACGCCCGCGCAACGCGAGCGCATTCAAGAGGTGTTGAAAACCGTCGGTCTGGTTGACAGGGCCGACGTGAAGGCAGGTTCACTCGCCCACGGCCAGAAGCAATGGCTCGAAATCGGCATGTTGCTCGCGCAAAATCCGAGGCTTCTGCTCGTGGACGAGCCCGCCGCCGGCATGACCGACGAGGAAACGGCCAAGACCGGTGAACTGCTCGTCAGCCTTGCCGGCAAGCACAGCGTCATCGTCATCGAGCACGACATGGTTTTCGTGCGGCAGATTGCCCGCACCGTCACCGTGCTGCACCAAGGCCATGTGCTCTGCGAAGGCACCGTGGATCAGGTGCAAAACAACGAACGTGTCATCGAGGTCTATCTCGGCCGGAAGAAGAAGGCGGAACACTGATGCTCTCGCTCTCCAACATCGCAGTCAGCTACGACGGCTCGCGCATTCTTCGCGGCGCAAGCCTCGATGTGCAGCCCGGCACCGTCGTGTGCCTCATGGGCCGCAATGGCGTGGGCAAGACCACCACGCTCAAAGCCACCGTCGGTCTGGTGAAAACAGATGGCGGCTCGGTCAAGCTCGGTGACGCCGAACTTGGCACGTTGAAACCGGATGCCCGCGCCCGCGCCGGCATCGGCTATGTGCCACAGGGGCGAGACATTTTTCCGAACCTCACCGTCTGGGAAAACCTCCGCATCGGTGCCATCGCCCAGGGCCGCAAACTCAATGGCGAAGTGGATCGCGTGATGACGCTGTTTCCCATCCTCAAGGAAATGCTCCAGCGCAAAGGCGGCGTGCTCAGCGGCGGCCAGCAGCAGCAGCTCGCCATCGGCCGCGCCCTGCTCACCAACCCCAAGGTGCTGCTGCTCGACGAGCCGACCGAGGGCATCCAGCCAAACATCATTGATCAGATTGGTGAAACGATCAAAAAGCTTCGCACACGCGGACTCAACGATGACGACCCAAAGCGCGTCGAGGAAATCGGCAACGCCATCAAGACGCTCCGCCAGGAAGGCCAGATCGGTATCCTGCTCGTCGAGCAATACCTCGACTTCTGCCTTGATGTCGGCGACCGCTTTTACATCATGGATCGCGGCGCGATTGTCGCGCAGGGTCCAATTGCAAATCTCAACGACGCAATCGTGAAAGAACACCTCACCGTATGAACCGACACCCCAACGACTCTCTCTCCACCCGCACTCAACGCCTCGTGGCTGTGTTTCTCGCCCTGTTCGTGTGCGCTCCGCTGGCAGATGCCCACCCCGGCCACTCGCTCTCCGAAGCCACGCCGGCGCATCTGCTGACCAGTCCCGACCACTTGGCCGCCTTGGTGCTTATCGGGGCGGCGATGTGCCTTTGGGCACAGCTCGTCAATCGCCGACTGCCGCGCCGCGCGCTACAATTCGCGGGTTCCATTGCCATCCTCAGCGCACTGGTTCGCTTCAGCCTGCTCCCTTGAATGCCCTCGCGTCAGCACCGGCCCCGCCCGTGATCACGCCTGGACGCGGCGGGTTGGGGGTGGAAATGGTCAACGGCCAGAGCGCCGTGACTTCGGCGTGGGCTTCGAGTCCGCTCAAACTGCTTGTGCCGCAGCCGCGCGGCGAAAGTGTCTATGCGTATCTCAGCAGCTTCGGCGGCGGACTCGTCGCTGGCGATGAAACCAAACTGGACATCCGCCTCGCCGCCGGGACGCGCGCGTTCATCAGCACACAGGCTTCGACCAAAATTTTCCGCAACCCTCATTGCCGCCCCTGTGGTCACAAGCTTAACGCCGCGCTTGGCGAAGATTCGCTGCTTGTGCTCGCGCCTGACCCGATTCAGCCCTTTGCCGGCTCCAGCTACGCGCAACGGCAGGAATTCCACCTCGAACCCAGCGCAAGCCTTGTGCTCGTGGACTGGTTCACCTCTGGACGCACGGCGCGTGGCGAGCGCTGGGCCTTCAACCGCTTTCAAAGCCGCAACGACATTTTTCTCGGCGACGAACGCGTGGTCGTGGATTCGCTGCTGCTCGATCCGGCAGAGGATGCACCGGGCGATTCTCATCGCATGGGTCGTTTCAACTGTCTCGCGCTCGTCGTGCTCATCGGGCCCGCGCTGGGCGAGGCCTCGGCACGCTTGCTGGCCGACGTTGCACAACAATCCGTCACGCGCCGGGCGCCGCTCGTTTGCAGTGCGAGCGCGATTCGCGAGGGCGCGCTGCTCCGCATCGCCGGTGAGCAGGTCGAAATCGTTGGCCGCGAAATTCACCGGCACCTTGGATTTCTCCCCGAACTGCTCGGCGACGATCCGTTCGCCCGAAAGTGGTAATGCCATGCGCCTCTCGCCCCGCGAACTCGACAAGCTCACGCTGCACCAGGCCGGCTTCCTCGCGCAGAAACGCCTCGCGCGCGGCCTGCGGCTGAACCATCCCGAGGCCGTCGCGCTCATCGCGACGCAACTCCTGGAATTCATCCGCGATGGGCGGAGCGTTGCCGAACTGATGAACCTCGGGCGAAAATTTCTCGGCCGCAATCAGGTCATGCCCGGCGTGCCCGGAATGATTTACGACGTGCAGGTTGAGGGAACTTTTCCCGACGGCACGAAGCTCGTCACCGTCCATCATCCCATTGCCTCGGAGGACGGCGACCTCACGCTCGCGCTCTACGGTAGTTTTTTGCCAGTGCCGGAACTTTCCGTCTTCAAAACCACGGTGGACGAAGTGGAACCCGGCGCAGTCGAGGTGAAGGAAGGCGTGATTGAACTCAACGCCGGTCGCGAGACCGTCGCACTCGCGGTGACGAATCTCGGCGACCGCCCGGTGCAGGTCGGCAGTCATTACCATTTCATCGAGACGAATGCCGCGCTGCAATTCGACCGCGCCAAGGCTTACGGCAAGCGCCTCGACATTCCCGCCGGCACCGCCGTGCGCTTCGAGCCGGGCGAAACGAAGACCGTGAAGCTCATCGCCATTGCCGGGAACCAAGTCATCCGCGGCGGCAACAACCTCGCCAGCGGCCCGGTGTCGCCGGAAAATCTGCAGGCCGCGCTCGCGAACGTGAAGGCCGGCGGTTTTGCCCATCAGGAGCCTTGAGATGTCGCACCAAATCAAACGCCAGCACTACGCCGATATGTTCGGCCCCACCACGGGCGACAAGGTTCGCCTCGGCGACACCTCGCTCGTGCTTGAAGTAGAGAGGGATTTCACGACCTACGGCGACGAGTGCAAATTTGGCGGCGGCAAAACCATCCGCGAAGGCATGGGCCAGGCCGCCGGCGTCTCGCAGGCGGATGCGCTCGATTGCGTCATCACCAACGCGCTCGTCGTGGACTACACGGGCATCTTCAAGGCTGACATTGGCACCAAGCACGGCCTCATCGCCGGCATCGGCAAGGCGGGCAATCCCGACGTGATGGCCGGCGTCACGCCTGGCATGATTGTCGGCGTCACCACCGAAGTCATCGCAGGTGAAGGCTGCATCCTCACCGCGGGCGGGCTCGACACGCACATCCATTTCATCTGTCCGCAGCAGGCTCACGAAGCCATCGCCGCCGGACTCACCACAATGGTTGGCGGCGGCACCGGCCCCGCGACGGGCACCTGCGCGACGACCTGCACGCCGAGTGCGTTTTATCTTCGCTCGATGCTGCAGGCGACGGATGCGTTGCCGCTGAACTTTGGTTTCACCGGCAAAGGCAACACCGCGCTGCCCGCCGGGTTGGCGGACCAGATTCTCGGCGGCGCCATCGGCCTCAAGCTCCACGAGGACTGGGGCACGACGCCGGCCGCGATTGATTGCTGCCTGAAGATTGCCGACAAGCACGACATCCAGGTGACGATTCACACGGACACATTGAACGAGTCCGGCTTCGTCGAGGCGACCATCGCGGCCATCGGCGGTCGCACCATTCACACGTATCACTCCGAGGGCGCGGGTGGCGGACACGCGCCGGACATCATCAAGGTTTGCGGCGAGGCCAACGTGCTGCCGAGTTCGACCAACCCCACCAAGCCCTACACGGTGAACACGATTGATGAGCATCTCGACATGCTCATGGTCTGCCATCACCTCGACCCGAACCTGCCGGAGGATGTCGCCTTCGCCGAGAGCCGCATCCGGGGCGAGACCATCGCGGCGGAGGACATTCTCCACGACCTCGGCGCCATCAGCATGATGAGCAGCGATTCGCAGGCGATGGGCCGCATCGGCGAAGTCATCACGCGCACGTGGCAGACCGCCGACAAGATGAAGCAGCAGCGTGGTCGCCTGCCCGGCGAGTCCGGTGCGAACGACAACCTCCGCATCAAGCGCTACCTCTCCAAATACACCATCAACCCCGCGCTCGCCCACGGCATGGCGCACGTCATCGGCTCGGTCGAAGTCGGCAAACTCGCCGACCTCGTGCTGTGGAAGCCGGCGTTCTTTGGCGCGAAGCCGGAGCTGGTCATCAAGGGCGGCGTCATCGCTTGGGCGCAAATGGGCGACCCGAATGCGAGCATCCCCACGCCGCAGCCCGTCTTCATGCGCCCGATGTTCGGCGCGTTCGGACACGCGCCGGGGCCGATCTCGTTCGCGTTCGTGAGCCAGCTTTGCAAGGAGAAGGGCGTTGCCGAAAGTTACGGCCTCACCAAGCGCATTGAAGCCGTGCGCGGCTGCCGCGCGCTCAGCAAAAAGGATTTGAAATGGAACGACGCCACGCCGCACATCACCGTGGACCCGGAGACCTACACCGTGACCGCCGACGGCGAGGCACTCGTGTGTGCGCCGGCAAAAGTTCTGCCGCTGGCGCAGCGCTACCAGTTGTTTTGAAATGAGCGCGAGAGATTCAAATCATTCCTCCCAAGTCCGGCCTGTTCAGCCTCTCATTAGCACCGGGCTTCAGCCCGGTGTTGGGCGTCGGAGCGGTCACGGAGCCGTTTCAACGGCTTCGGGCGAGGGGGCAAAAGCCGCTGAAGCGGCTGGGGATACTCCCCTGCCCGCAAACACCCGGCTAAAGCCGGGTGCTAATGAGAGGAGCGGCGACCAGCGCCACGACTGGCTGCTCTGGCAGCTTGCCGACTCCGCGTTTCCCACCGGCGGCTTCGCGCACTCTGCGGGACTCGAGGCGGCGTGGCAGCACCATGAAGTTCGCAACCGCACCGAACTCGCCGCCTTCGTCGAGGCCAGCCTCCAGCAACTCGGACACAATGCGCTCCCGTTCATGACCGCCGCCCATCGCGAGCCGGAAAAACTCCCCGAACTCGACCGCCTCTGCGACGCCTTCACCACGAACCACGTCGCCAATCGCGCGAGCCGGTTGCAGGGCCGCGCGCTCGTGGCTTCGGCGGAGCGCATCTTCGCCACGCCATCGCTCCAACCGCCGTGCGGTCATTTCGCACCCGTCTTCGGCGCGGTGACGAGGCTGCTCGAAGTCAGTCGCGAGTCGGCGGCGCAACTTTTCTTCTTCAACCACCTTCGCGGCCTCACCGCGAGCGCAGTGCGGCTGAACATTGTCGGCCCGCTTGAGGCACAGACGTTGCAGCACCGCCTCTCGCTCCGCGCGCAGGAGATTCTCGCTCGGTGTGAGCACCTTGGCGTGGACGACCTGTCGCAAACCGCGCCGCTGCTTGAACTCTGGCAGGGCGCACAAGACCGGCTCTACTCGCGACTTTTCCAAAGCTGAACGACAAGCTCCACGAACATGAAGACCAGCCTGCTTCTCCACTTCGATTCGCATGGCGGCCACGGCCACACGCACGAGCACCTGGATCATCCCGGCCATTTCCACGACCGCGACCAGCCGCTTGACCGTGACTTCACCAAGCGCGCCTTCACCGTCGGCGTGGGTGGCCCGGTGGGCAGCGGCAAGACAGCGTTGATGCTCCAACTCTGCAAGGCGCTCCGCGAAAAGCTGAACATCGCCGTTGTAACCAACGACATTTTCACCAAGGAGGACGGCGAGTTTCTCGTCCGTAACGACGCGCTCGATGCCTTACGCATCCGCGCCGTGGAGACCGGCGGCTGCCCTCACGCGGCGATCCGCGAGGACATTTCAGCCAACCTGCTCGCGCTCGAAGAACTGCACCGCGAGTTTCATCCCGACCTCCTGCTCATCGAATCCGGCGGCGACAATCTGGCCGCGTGCTTCAGCCGCGAGCTCGCGGACTTCACGATCCAGGTAATCGACGTTTCTGGCGGCGACAAGATTCCGCGCAAGGGCGGCCCCGGCATCACCCAAAGCGACCTCCTTGTCATCAACAAGACCGACCTCGCGGCCGCCGTCGGTGCCGATCTTGGCGTGATGGAACGCGACACAAAGAAGATGCGCGGCCCCGGTCCCTTTGTGTTCGCACAGGTGAAACACGGTGTGGGCGTGCCCGGGATCGTGGACCACATCATCCACTCATGGCAGCACGCCTGCGGCATCGAGCACGATCATAAATGAACTCGACACGCCAATCATAACCCGGCCCGCGCCAACGGAAATTGGTGGGGCGCTGAAAGGGCTTCTTGGCTACGAACCCAGTGAAGGCTCGCCTACATCTGACTGAACACCCAAACGCCTTGCCCGCCTTGTAGCGCTGTCCAGATCAACCAAGTTTGATCTTCCTCACGTCGGCTGCTACGGGTTGAAAAGATTTTCCACTTTCGCCTTCACCGCAGCATCCATCTTGATGAGCGGCGCCAGGGCGTTTGAAGCCTTCGCTCGGAATTATCTTCGTCGCATCAAGGCCGAGTTTGCTGCCGCTGGCGATTTCGCTGGTGGCGTGGTCGAGCACGTCGGACGGGCCTTTGGTGAAAATGCTGTCGCGTTGCGGGTCGATGTCGGCGCAGAGGCGGAAATCGTCGCGGGCGCGTGGGACTTCAAGCGCATCAACCGCCGCTATGCCCGGCATCTGAAAATCCTCGGCGAGCGACCGGGCGGCGCGTTGCGGAACGACGCGGCGGCGAAGGCGTTGCTGCGCTGGGCAGCGGCGGAGCGCGAGGCGTGGCTGGAGGCGGTGACGAACGATCCGCTGCTGCCGGGCCGAATACTGCCGTCCGATTACCTGGGGCAACAGGCATGGCGGCGGCGGGTGGAAGTGCTCCGGGACGCCAGTCGGCACCTGCGCACGTTCAAACCCGAATAGCCCTGTGCAAACATTTGTTGCATATGCAACAAATGTTCGTTGTGGGCGCGGGCGGGGACGGATGGGAAAGGTTGAATTAAGTTTCGTGCCGTTCCCACGGTCCTCCGACAGTCCGCAGTTGTGGACCGAATGCCTGGAGATGCTCGGGTAAGGGAACTTGAGCAGAGATTTCGTTGGCTTTGGCCAAGATTGTTTCTTTCGCCCTTTCAGTAGCTCTCTCCAGAATCCCCTGCGAAGCGTCCGACGTAATCGGAGAGCGTCCCATTCGCCCGAAACTGGAATAGCGATGAACAACGCTTTCTGCCCTTTGGCGCAGAAGAGCGAATAATTGACTGGTTTCTGCGGGAAGAGAGAAGAATTCGTCCCAAGATTCCAGTGTTTCCACGTCGAATAGTTGGAGTGGGCCGACGCCGTTCGATTCAGCGAAGACATTGCGTCCAAGTTTTGCTGATAGCGCAGCCTCAAATGGTAAAACGATAGGCTGGCGAAACGGAGTTGCTTCAAATGTCACTCCGCACGGATAGGCTTTCTGCACGTTTTGGATTTTAGTCGATTTGTCCGCATAGAACCCCCTTCCGGTTACAAGTGCTTCAGCCGCCTCGACAGATTGGTCGGCAATGTGGCTGAAATATTTCAGCCAACCATCTAAGTCGCCGGTTTGACGAAGCCCTAACGGCGGCACGAGGGCTTTGATCTCAAATGGATAGCCAATCCCGTCATGGACTAACAAAAAATCTTTTTCTCGCCAATGCCCGGCTGCAGTTTTCACATAGTAGGGAGAGATTATTCCGACATTCGCCCCCTGAAACCATTGTTTGAAAAGCCAGCAGATGTAACCTTCGAAAATCAGACCGAATTCTCCCCTCATCCCATCCACTTCGTCTTTGGTAAGGTCTCTACCGAGTCGGGCTCGTTCAGTTTCAAGAATCAAATATGGAAAGCCGCGCAAAAGTTTGTTGAAAAGCCATCCACGAGACGAGATGTAGAATTCCTTTCCGTCGTGGAGGACTGGGCGCACCCAGAGCGGTAACGGTCCGAACAAAGCTTCTTCGATGGTTTGGGGCTCGGCTTGTGCGATGACGCTTTCAGGACTCGTGATAACGAGCCGGAAGAAATCAAACTTCTTGGCGCTTACGGCCAAGAAGTCTTGGAACATTGAGCCAGAGTTGATCAAGTCATTGAATGCGTATGCGAGAAAGATGTGGCTTAATGCTTGATACTCCTCCGGCGAAATCCCCATGCGCTGCAAAAACCAACCAGCCACACTCTTGAAATTGGAACGCGCAGCAAATGATTCACTGATTTCAGTAATTGACGTCAGAAGATGCAACCGACCGAGGTCTTTGACCCAATCGTTTTGATGGCTCACTGCGGCTAAAATGCTGCGGGTCAATTTGGGAAACACAGCTTCAAACTGGCCTGTTTTTAGCGCAAGCAACAGTTCCTCCGAAGGAACGGTGCTCTCCTGAAGCTGAAGCAGGATGCGCGTCGAATTCTCGCGCCGTTTCAAGTCCTTGATGAGGTCTTGCCCTCCCGTGCGAGGGCAATAGCGACAAGCCAAGCCCATGAGACCTGCAATCGCGAAGTCAATAAAAGGAGCAACAAAATCAGGGTCTGCACAGACCTCTAACACTCGTCTTTGCGAGCGAGGGCTTACGGGGAAAATGAGCCGAGCCAGTTCTGGAACTAAGCTGCGTCCAGCGACGCTGTGCCAGCCACCACTAAAGCGAATTAACGTGTCATTCAGCGCACCCAATTGAGCACAAGTCCGCAATACAGATGCTTGGTTCATTCGGCCAAGCATGAGCGCCGTGTCGCGTAGGTCTATTTTGTCCTTGAAGAAGGATCGCGCCGTAAAACTTACGCCAACATTGACTGACCATGGAATCACAGCCTTGGGTTTCCAAAAAGTTTCTCCACCTTCGCCTTCACCGCCGCATCCATCTTGATGAGCGGCGGCCAGGGGCGTTTGAAGCCTTCGCCCGGGATTTTCTTCGTCGCGTCAATGCCGAGCTTGCTGCCGCTGGCGATTTCGCTGGTGGCGTGGTCGAGCACGTCGGACGGGCCTTTGGTGAAGATGCTGTCGCGTTGCGGGTCGGTGTTGGCGCAGCGGCTCAAGCCAGTTCAACCTTGAGCTTGCGACCGAGGGCCAGGGCGACCTGTTCCAGAAGTTGGAGCGTAACGGAGGACTGGTCGGGCGCGAACAGCCGGTCGAGGGTGGCCGGGTCGGTCTTCATGCGGCTGGCGAGCTTCGCGCGGGAGATGCGGCGGCGCTTCATCTCGCGTTCGAGCTGCCATGCGACCACACGCTTGAGCGCGCCGGCCTCGCACTCCGCGAGCAGACCCTCCTTTTGCAGGAAACCGTCGAAGTCCGAGCCGATGTGCTGTTCTTTCATGGGCTTAAAGTAACATGCGCAGCCGCGTTTTCGCCAGTTCCAAATCTTCCTGCGGAGTCCTCTGCGATTTCTTGATGAAGCCGTGGAGGAGAACCATCCGGCCTTCGCCGCTCGTGAAGATGACTCGCGCGATGCGATCCGGCAGGCGCGAGCGGACTTCCCACAAGCCCTTGTCGAGTTTGCGCACCAGCGGCATTCCCAGCGGCCAGCCGAATTGCACCGTCTTGAGGTCTTCGCCGATGAGACGGCGCTCCTCGCGCGGCAATGACCTGAGCCATTCGCGGACTGGTTCATTGCCGGAACCGGTGCGAAAGAACGCGACGGAGAGGATTGGTTCTGTGCCGTTCATCAGCGTTCAAAGAGTTGGCTGACCTTTTGTTTCACCGCTTCGTCCATTTTGATCAGCGGCGGCCAGGGGCGTTTGAAAACTTCGCCCGGAATTTTCTTCGTCGCGTCTATGCCGAGTTTGCTGCCGCTGGCGATTTCGCTCGTCGCGTGGTCGAGCACGTCGGACGGGCCTTTGGTGAAGATGCTGTCGCGTTGCGGGTCGGTGTTGGCGCAGAGGCGGAAGAGGACTTCGCTGGTGTTGTGAACGTCCACGTCGTCGTCCACCACGATGATGTATTTGGTGAACATCATCTGCCCCATGCCCCAGAGGCCG
>JACRJY010000111.1 GCA_016235585.1 Verrucomicrobiota bacterium | reverse complement strand
CTTGATGGTGCTGGTGAGCAGCGACGCCGACGCCTTCGAGATGGCGCAGCCGGAGCCTTGGAAGCTCGCGTCCCGCACCACGTCGCCGTCCATGACGAGATAGACGGTGTAGTTGTCGCCGCAGAGCGGGTTGGTGCCGTGCGCGACGCGGTTGGCGTCGGGCAGCACCTTGAAGTTCCGCGGGCTTTTCGCGTGCTCCAGAATGACTTCCTGATAAAGGTCGTTAAGGTCGTCGGACATGGCTTTCAGTCGTTCAATTAACCAATGTGGCCTCGCTTGGCCCGGCGACTATTCTTGCGCTTTGTCTGCGCCAAGGGAGGCTTGCCGTCGCTCGCTGACGAGGCCCGCCGCTTCTTGGCGAGGTAACTGACCGAGTGACGTGGCTTGACGGCCATTGTGGGTGATGAAGTCGGTTCCTCTCGAAGAACCGCAGTGTCGAGGTTGGATTCGTCCGCAGCAAGCAGAGAGCCAGCGGTGGAATTGCAGGGAGGCCAGCCTTTCATGATATCCGCGCTTCGCACGTCGGCAGCGACGTGAAATGTGAAATCGGTGATTGGCTCGTGCGCCTCAATAGCTTGACTCGGTTTGCTGGACGGACTTTCGAGGTCAAGCAAAGGCAGCATCTCTTCATCACTTTGCTTCGCGTCGTCGCGCTCCATCCGTCGGACAAAGTCGCCCATTGGCTCCACGCCTTTGGCAAAGCGGGCGAGAGTGGTGCGGATGGCTTCGGGGCTCTGATCCACGCCAAGCCAGTGGCGACTGAGACGATGGGCAGCTTCAAGCGTAGTGCCAGAGCCGCAGAAGCAATCAAGCACCAGATCGCCGGGGTCGGACGATGCTGCGATGATGCGGGCCAGCAGCGCGGGGTTTTTCTCCGTCGGATAGCCTGTGATGCGGATGTTTTGATTGTGCGCATCGCGGAAGCCCATCCAAATGTCCTGCACGGGAATGCCGACGCTTTGGTCGAGGTAAATCTTGCGGCGCGGATTTCCGGTTGGAGACCAGTAGATTTCGCCGCGCGCGTCCATCTCATCGAGCGTGCGGGGCGGATACTGCCAGTGTTTCCCCGGCGGCGGATTCACGCCGCGCCAAGTCTTGCCAGTTTCGCCATTGCGGACGCCAGGCGCATGGACGGGGACTTTTTTGAAACGCCTTCCCGTGCCTGCCTCGGCGTAGGTGTATTCCCGTGCGGCGCGCTCGTCCGTCCATGCCTCCACGGGACGGTGCCAGACGTAGTTGTCGGTCTTGGTGTAGAAGAGGATGTAGTCAGCGACGTTGCCGTAAGTCTTGCGCGTGTAGTTCTTGGGGTTGCACTTTTTACGCGTCAGCCAGTTGCGGAAGTTTGACGGGCCGAAAACCTCGTCCATGAGCACCTTGGCCTGGAAGGCCATGTTTTCATCGAGATGAACGTAGATGCTGCCGTCATCGGCGAGCAGTTCGCGGAGGAGAATGAGGCGTTCGCGGAGGAATTCGAGATAGTCGGGACCGCCGAGCAAGTCGTGATAGGCGTCGGCTTGCTTGCGCGATTGGAAGACGCTGCGCGTGGCGTAGGGCGGGTCAATGTAGATGAGCCGGACTTTCCCGCGCACGCGCGGCTCACGCAGAAGCGCGGCGAGAACGGCGAGGTTTTCACCGTAGTAAAGCGCATTGCCATTTCTTGCGGAGTCGCCTTCCCAGGCGATGGAAAGTTGCGCGGGCCGTGTAGCGAGAATTTCGGAGGCGAGCCTCTTTCCAGGGTAGCTCAACTTGACGATACCCGGTTCGCTGGCCCGGCTGTTCGCACGCCCGTTGCTGCCGTTGGAATTTGGAATGCCGGTGGCCATATCAGGACGCGAGCCATTGGCGAGTGAGCCGCACGGGAACCATGCGCAGCGTCGCCACGAGGATGCGGCCCTTGTGGCTGCGTTCGAGCGCGGCGTAATCGTCCCACATCGAGCCGAGCAGCAAGCCGGGGCCGTCGTTGATGAAGACGACTTTGGTGCGTAGCCCGTGCTTGCGCGCGTAGCCAAGAATTTCATCGGCGCAGTTGCGATACCCGCCGGTGCGGTCGTCCTCCTGCGCGCCGCCCCGGTCGCCGTCATAACGCGCCAGCCCTACAGCGAGCACATCGCCTTTTGCCGGGTCACGAATGATAAAATCCACAGGCCGGTCAGGTTTCGGATAGTTGGGAAAGATTTCGCCAAGCAAGATATCCTTCCCGGCGCGCTCCGGCCCGGAAAGCGGAAGGTCAGGGAATGTCTCGCGGAACATGGCAAAGAATCGCTCGGTGAGGTCGTAGCCCTTCTTGCCGCGGTCTTTGTATTCCCACAGCAGCGCGCAGAGTGCTTCATCCGGCACCGAGCGCAATGCGAAGGCGGCCTGAACTTCATTGATACGACGAAATCCGGAGCCGAACTCCTCGCAGATTCTCGCGGCCTTCGACTTCTGCTTCAGCATCTCAACCGGTGTTTCAGGGCTGACGTATTTGCGAAACACGCGGGCCAGTTGAACGCGCATCCAGCCGTCGGTTTGCTCGGCAATCTGTATGAAAAGCCGCGCAGAAGATTCCGAAGACCGCAACAGTTGACCGAACAGAACAAGAACCGGCTTATAGAGTTCACAAGCGTCTTTGAGGATGTCGGGGTAGTATTCGCCCGTGGCCAGCGTAATCCAGTTGCGCCCATCCGGCTTGTAGTCGGCAAAGGTCGTTAATTTGGCTGATTTTGAACTCGGCATAGGACGAGGCTTTTTTAGCACGCTAGTTGGCAACCGTCACTTCTTCTCAATCAACTCCTCCAGCCGCGCCCAGAGCACCTGCTCCAGATGCTCGCGCACCGGCTCGACGGTGATGCGGTTCACGATTTCGCTGGCGAAGGCGTGCGTGAGCAGGCGGCGCGCGTTCACCTCGGCGATGCCCCGCGTGCGACAGTAGAAGAGCGCCTCGTCGTTGAGCTGGCCCACGGTCGCGCCGTGCGTGCACTTCACGTCGTCGGCGAGGATTTCAAGCTGCGGCTTGGAATTCACCGTCGCGGTGTCGGTGAGCAAGAGGTTGCGGCTGGTCTGCTTGGCGTCGGTCTTCTGCGCGTCCTTGCGGACGAAGATTTTTCCATTGAACACACCGCGCGAGTTGCCGCCGAGGATGCCGTGGTAAAACTCGTGGCTGCCGCAGTGCGGCTGCGCGTGGTCGGCGATGGTGTGATGGTCCACGAGCTGTTTGCCGCCGACGGCGTAGAGGCCGTTCATCACGCAATCCACGCCCTGGCCGGTCATGACGAGGTTGATGTTGTGCCGCGCCAGCCGCGCGCCGGTGCTGATGCTGTGCGAGAGGAACCGGCTGTCGCGCGCAAGCGTGGCCTGCACGGTGGCGATGTGGAACGCCTCCAGGTTCTCCTCCTGAAATTTCGCGTGCTCGATGTTCGCTCCCTCGCCGACGACGATTTCCGTGACGGCATTGGTGAAGTGCGCCGCGCCGCCGAGGCTGACGTAGTGCTCGACGATTTTCGCCGAGCTGTTCGCGCCGGCAACGATGAGGTTGCGCGGCTGCGCGGTGTTCGCCGCGTTGCCGGGGACACTGACGAAGAGCAGGTGAACCGGTTCGGCGGCGACGGCATTCGGCGCGAGGGCGATGAAGGCACCATCGGCGATGAACGCGGTGTTCAACGCGGAGAAGCCGCTGCCATCCACGCTGGCGTGATGGGCGAGGTGGGCTTCGACGAGCTTGTCGCCGCTGGCGAGGGCGGCGGCGAGATTGGTGATGGTCACGCCCTGCTGGGGTGCTGGCAGCGACGAAAGCGCAGGCGCGAAGTGGCCGTTCACGAACACGAGCCGCGAACCCGTCCAGCCGGGGAAGGCGAAGGGGGCGAGTTGCTCGGCGGTGACGGTGGCGTCAGCAGTTGCGGCGAGCCTGAAGGCGAGCTTCGTGATGCCGGTGACGGGGGTGTAAATCCAGTCTTCGAGCTTCGTGGTGGGAAAGCCCAGTTCCGTGAAGTGGGTGACGCCATTGCAGCGCAGCGTGCGGAGCCACTCCGGGCCGGTGGCGGACGCGGCGAAGGATTCGCACGCGGCGAGGTGCGCGCCAAGGTCGGCGGCTGATTTGATTTTCGTTTGTGTCATGACACGGTCGTTCTTCGGAGCGCCGGTCTCCGACCCGGCGCGTTGCAAAACTCGGTTCACGCCGGGTCGGAGACCGGCGCTCCAGGCGCTACTTGCCGTTCTTGCCGATGAGCCAGTCGTAGCCCTTTTCCTCCAGCTCCAGCGCGAGTTCCTTGCCGCCGGACTTGATGAGACGGCCGTCGAAAAGCACGTGCACGAAGTCGGGCACGATGTAGTTCAGCAGGCGCTGGTAGTGGGTGATGACGATGGTGGCGTTGTCGGGGCGCTTCAGCTTGTTCACGCCTTCGGCCACGATGCGCAGCGCGTCAATGTCCAGGCCGGAATCGGTCTCGTCGAGGATGGCGAGTTTCGGGTCGAGCACGGCCATCTGGAAGATTTCATTACGCTTCTTCTCGCCGCCGGAGAAGCCCTCGTTGACGGCGCGCTTGAGCATCGCCTCGGGGAGTTCGAGCAGCTTCATCTTCTGTCGCACGATGGCGAGGAAGTCCACGGCGTCCACTTCCTCCTGCTTCCGGTGCTTGCGCTGCTCGTTGTAGGCGGCGCGGAGGAAGTAGGTGTTGTTCACGCCGGGAATCTCGACGGGATACTGGAAGGCGAGGAACAGCCCCTCACGCGCGCGGTCCTCGGGCGACAGCTCAATCAAGTCCTTGCCGTCGTAGGTCACGGAGCCGCCGGTCACGTCGTAGCCTTTGCGGCCAGCGAGCACGTAGCCGAGCGTGCTTTTGCCGGAGCCGTTCGGTCCCATGATGG
The DNA here is from genome assembly GCA_016235585.1 of Verrucomicrobiota bacterium. Taxonomy (GTDB): domain Bacteria; phylum Verrucomicrobiota; class Verrucomicrobiia; order Limisphaerales; family JACRJY01; genus JACRJY01. Next base: position 9,326 of record JACRJY010000111.1, on the reverse strand, counting down.
CGTGGACTTCGCCGGGGCGGACGGTGAGGTTGATGCCCTTGAGGATTTGCTTGCCGTTGATGCCGGCGCTGAGGTTGGTGATTTCGATTAGGGGTGGGTTCATTTCTTGAAGTCAAATTAGCCGTAAATTCGCTCTGTTAAGGTTCGTGAACCAAGTTCACGTCCGTGCCATCTCCATACTGAATGTGGATGATCCTGTATTGCTGGAGTTTTGAATCGAACAACATTCTGGCCGTGTGAATCCCAACGGCCGAAACCTTAGGGTCACTTTTACTGAACCGGTCAAGTTCACCAATCCCGGCCTTTATTTTTTCAGGAGAGAGGCAAAATTCTTCTTTCCCGTGTTGAGGAATGAAGTAGACGCCGAACTTTTCTCCGGTTGGGCGTCTCAAGACCTGAACAAAGTGCGGTGATAAGCCCTTTGATTTCAGCTTGGGGATAAGCTCTCCGAGTTTCTTAACGTGAGGTTCGACCAACTCCTTGTAAACGGTTTCCCATGCCGGCTTCAGCATGAACGTAGCAACCGCGATGATTAACGCCGTCGTCCCTCCGTCGGCAGCCTTCTTGTGCCATTTGCCAATTGCGACCGCAGGCTCAGTTGACAGAAACTCCTTAATCAATTCCTTGTCGTTATAGAATGGGAAGGGCAGGTGAAGTTCACCGATTGGATTGACACGGTTTCCTGTGAAAACCTCCGTGAGGGAATAACTGAAACCTTTGAGCGCTTCATCAATGCTGTCGGTTGTGAAGAACACATCTGCCTTCAAGAACCACTCACCAGCTTGGTTAGGGTCAGCCTCCACTCGAAAGTTCTCAAGGTATCCAATCGTTTCCTTGCTCATGTCGTGATGTTGACTGAGCGGAACCCGCTTGTTGGGCGGCGAAGCAAGTTTCTCTAGGAATTCCTTGGAACGCCTTTCCCCCTGGGAATCCTCGCGAGTCCCGCTGACGATTTGCCCCTTGATGACCTTATATGGTTTCATCGGAAGTCGTTTCCTCAACCTTAGCCCACACTTCCATCCAAACTCACGCCGAGGAGCTTCTGCGCTTCGACGGCAAATTCCATCGGCAGCTCGCGGAAGACTTCCTTGCAGAAGCCGTTCACAATCATGTTCACGGCGTCCTGTGTCTCGATGCCGCGCTGGTTGAGGTAGAAAATCTGGTCCTCGCCAATCTTCGACGTGCTGGCCTCGTGCTCGACCTGCGCGGTCGGGTTCTGCACGTCAATGTAGGGGAAGGTGTGCGCGCCGCATTTGTCGCCGAGCAGCAGGGAGTCGCACTGCGAGAAGTTGCGGGCGTTGGCCGCGCCCTTCATCACTTTCACCTGGCCGCGATAGCTGTTCTGGCCGCGCCCGGCGCTGATGCCCTTGCTGATGATGGTGCTGCGGGTGTTCTTGCCGATGTGAATCATCTTCGTGCCGGTGTCGGCCTGCTGGCAGTTGTTCGTCACCGCGACGGAGTAGAATTCGCCCTGCGAATTGTCGCCGAGCAAAATGCAGCTCGGATATTTCCACGTGATGGCGGAGCCGGTTTCGACCTGCGTCCAGGAAATCTTCGAGTTCGCGCCTTTGCAGAGGCCGCGCTTGGTGACGAAGTTGTAGATGCCGCCCTTGCCGTCCTTGTCGCCGGGATACCAGTTCTGGACGGTGCTGTATTTGATTTGCGCGCTCTCCATCGCGATGAGTTCGACGACGGCGGCGTGGAGCTGGTTTTCGTCGCGCATCGGGGCGGTGCAGCCTTCGAGGTAGCTCACGTAAGCGCCCTCGTCCGCGACGATGAGCGTGCGCTCGAATTGCCCGGTGTTCGCGGCCTCGATGCGGAAGTAGGTGGACAGCTCCATCGGGCAGCGGACGCCCTTGGGGATGTAGCAGAACGAGCCGTCGGTGAAGACGGCGGAGTTCAGTGCGGCGTAGAAGTTGTCCGTGTGCGGCACGACGGAGCCGAGATACTTCTGCACGAGTTCCGGGTGATGGGCGACGGCCTCGGAGAAGGAGGAGAAGATGATGCCCTGCTTGGCCAGCTCGGTTTTGAAGGTCGTCGCGACGGAGACGCTGTCCACAACGGCGTCCACGGCCACGCCGGAGAGGCGCTTCTGCTCGTTGAGCGAGATGCCGAGCTTGTCGAAAGTCTTGCGCAACTCGGGGTCAACCTCGTCGAGCGAGTTGAGCGTCTTCTTCTGCTTGGGCGCGGAGTAGTAGCTGATGGCTTGGTAATCCGGCTGGGTGTAGTGGACGTTCGGCCACTTCGGCTCCTCCATCGTGAGCCAGTGGCGGAAGGCCTTCAGCCGCCACTCCGTGAGCCACGTGGGCTCGCTCTTCTTGGCGGAAATAAAACGGATGGTGTCCTCGCTCAAGCCCGGGGGGACGGTGTCGGACTCGATGTTCGTGACGAAGCCGTATTTGTAGTCGGACGCGACGAACTCTTCGATGGTGTTGGTGGATTCGCTCATGGGAGATTTTTTTTAGCCACAGATGAACACAGATGGGAGGCGGATTGAGTATGCCATCGGCTTGTGCCGAACACACTTCAATCGTCTGCATTCGCGTGATGCGCGGGCAATTCCCGAGTCCATTCCCATCTGTGTTTCATCTGTGTTCATCTGTGGCTAAAACCGGCTTCACTTCGCCTTCGCCGCGCAGTCGGGGCAGTGGCCGTGGAGGTTGGTTTCGATCAGCTTCAACCGAAAGCCGCGCGGGAGTTTGATGCCGGCGTCCTCGGGCGAGATGGTCTGGAGAATGTCGTAAACGCTGCCGCACTCATCGCAGTAAAAGTGCGAGTGATCCTGCATATTCGGGCAGTAGCGCGTCGCCCCGCGGTCGAGCGTGACCTCGCGAACCAACCCGCACTGCACCAGCGCATCAAGGCAATTGTAGACCGTCGCCATGGAGATTTCAGGCATCTTGCCCTTGGCGCGCATAAAAACCTGATCCGCAGTCGGGTGATCCATTTTCTCGCGCAGCACCTCATGCACCTGCTGGCGCTGGGGCGTGACACGCAGCCCGCTGTGGGCGAGGCGCTCGTTCAGGTTGTTTTCCGGCGGGGCTTGGGTCGAAGCCGTTTTCATGGCGGCAAGGTAGCCATTAGCCGTCAAACGTCAAGATTTAGAATTATTCTAAATATGATTCGTGGTTCAGCAGATGAACTTCAGCCGCCGTGCCGCGAACAGCACCATCCGCAACAACAGCCAGCCGTGCCGCCAGCGGTTGATGTTCGTCGAGCCGTAGGTGCGCGCCTTGTAGCGGATGGGCAGGTCGAGGATGCGGAGGTTCAGCTTCGCCGCGCCGAACAGCAGGTCGAAATCGCCGAACGGGTCGAAGTCGCCGAAGTAGGCGCGGTTGCGGGCGATGGCCTCGTAGTCGGCGCGGAAAAGCACCTTCGTGCCGCAGAGCGTGTCCTTGATGGGCTGGCGCATCAGCCAGCTGAAGGCGATGCCGAAGCATTTGTTCGCGATCATGTTGAGGAACTGCATCGCCTCGTTCTCCATCGGATACACGAGCCGGCAGCCGTTGACGAAGTCCGCCTTGCCGCTGCGGGCCAGCTCATAAAACTTGGGCAGTTCCTCCGGCGGCATCGTCAGGTCGGCGTCGAGGATGAACAGCAAATCGCCCGTCGCCGCCGCAAACGCCTCCCGGCACGCGCCGCCCTTGCCCTTGCTTTGTTGCTTGAGGATTTTGATGTTGCGCTGCGGATACTTGGCGGCGACGCGCTGGATTTCCTCCCAAGTGTTATCCTTCGAGTGGCCCTCGATGAAAATGATTTCCGTGCCAAGGCCCATTTCCGGCGTGCGCTGGACGGCGACCTCGATGTTGCCCGCCTCGTTGCGCGCGGGGATGATCACCGAGCAGGAGTAATGTTTCTCCGCCACCACCGCCGGGCGCGGGCGGGCGACGAGGCACACCGTCAGGCACAAGTTCGGCACGAGCGGGCCGAGCCAGCGGTTGAGCAGCGGCGCGAGCAGCGGCGTGTTGACCGGCCAGAGCATCCGCGTGTCGGCGGTGACGACTTCCCAGCCGGCGAGGTGCAGCAGGTTGTCCATGTCCTGAAGCGAAAGCCAGTTTTGCAGCTCCGTCGGCGCTTTCCAGTCGAGTTTTTCCGCCGCGCCGAGAATGGGCCGCCACAGATTGTTGTAAAAGTTCACCACCAGCCGCGTGCGCGGATGGGAAAACTTTCGCAGCCGCTCCAGCAGCGCCTGCACGTCCGGCAGATCATTCACCAAGTCCGAAAGCAGGATGTAATCAAATGGCTCGTCCGCCGAAAACTCCATCGCTTCGGCGACATGAAACTCCAGCCCCGGATGCCGCGCGCGGGCCTGCGCGATCATCGCCGGGCTGAAGTCCACGCCCACGCCGCGCGCGGGCCGCACCGCCGCCAGCAGGTCGCCCAGGCCGCAGCCGACTTCCAGCACGCGCGCGCCGGGCGGCACGACGAACTGGAAATAGTTCTTCAGCAGCCGGTGGTAAAAGCGCCCGCCCTCCCGCGCGCGAAATTCCGCGCGCCGCTCGTAGAAGGACTGCCGTTCGATCATCCGCGCCTTTCTAGGCGCGCGCCGCCGGTTTTGCGAGCGTGAAAACGACGCGTGGCATTTTCTGGAACTTAACCTTGACAGTCCGCGACGGGGCCGGTGTCATTCGCCGCGTTACCAGATTCGTTGCGGCGCGGCTGCGCCGGGTTAATCGCAGTTTGTCTTTGAGCATGAGCGGAAAGAAAATCAACGTCGCCATTGTCGGACTCGGTTTCGGGGCGGAATTCATCCCCCTCTGGCAGAAGCATCCCCACACCACCTGCTACGCCATCTGCCAGCGCGATGCGAAGAAACTCAACGCCATCGGCGACTACTTCGGCGTCGCGAAGCGCTACCAGGACTTCGCCGCGCTGCTCAAGGATCCCGCCGTGGACGTGGTCCACATCAATTCCCCCATCCCCGACCACGGTTGGATGTCCATCGCCGCGCTCAAGGCCGGCAAACACGTCGCCTGCACCGTGCCGATGGCCACGAACATCGCCGATTGCAAGAAAATCGTGGAGCTGGTGAAGAAAACCGGCCTCAAATACATGATGATGGAGACCGTCGTGTATGCCCGCGAGTATCTCTTCATGAAGGAGCTGCTCGACGACGGCCAGCTCGGCAAGCTCCAGTTCGTCCAGGCTTCGCACCAGCAGGACATGGACGGCTGGCCCAACTACTGGCCCGGCCTCCCGCCGATGTGGTATGCCACGCACTGCGTCGGCCCGGTCGCCGGACTCATCGGCAAGCCGGCCGAATACGTGAGCTGCTTCGGCAGCGGCACTGTGCGCAAGGAGCTTCAGAAATGCTACGGCTCGCCCTTCGCCGTCGAGACCGCGCACATCAAGTTCAAGGGCACCGACGTCAACGCCCGCATTATCCGTTCGCTCTTCGACACCGCGCGGCAGTATCGCGAGAGCATTGACGTGTATGGCGACAAGAAATCCGTCGAGTGGCCGCTCGTCGAGCATCAGCCGCTGGTGATGCACACGGCGAAGTTGCCCGAGCCGAAGATTCCCAAGCCGGTCAAGTGCCCCGACTTCGCCAAGCGCCTGCCCAAGAGCATCGCCAAATACACGACGCACGGCGTCTATGACGCGAGCAAAAAGACGCACTTGAGCTTCACGCAAGGTAGCGGGCACGGCGGCTCGCATCCGCACCTGGCGAACGAATTCGCCATGGCTCTCGTCGAGCAGCGCGACCCGTTCCCGAACGCGAAGCAGTCCGCCAACTGGACCTGCGTGGGACTTTGCGCGCACCAGTCCGCGATGAAAGGCGGCGCGATTGTAAAGCTGCCGGCCTTCACGCTGTAGAAACACAATTTCCCTCCCAAACGCCAAACCCCTAAACAAACCTATGACTGAAGACTCAACCATATCGAACGAGGCCATCGCGCCCAACGCCAAACGCCTGCTCTGGGCCGGTTTCATGGCGATTCTCGCCGCCGGCGTCGGCTTCGCCATCCGTGGCGGCATCTTTGACAACTGGGGCACGGAGTTTGGCTTCACCGGCGCGCAGCTCGGCGCGATTGGCGGCGCGGGCTTCTCCGGCTTCTGCTTCGGCATCATCATCGGCGGCGTCATCGGCGACAAGGTTGGCTATGGCAAGCTGGTCGTGGTGGCGTTTGCGCTGCACGTGCTGTCGGCCTTCGTGACCTTTGGCGCGACGAGCAAGGTGAACGCCTACGATATGCTCTACTGGGGCATGTTCATCTTCGCGTTTGCCAACGGCACGCTCGAAGCCGTTGCCAACCCGCTCGTGGCGACGCTCTTCCCGCACAATCGCACGCACTACTTGAACATCCTGCACGCGAGCTGGCCCGCCGGCCTGATCATCGGCGGCATCCTTGGCTGGGTGCTGGACGACAAGTATGAGGTGAACTGGAAAATCCAGCTCGCGCTCTACCTCATCCCCACGGTGGCATACGGCATCATGTTCTTCGGGCAGAAATTTCCCAAATCAGAAGCCTCGGAGAAAGGCTTGAGCCTCGGTGAAATGTTCAAGGATGTCGGCCTCCTCGGCGCGGCGATTGTTTGCTACCTGCTCGTTCTCTTTTTCAAGAGTGCGCTCAACCTGCCGGACGCGGCGGCCTACGCCATTGGTGGTGCGTTGCTGGTGGTGGTGGGAGTCATCACCCGCTTCTCCGTCGGCTCGGTTTTGCTATTTGTCCTCTTCCTCGCCCACGCCCTCGTCGGCGCGGTCGAGCTTGGCACCGACGGCTGGATTCAAAACATCACCGGCAACATCCTCACTTCCGAACAGGGCAAAATCCTCTTCGTGTTCACCTCGGCCACGATGTTCGCCCTGCGCTTTTGTGCGGACTTCATCGAAAAGCGAATCGGCCTCTCGCCCGTCGCGATTTTGCTCTCCTGCGCCGTTCTCGCCTGCATCGGCCTCAACCTTGTCAGCGGCATCACCAGCTTTGGCGGCGCGCTGCTGGCGCTGACGGTCTATGCCGTCGGCAAAACCTTCTTCTGGCCCACGATGCTCGCGGTGGCTTCCGACCGCTTTCCGCGCACCGGGGCCATCGCCATCAGCATCATGGGCGGCATCGGGATGTTGTCCGCCGGCATGATCGGCTCGCCCGGCCTCGGCTATGCAAAGGATCGTTTCGCGGGCGAGGAACTGCAGAAGTCCAACCCCGCCGCCCACGCCGAGTTCAAGGCCGAGAAGCCGAGCAAGTTCCTGGCGTTCGAGCCGCGTCACGGTCTGGATGGCACAAAACTTGGCGAGGCGCAAAAAGCCGAAGCCGCCAAGCGCACTCCATCGCAAAAGGCTGCCGCCGAAGCCAGCATTGCTGGCGACCGCCGCACGCTTGTCGCCGATTCGGCCATCCCGGCGATGATGGCCATCCTCTATCTCGGCATTCTCCTCTACTTCAAATCCATCGGCGGCTACAAGGCGGTGCATCTCGAAGGCACCGCCGGGGCCGGGGACAAGAAGGCGTAAGTTTTTGGGTCAGGGTTGGGGCGGCTGGCCTTCGGGTCAGCCGCCTTTTTCTTTTCAGCCACGGATTGAACACGGATGAAACACGGATTTGAATTTCAACTGAAAGCCTGGAAATTTGGAAGATCGGGCAGGCATTTGTTCCTCATGCCCGGTTCCATTCCGTGTTTCATCCGTGTTCAATCCGTGGCTGAATAAAATCGCCTACTCCTCCCCGCCGTTGGACTCCGGCTTGCGTTCCCACGCGCGCTTCTGCCGCTCCGGCGCGGCGGTGTCCACCTTGGCGTAGTAGGTCTCCTCGCCAAACAGCTCGTCGGCGGCCTGCTGCAACGCGCCTGATGGCGCAACGGCAAAGCGCTCGTTCGCCTCGATGAAGACCACCGCGCCGCCCGGCTGCATCAGGCAGAGGAACAGCGGGCAGCGGCCCGGATGCGCCTGCGCGAGCGCGAGCGCGGCGTCGAGCTGCTCCGGCTTGAGGTGCGCGGTGTGCAGCCGCAGATGCACCTGCCGGGTGAATTTCTTCGGCGCATCCTCCAGCGCCATGATTTCCTGCGGGAAAATCTTCGGCTTGTCCTCGCCCGTGTTGACCTCGCCGAGGATGAAGATGGCCTTGTTCACCACGAGCAACTCGCGGAATTTGTCGTAGTTCTCGTTCATGCAGAGCACCTGCACCGAGCCGTGCAAATCCTCGAGCGTGAGCATTGCGTAGGGCTTGTTGGATTTTTTGGAGAAGCCCTGCTGCACGGCGGCTATCATCCCGCCGAGGCGCGTCATGCTGCGGCTGGGCAGCGTGGCGAGCGCGGTGGTGTTGTGCAGGGAATACTTTTCCAGAATCGGCGCGAAGGGCGTGAGCGGATGGCCGGTGACGTAGAAGCCGAGCAGTTCCTTCTCGTGCGCGAGCAGCTCGTGCTGCGGCCACTCGGCGAGCTTGGAGATGGACTCCGGCATCTCCGCGCCTTTTTCCTCCAGCATCCCGAACATCGAGACCTGCCCGCGCGCCTTGTCCTGCGCGATGCCGGCGGCGCGGCCCAGCGCGCGGTCAATCTGCGCGCAGAGCGTGGCGCGCGTCTCGCCGAGGCAGTCGCACGCGCCGGACTTGATGAGGGATTCGAGGGCCTTGCGGTTCACGGTGCGGGTGTCCACGCGCTCGCACAGCTCGGAAAGTGTTTTGAATTTCCCGCCCTCGCGCGCCTTGAGAATGCTTTCCACCGCGATTTCCCCGACGCCCTTGATGGCCGCGAGGCCGAAGCGGATGATTTTGCGGTCTTTTTGTGGTTGTGGGACAGGTGTCCCGCCTGTCCGGTTGGATGTGGATATATCTGTTGTTTTCGCGTCACCCGTTGTTTCCGATGCCCCACCAGACAGGCTGGAAGCCTGTCCCACCAGCCCGCCGCCCACGCGAAACTGGCCCTCCGTCAATCGTGCCTGGATCGGGTTCTCGTGAATGTAGCGCACGATTTTGTCCAACTGTTGTTCGTTCCGGACGATGTGATCGAAGGATTCGTCCTGCCAGAACTCGCCGGTGCGCCCCAGCACCTTGTTGGCTTCTTTGGCCGTGAATGATTTCCACGAATGCAGAATGTCCGTCAGCGCGTGCTCCATTGCCGGACGAACCAGCGCATGAACATGGTTCGGCATGATGACGTAGCTGCCCAGCAGGTAGCGGTCGCCATCGAAATGCTTCAGCGCATTTTCCACAATGGCTGACACCTCGGAGTTGCGGAGCCAGCACCCGCCCTGTCCCTGATCCAGCTGGTGCTCCAGCTTTTCGCGAAACTCGGCAGCCAGTTGCTCCGCCTGTTCGGGATGCGCAACTGCATCCACCTTGCCCAATGCGGCGCAACGCTCGTTGTGCCACTTCTGGTAAGCCTCCTTT
>JACRJY010000113.1 GCA_016235585.1 Verrucomicrobiota bacterium | reverse complement strand
GGCGGTGAACTACGCCAAGGTGCCGAAGAAGCGCCCCCGTCTTTGCGCCAAGAGCATCCGCGCGCGCGACGGCAACCGCTGCCAATACACCGGCGCGTTGCTGCGCCCGGACGAAGGCAGCCTCGACCACGTGCTGCCCCGCTCGCGTGGTGGCGCGGACTCCTGGGAGAACCTCGTCTGGGCCGCGAGGGAAGTGAACCAGCGCAAGGCCGATCGTCTCCCGCATGAGGCCGGCCTCAAGCTGCTCAACGTCCCGCGTGCGCCAAAGGAACTCCCGGTGACGGCGCTCCTCCGCAACGCCCACGGCGTCGCCGAGTGGAAACTGTTCCTGAAGGAATGAGCATGGCCACGGATTGGAAACCAGCGGGAGAGCGGGCGTCGAAGCTCGCTCTCCCTTTTCGAAGCGAATAGAATTCAACCACGAACACCAAAGATTTTCCGCCTCGGCGTGCCGCTCGGTGAGGCCACGCGGCGGGCGACGGATTTTGCCGCGAGGTTCATCCTCGGCAGCGGCGACAATGAACGGGAACGACGCCAGTATCCGCACGTGGTCAAGCAGGCTGCATCCCATCCGCAAGGCCGCCCTCGGATCGTCCTGGGCGATGTAGGAGCAAATGTCCCGGAGGTCGGCAATCGCCGCGTCCGTCCAGATTATTTTGAAGCCCATGCCGAGGCCCAGGACTCGACCATCTGTTCCACTTCTTGATGGGGCTTGGTGCGCCCGGCGGCGGCATCGGCCCGCCCGCGCCGGAATGCCCGCCATGATGCGCAGTTCCTCGGCAATCTCGTCGAGCGGGCGCTTTCAGGGAGCCGCTGGAGCGCGCCCAATGCCGCTTGCTTGTCCGTCATGGCGTGAAAATCACCGCGTTCCGCGCCGGAGGGCAAGACGCGGCTCTATTACTGAATTTTTCTCACGCCACCGTAAAATTTTTTCCGAGGGAAAACTTTCCCGCTTCACTGTCGCGCCACTTCGCCGTATGAAGGGGCGCGCATGAGTTGGTTTTACCGCGATGTCATCCGTCCCGTGCTCTTCTCCCAAGATTCGGAGGAGATTCACAACCGCACCCTCGCCGCGCTGGGCCGGGCCAGCCGGCACGAATTCCTCCGCGACGCTGTCGCGGCATTTTGCGGCTCGCCGGAGCTGCCTGTGGAAGTCTTCGGATTGAAATTTCCAAATCCTGTCGGCCTCGCGGCGGGCATGGACAAGCACGCCGCCGCCGCGCCCATCTGGCCGGCGCTTGGCTTCGGCTTCAGCGAACTCGGCGGCGTGACGTGGCACGCGCAGCCGGGCAATCCCGCGCCGCGGATGTTCCGCGCCGTGGCGAACGAGGCGCTCATCAACCGCATGGGCTTCAACAACGCCGGCGCGGAGGCGATGGCCGCCAAACTCGCCGAATGGAAAATGCTGGATCGCTGGCCGCGCCATCCCGTCGGCATCAACCTCGGCAAATCCAAAATCACGCCGCTCGAAAAAGCCGCCGAGGACTATGCGAACTCCTTCCGCGTGCTCCGCGAGCACGCCGACTTCTTCGTCGTCAACGTCAGTTCGCCCAACACGCCGAACCTGCGCCAGCTTCAGGACAAGGCGGCGCTGGATGAAATCCTCGCTGCGTTGCAGGAGGTGAACGCGGCCCAAAGTTCCGCGTCTTCAACTCAAAATTCAAAATTCAAAACTCAACACTCCCCCAAGCCCATTCTGGTAAAAGTCGCGCCCGATCTTTCGTTCGAGGCGCTCGATGAGATTTTGGAACTGGTCACACCGCGCCGCATCGCCGGCATTGTCGCCACGAACACGACCATCACTCGCCCGGATGCAACTGACGAAAACCTTCGCCGCATTTACGCCGAGACCGGTGGCTTGAGCGGACGTCCGCTCCGCTCCCGCAGCACCGAAATCATCCGCCACCTGCACCGCCAGACACGCGGCGCGCTGCCCATCATCGGCGTCGGCGGCATTTTCACCGCGGACGATGCGTGGGAGAAAATCGCCGCCGGGGCGACGCTTGTGCAGATTTACACCGGCTTGGTCTATGAAGGGCCGGGCGTGGTGCGGCAAATCGTTCGGGGTTTGCGGCAAAAACTGGCGGAGCATGGATTCGAGAATTTGCGCCAGGCCGTCGGCTCGTCCGCGAAGTGATTCTCCCACTGGTTACGAACCGCTGTCTTCGTGCGGTTCCAGCTTCGCAATCTCCGCCATGATTTCATCGGCCACCTGCTGGTAAATATGTTTCAGGCGCGGCTTGGCGCACGTCTTGGCCTCCGTCCGCAGCGTCGCAAAATCCATCGGCTGGCCGAACTTCACCACCACGCGGCGCGGGCACGGGAATTTCATGTGCCGTCCGTAGGCCTCGAACGTGCCGAAGACCCGCACCGGCACCACGGGCGCGGTGGATTTGATCACCGTCAGTCCGATGCCGGAGCGCGCCGGCTGCAATTTTCCGTCACGCGTGCGCGTGCCTTCGGGAAACAAAATGATGCCGCCGCCCGCGAGCAGCCGGTCAAGGATTGCCCGCAGGCCCGCCGCCCCGCCGCCGTCGCGATCCACCGGCACTGAATTCCACGAGCGCAGAATCCAGCCAACGACGGGAAAGCGGAAGAGCGTTTCGCGCGCGAGGTAGTTGATCGGACGCGGCAGCGACGAACCGACGAGCGGCGGGTCGAGAAAGCTCGCGTGGTTCGAGGCGAGAATCACCGGGCCTTCGCGCGGCACGCGCTCGGCGTTGAAAATGCGCCGGCGGAAATACAGCCAATACATCGCGCGGAACAGGCTCCAGCCGATGAAATAGCTCGCGCCCATGCGCGCGCGGCCCGGTTTCGGCACTTGCGGCGGACTTCCGGCTGGCGCAGGTTCAGCCATGGCGGGCGGCGGCCTTGGCGCGGGCCGCGAGCTTGCGCCGCACCTCGGCAATGATGAGGCCACTGCTTTGCGCCGGGGTCTGGCCGGAATTGTTGATGACCGTCGCGCCCAGCGGCACCATGAGCGGCGCGGCGGCGCGCTGGCTGTCGCGCTGGTCGCGCTTCGCCAAGTCCTCCCTCACGCCGTCCGCCGCGCGGCGCTTCGTGCGCTCGGCGAGCGCGGCGTCCATGTAAAACTTGAAGTCCGTCTCCGGGAAAACATTTGAGCCGATGTCGCGGCCTTCCATCACGAGGTTGCCAAACTGGAGGCACTCACGCTGTTTCTTCTTCATCCAGTCGCGCACCTTCGGCACGGCGGCGACGTGCGGCACGGCGGCGCTCGTCTCGGCGGTGCGGATTTCCTTGTCGGGATAATAACTGTTCACCAGCAGGCGCGTCTGGCGGAACTCGCCGTCCACGCAGACGAGCTTGGTCTTCCACGCGCGGCAGGCGGCGGCGACGGCCTTGGCGTCGTTCACGTCCACGCGCTTTTGCAGGCAATGCCACGCCAGCGTGCGATACATCGCGCCGGTGTCCACGTAGACGTAGCCGAGCGCCTTGGCGACGAGCCGGGCGTTGGTGCTCTTGCCGCTGGCGCTCGTGCCGTCAATGGCGATGACGATGGGTGGTTTCAAGGTTGTCAGGTTGTCAGGTTTCAAGTTTTCAAGCGCCGCGCGCGAGTGTCGGGAGCGCTTGACAGCCTGACAACTTGAAAACCTGAAAACATTCTTCACTCCGCGAACAATTCATCCATGCCCAGCTTCCGCCCCGTGTGCCCGTCGCGGATTTCCGCGCCCAGGCCGTGCGGCGGCGCGGCGGCGAGCTTTTGGAAAAAATTCGGGAACGTCTTTTTCACGCAGGCGGGATTCTTGATTTTGATGCCCGGCACTTTCAAGCCGAGAACGGCGAAGCACATCGCCATGCGATGGTCGTTGTAGGTCTCGATTTCCGCGCCGTGGAGCGGCGACGGATAAACCGTCAGCGTGTCGCCCTCCTCGACCACCTTCGCGCCGCACTTGGTCAACTCTGTCCGCAACGCGACGACGCGCTCGCACTCCTGGACGCGCAGGCGGCCCAATTCTGAAAAACTTTGCTTCCGAATAAACAAAGGAAGCCGCAGTCGTCGGAACACTGCAAACCTAGACATACTCGGTAGAAATGGTGCCAACACAATACCCGTCATAACACTGTCACCGAGATCATCCCGACGAGAGACAACATCAAAAGATTCCGGCAGCGAATATAAGACATCCGAGAAATCTTGGTCTATTTGCCAACCTGATGTAGGCCAATTTTTCACAACTACAGACAAGAACGTAGGATCCAAGGGTTCCCCCCGCTCGTAAGCCGCAACTACACGAGAAAACTCTCCCCACGTCACTCTTGGAGTCTCTTTTTTGTCGAAAAGATTTTTCTTAATCAGAAACAGCCAGCCAATCCCCCAAAAATAACTCCCGCTCGACGCATCCGGCTCGATTTGAAACTCGCCGCCCTTTGCGGGAAACACCTTCACCATCTCCGAGGTCATTGTCACATACGGCATTTCCTCCTCGTCCGCCCCGGTGATTTCCACCTGCCAGCCGCCGGTTTTCGCGCACAGCAGCAGCGCGCTGGCGAACTGCGAGCTTTCCTCGATGCTGACCTTGCAGCGCTGGTAGGGCGCGTCACTCCGTGCGCGCCGTTCGGTTGCAACCGGCGCACCGGCGGGCAGAGGACTGCCCGCCCTACCACCCCAAATTCTCACCGGCAGTTTATCATTTCCCTTCTCGCTCTCGACGCGGTAGCCCAGCTCACGCAGCGCCGCGAACAGCGCCGCCTGCGGGCGCTCGTGCATCCGCAGCACGCCGTGCAGGCGATACACGCCCTCGCCGAGACACACAAACGCCGCGAGGAACCGCGCCGCCGTGCCCGCGTTGCCCACGAACAATTCCAGCGGTTGCGCCTCCGTTCCGCCGCGCGGCACTTTGCCCCCGAGCCCATAGACCGTGATGGTGCGGTTGCACGGCTCGTCCGCGTCGGGTGCGGCGTTGACCATGAAGCCGAGTTCCTGAAGGCACTCGACCATCACCTGCGTGTCCTCGCTCCAGAGCGCGCCGCGCAACGTCGTCTCGCCCTCGGCCAGCGCGGCGAGGATGAGCGCGCGGTTGGTGATGCTCTTGGAGCCGGGCACGGTGATTTCCGCGCGCACCGGCGCGGTCAGCGGGACGATTTCGATGAGGTCGGGAAGGGCCACGGGATCATTTAGCCACAGATGAAACACAGATGAAACACAGATGGGGAAAGCTGCGAGTTCCTGCCCCAAGGTTTCTGGAAAAAATCTGTGTTCAATCCGTGTTTCATCCGTGGCTAAAAATCATTCTGGCGAAGTTCCACTGGTTCCGAGCCAGTTGTCGCGGCGCTGCTTGGCGGTTTCAAAAAATTCCGTGATGGCGTTCGCGTCGCCGCGTTCGAGCGCAAGCTGGAGCTCCTGCAAATCCTCGATGAACACGCCGAGCACGCGCGCGAGCTTCTCGCGGTTGGCCATGGCGATGTCGCGCCACATCTCCGTCGAGCCGCTGGCGATGCGCGTGGTGTCGCGGAAGCCCGCCGCGCAGAGCATCGCCTGCTCCTTGGGATGCGCGGGGCTTAAAACGTAGTTCGCCAGTTCGGCGGCGACGGTGTGCGGCAGGTGGCTGCACCGCGCCACGAGGTCATCGTGGATTTCCGGCGAGAGCCGCAGCGTGCGCGCGCCGAGAGCCTGCCAGAATTCTTCCAGTTGCTGGAGCGCCGCCGGGGTGCCGCGCGCGTTGGGCGTGAGCACGCACACGGCGTTTTCAAACAGGTCCGCCCGCGCCGCCTTTGGCCCGGCCTGCTCGGAGCCGGCCATCGGATGGCTGCCGATGAAGACGCCGCCCGCCCGCGCAATGGGCGCTTCGAGGTCGGCCACGACGCTGGCCTTCACGCTGCCCACGTCGGTCACGAGCACGTCGCGCTTGAAGTGCGGCACGGCCTGAACCGCCAGTTCGCGCATCTGCGCCAGTGGCGTGCAGAAGATGACGAGGTCGGCGTCGCGCACCACGGCGGCAAGGTCGCGCGAGGCCTTGTCCACGACGCCGAGCGCCTCGCACTCGGCGATGCTCGCGTCGCGGCGCACGTAGCCCTCGACGCGCGCGGCGAGCTTGCGCTTCTTCAAGGCCAGCCCCAGCGAGCCGCCAAGCAGCCCGACGCCGATGAGACTGACTTTAGGAAAATACACGGCGCAAATAATGGGGACAAATCGGAAAGTGCAAAGCGGAAAATGGCTTGGTGGTGCGGGGAGTGAGGTGAGAAGCGCGAAGGAACACCCCCGGTGCTCAAGGCGACATTTCCTGCCGCACGCGGTAGAAGCGCGGGCTGTTATTGGTGCCCAGCTTGTCGTTGGTGTGAAGCACGCCGGCGGGATTGGTCACGCTGAACAGCGGATTCCAAATCTGCGCCTGCAAGTCGTCCGAATACTCAACCGTGTGGCTCTGGCCCGCGACCGCGACGAGGCGGAAGTTCAGCCCGGTTCTCGCCGGGTCGTAGTTCACCGCCGTGAGCAGCGGCAGTGAACCGGTGGGGTTCACGGTCAGGGTGAACGACGCCGTCGCCATGCCGCCATTCGTGTCGGTGACGGTGATGGTGATGGTCGAGGAGCCATTGCCGTAAGGCACGGGCGTGACGGTGACGAAGCGGTTGCTGCCGCTGCCGGTGAAGACGATGTTTGCCAGCGGCACGAGATTGGTGTTCGACGAGGCCGCGCGCAAAACCAGTTGCGCCAACGGCGTCAGGCTGTCGGCGATGGTCAGGCCGAGCGGGCCGACGCTGCCGCTGGCGTTGATGGTCTGGTTCGTCAGGCTGGTCACGGCGGGCGCGGCGTCGTGAAGGTTCATCGCGAAGTGGTTGGAAAAATACGTGTCCAGCGCGGTGGCGAGGGCGTTGGCGAAGTTCGTGCGGCTGACCGAATTGTTGCGGACGTTGGTGTAGTTGGACTCGATTTGCAGCCCGCTGATGGTGCCGCCGAGAAGCGAGCCGTGCTGCACGGTGTTGTAGCCGCCGTTGAAATAAGAGTTCGTGCCGGGATCGGGCACGGCCTGACTCGGCACGGAAGGAAATCCCTGCGCCGCCATCAAGCTGCCGAAGCCGGTCGGGCCGCGCAGCAGCTCGGAAAACGAGGACAGTGAACGCTGATCCAGTTCCTTGATGCTGGACTGGCCGGAGTAGTTCGTCCCCGCGTCCAGCGTGGCGTCGGACACCGCGAGTTCACCCGCCGAGAGCAGGTAGCCGATTTCCAACTGCTGGATCGGATGGCCGTGGCCGTGCAGATCAATGTAGAACCCTCGGCCAAACTGGTTGGAAACCGTCTGCTTCGCCGTGGCGATGAAGTTTTGGAATTCATTCCAGGCAATCTCGGTGTTCGTGTTGCCCTGCGCGCCCTCGATGATCTCGCGGTTGCAGTCAATCTTGTCGCGATCGAGGTTGCAGATGATCACGTGCGGCACGAGGCCGCCGAAGCGGTTGGTGAACACGGTGCGAATCGTCCGCGCCAGCGTGTCGGTGGCCGTGTCGGTGGCAAACGTGCCGTAGGTGCGGTCGGGCAGTTCGGCGGGCTTGTTGGTGCCCCCGTGCGGCGCGGAGATGATGAACGGCAGGTTGCCGGCGATGTATTCGATGTAGTTGCTGCGGCCAAAGTAGGTCTGGCCGGGGACGTAGGGCTGGGCGTGCGCCGACGCCGCGGCGAAGAAGGCTGCCAGCAGCCAGAGGCAGAGATGGCAACGGGCAATCGACGAGGCGGAGGAATTCATCTGAATCAACGGGGGGCGTAGTGGTGTTTTGTTGCCCGCTTCATACACGATTGGCGCGTGCAAATCAAATCGGTAAGTTCACGGCTCGATTGTCCGGCCGTCGTGGGCCGGCAGTTCGGCGGCGTTCACAGGCGGAACAGTTTCTTGGAATTCTCGTAGAGAATCTTCCGTTCAACCGCCCTGCTTGGCGCGAGCCGGCGGATGGCGGCGATGGTCTGCGCACCCTGGCAGCCGGGGCCGCGCCCGATCGTGTCCGTGCAGTCGCTGCCGTAGAGGATTTTGTCCTGGTGCCGCTCCAGAAAACCGCGCGTGTGCTCCTCGTCGCGGAGGAGTGCGTTCAGCCCGGAGCCGGCGGACATATCGGCAAACATATTCGGGTAGTCCCGCAGCAGCCGGTCGGTGATGCCGCCGGGCGTGACCTTGCTGCCCTTGGGGTAGAGGACTTTTTGATCTGCGTGGCCCGCGTCAATGTTCGCCCACCACGTCTGCGCGTGGCCGATGAAGTTCACCTTGGGGAATTTTTCCAGCACCTTGTGGAAGCGCTCGAATCCCTTGTTGTAGGTCGCGTGCTGGAAGTGCAGCAGGATCGGCACGCGGTATTCCCCGGCGAGCGCGTAGAGGATTTCGCTCTCCTTCGAGTCGCAGTCCACGTTGAACTTCTGCTCCGCGATGATGATCGCGCCGAGCTTGAGGTATTTTTCAATTTCCCCGCGCGCCTCCGGCAAGTCCGTCACTTCGTTCGCGCCGAAGAAAATTTCACCCGGATGCTCCTTGGCCAGCCGGATGACCGTGTCGTTGCCGCCGGTGCCGGCGGCGAGGCCGTCGGACTTTCCGTTGTGGGTGGACTCGCGCTGCACCCGCCGCCCCGACGGCAGCAGGATCGTCTGCGTGACGCCCATCGCGCGCTGGTGCGCGAGCATCTGCTGGTCGGTGCGCCCGTGGTAGTTCGTGTGCTGGTGGATGTCAATGATCGGCCCGGCGGGCGGCAACGGGCCGTCGGCAGCGCGGGCGGCGGCGGGCGAGGCAAGGGCGGCCATCGCCGAGACGGCGAGGAACTGGCGGCGGGACAAAGGCGTGGTCATGTCAGTCGTGGTTTGATTTGCCGGAGACTTTGACGGATGCGCCGAAGTTCTTCAACCGGGATTTGCGCCCGTTTGTTTGAAGCGGCGGGCCGGGGACGCATCCGGTTGCTGCCCCCGGAGCGCCGGACTCCGATCCGGCAGGGGTGGAAAAACTCCTGACCCGCGCCGATTCGGAGATCGGCGTTCCGCCCAGCCTGACGGAGCGGGGCAGCCCGGAGGTGCCTGCGGGCCGGGTGAAACAAACATTCCGCTGGAAACCTGGCCGGGGCCGATTAAGCTCGCGGCATGAAAATCCATTCCGCACTCCTGTTGGCGGGCCTGCTCGCCGCCACCGTTTCCCTGCGCGCCGCCGAGCTGCGGCTCGGCATCATCGGTCTCGACACATCGCACGTCGCCGCGTTCACCGGCATCCTGAACGACCCCAAGGCCAAGGGCCATGTGCCGGGCGCAAAGGTCGTCGCGGCGTTCAAGGGCGGCAGCCCGGACATCGAGAGCAGCGCCTCACGCGTCGAGGGCTTCACCAAGACGCTCACCGAGAAATACGGCGTGACGATTTACGACTCCATCGAGGAGATGTGCAAACACGTGGACGCCGTGCTGCTCGAAAGCGTGGATGGCCGCCCGCACCTCGCGCAGGCCCGGCCCGTCATCGCGGCGAAGAAGCCGCTGTTCATTGACAAGCCGATGGCGGCGTCGCTCAAGGACGCGCTGGAAATTTTCCGGCTCGCCAACGCCGCGAAAGTGCCGGTGTTCAGCTCCTCCTCGCTGCGTTTCGCCAAGGGCACGCAGGCTGTCCGCAACGGCTCCGTCGGCAAGGTGACTTACGCCGAGACGACCAGCCCGGCGTCGCTGGAAGAACACCATCCCGACCTGTTCTGGTATGGCATTCACGGCTGCGAATCGTTGTTCACCGTCATGGGCACGGGCTGCGAATCGGTCAAGCGCGGCTCCACGGCGGATGGAAAAATTGAAGTCATTGGCAAGTGGAAGGGCGGGCGCACCGGAATTTTCCGCGAGGGCAAATACACCGGCACGGCCAAGGGCGAAAAAGGCGAGGCGCCGATTGGTGCGTCCGACGGCTATGCGCCGCTCGTGGTGGAGATCATCAAGTTTTTCCAGACCGGCGTTCCGCCCGTGCCGCAGGAGGAGACGATTGAACTGCTGGCCTTCATGGAGGCGGCGGACGAAAGCAAGCGACAGGGCGGCAAGGAAGTCAGCCTCAAGGAAGTGTTGAAGAAGGCGGGCCGTTGAGCCTGCCGTGCGTGCCGTCCTCCAGCGCGTCTCCGAGGCGTCCGTCACCATCGGCGGCGAGGTGAAAGGTGCGATTCGCGCCGGCCTCGTCGTGCTGCTGGGCATCGAGGACGCCGACACCGCCGAGGACATCGAGTGGTTGAGCGGCAAAATCGTCCGGCTGCGGATTTTCAACGACGCGGCGGGCGTGATGAATCTCTCCGTGCAGGAAACCGGCGGCGGCATTCTGCTCATCAGCCAGTTCACGCTGTTCGCCAGCACGAAGAAGGGCAACCGCCCGTCCTACACCGGCGCGGCGCGACCGGAGGTGGCGATTCCGCTCTACGAAAAATTCATCGCGCGGCTCACGGCGGACCTGGGGCGGCCCGTGCAGACCGGCGAATTCGGCGCGGACATGAAAGTGGCGCTGGTCAACGACGGCCCGGTGACGATTACAATGGATTCCAAGGCACGCGAGTGATGTCGCGCGCTACTCTTTCCGAATGGCGATTGTCGGCCTGCCGTCCGCGCGGATGACGCCGCGATACATCCCTTCCGAATTGAACGGCATGGCGATGTTCCCCTTCCCGTCCACGGCGATGACGCCGCCGGAGCCGCCGAGCGCCTTGAGTTTCTTCATCACCACCTCGTCCGCGGCGGCGGCGAGGGAAAGGCCCTTGTATTCCATCAGCGCCGCGATGTCGTAGGCCACGACGGAGCGGATGAAAAATTCGCCGTGGCCGGTGCCGGAGACGGCGCAGGTGCGGTTGTCGGCGTAATTGCCCGCGCCGATGATGGGCGAATCGCCCACGCGGCCAAACTTCTTGTTCACCATGCCGCCCGTGGAGGTGCCGGCGGCGAGGTTGCCGTGCTGATCCAGCGCCACCGCGCCGACGGTGCCGGTGCGCTCGGCGTTCGTTTCATGCTGCGCCTTTTTCTTTCCGGATTTTTCCTGCTCCTGCACGCGCTTCAACTGCTGTCGGCGCGGCTCGGTGATGAAGTAGTCCGGCGGCATCAACGGCAGCCCGTGCTGCTTCGCGACCACTTCCGCGCCCTCGCCCGCGAGCAGGACGTGCGGCGTCTTCTCCATCACCATGCGGGCCAGTTCGATGGGGTTCTTCACGTGCTTCACACCCGCCACAGCGCCGGCCTTGCGGGTCGCGCCGTCCATCACCGAGGCGTCCATCTCGACCGTGCCTTCCGCCGTGAGCACCGCGCCTTTGCCGGCGTTGAACAGCGGCGAGTCCTCCAGAATCTTGATGGCCGCGATGACGGCATCGAGGCTCGCGCCGCCCTTTTCCAGGACGGCGTGGCCCGCGCGCAGCGCCTGTTCGAGCGTGGCGCGGACGGCGGCTTCACGCTCCGGCGTGAGTTCCGTCGTGACCACGCCTGCGCCGCCGTGAATCACGAGCACGAACGGCGCGGCGGGCTTGGCAGGTTTGTCCTGGGAACGGCCGGGCATGAGAAGAAGGAAAATTCCAACGATGATTGTCAGTGCGCGCATAAGCAGGAGATTGTGCCGGCAGCAAAGCAGAACCCGCCGCCGCGCGCAAGCCGATGTCTGCGCCCGGCGTCCCGCTTTCAGGCGGTTCCGCCGGATGGAAGATCGGGACAAGTTTTTTCGGAGCCGGCAAAGCCGCCGTGTTTCGTGGGCGGGCTGGAAGCCTGCCCGGCGCTCCTCATGTCGTCAGAAAACGACTGGAGCAGGCGTGTTCACGCGGCGGGCTTGTCGCTCTCGCCGCGGGAGCCAAGCTTGGGCTTTTTCTTCCACGGCATATCGGGGAACTTTTCCGGCAGCTTGAAGGCTTGCGGCTTGGGCTTGGCGAGTTCGAGTTCGGGGTCTCCGGCGGGCGCGGTGGCTTGCTCCGGCGCGGCCATGTTTCCCTTCCACGAGGAGATGCGCGCCTGCAAACCGTGGTGCTCGGCGGTCTTTTTATCGCCGGACTTCATGTAGAAGAGCGAGAGGTTGGTGTGGACGAGCTGCTCGTGGGGGCGCATCTGCTCGGCCTTGTGGCCCTCGGCGATGGCGGCGGCGTAGTCGCCCTGCCGGTAGAGCGCCATGCCGAGCGCGAGCTGGGCGTCGAAATAGTCCGCGTCCTCGGCAAGCACGGCGCGCAGCTTGCCGATGGCGGCGGCGTAGTCGTCCCGGCTGAAGTCGAACATCGCGTCGTCGTATTGCTCTTGGAGGTTCGGCATGGTAGTGAAAGCGGCTCCGTTCGCCGGGTCGCGGGAAATGTTTTCGCCGCTGGCCGCCGGGGGAACGGGGCGCGAACAATGTCTCTGCCCATTGAACTGATTTCAACCGATTTCGACGGCACGCTGCACGCGGACTTCGAGAACCCGCCGGTGCCGCCGGCGCTCGTGGACTTGATCGAGCGGCTGCAGCACCAGGGCGTGAAGTGGGTGATCAACACGGGCCGCGACCTGTCGAGCCTGATGGAGTCCATGGGCCGCGCACACCTGCGCGTGAAGCCGGATTTCCTCGTGACGGTGGAGCGGGAGATTTTCATTCACGAAGGCCACCGCTACGCGCCGCTGGAGCCGTGGAACAGCGAATGCATGCAAACACACCGTGAACTTTTCGCGCGAGTGGCGGGCGATCTGCCGCGGCTCTACGACTGGGTGAACGAGCGCTTCGATGCGACGGTTTATGCGGACGATTACTCGCCCTTCTGCCTCATCGCCGGGAACAACGGCGACGCGGACGCGATTGAAAATTTTCTCGCGGACTACAGCCGCAGCGTGCCGAGCCTCACGGTGGTGCGGAACGATGTCTATGCGCGCTTCAGCCACGAGGACTACAACAAAGGCTCGGCCCTGACAGAAATCGCGCGCCGGCTCGGCATCACGGTGGACAAAATCCTCGCCGCCGGGGATCACTTCAACGACCTGCCCATGCTTTCCATCGAACGCGCCCGCTGGCTCGTGGCCCCGGCCAACGCGATTCCCGTCGTGCAGGAAACGGTGCGGCGTCAGCGCGGATTCGTCAGCCGCCACTCCGTCGGCCATGGCATCGCAGAGGGAATCGAGGCGTGCCTGCGGCTGGCAAATGCGGCGCAGACCCCGGCTTAAGTTGAGCCGAGGCAGGATAATTGGTTCTAATCGCGGCTCCAAAGCAGCTTCAAACTCAATTGTCACTACAGTTGCAACTTTTTGAAACAGAGGTGATTAGATTGATATATTAGGATTTGACATGGCCTTCCACACTGCTACCGTATTCAGGCAACTGGAGATTTGCCGACGCGTCTCAACGAATGTCGGCGGGTTCGGTTGCATCAAATTTTATTACTCGACTCCATGAGCGACACAACGACCAGCACGACCGTCGCCGCGAACAGCGGCGGCAAGAAAGTTTCCCAAATCTCCGAGGCCGTCATCCGCATCGCCGGCAACTCGCAGGACGGCATCCAGGCCATCGGCGGCTTTCTCGCGCGGCTCGCGGGCCGCAGCGAGCAGGAAGTCATGACGTTCATGACGATTCCCTCGACCATTTCCGGCGGGCCGTCCATCTTTCAAGTCCGCATCGGCAGCGGCGAGGTGTTGAGCTCCGGCGACGAGGCGGACGTGCTGCTCTGCTTCTACCAGCACTCCTACGAAGACCACATCAAGTCGCTGAAGAAGGGCGGCATTGTGCTGTTCGACTCTGATCACGTGGAAGTGAAGCCGGAGTGGGAGAAGGATTATCACCACGTGGGCGTGCCCATTTCCGGCCTCACCGTCGAGGCCATCGGCGGCACGGCCAAGGACAAGGGGAAAAACATTTTCGCCCTCGGCCTCATCGCGAAGATGTTCGACCTCAACCTGCCCAAGCTCGAAAAACTGATTGCCGAGCGTTTCACCGGCAAGGATCAGAGCATCACGCAGAACGCGCTCACCGCCTTCCACGGTGGCTACAGCCATTCACTCGGCGGCATTCTCGACACGTTCAAGTTCGTGGACAGCCAGAAGAAGGATCGTCCGCAGGTCGTGATGAACGGCAACGAAGCCGTCGGCCTCGGCCTCATCGCGGCGGGCGTGCGGTTCGGCGCGGGCTATCCCATCACGCCGTGGTCGGACATCATGGAACTTTTGCGCCGCGAACTGCCGAAATACGGCGGCACCTTCGTGCAGACCGAGGACGAAATTGCGGCCATCTCCATGGCCATCGGCGCGGGCTACGGCGGGCGCGTCGCGGTGACCGGCTCCAGCGGGCCGGGCATTTCGCTCAAGACCGAGGCGCTGGGCTGGGCCGTGATGGCCGAGGTGCCGGTGGTCATCATTGATGTGCAGCGCGGCGGGCCGAGCACGGGAATGCCGACGAACATCGAGCAGTCCGACCTCAACATCGCGTGCTTCGGCGGCCACGGCGACAGCCCGCGCGTCGTCATCGCGCCGGCGAATGTGGAAGATTGCTTCTACATGGCCATCGAGGCCGTGAACATCGCGCGCAAGTATTCCGTGCCCGTGATTTTCCTCACCGACCAGGGCATCGCCACACGCATCGAGGCGTTTGAGGAGCCGAACCTGGAAAAAGTCTGCCAGGATATTTCGCCGGACCTCACGCCCGTGGCCGATCACAAGCCCTACGATTTGAACGCGCCCGACGGCATCACGCGCCATGTCGCGCCCGGCACGCGCATCGCCAGCGGCAAATATCCCATCACCACCGGCCTCGAACACGACGAGCTCGGCCACCCGACTGGTTCGCCGAAACTGCACATGCAGATGAACGCCAAGCGCCGGATGAAACTCCAGGCGCTCGCCCGTGAACTGCCCGTGCCGAAAGTCTTCGGCCCGCCCGAGGGCAACGTGCTGCTGGTCGGTTGGGGTTCCACGCAGGGGCCGATCCGCGAGGCCGTCGAGCGCGCCCGCGCCGCTGGCGACAGCGTTTCCGCGATTCATCTCAAGCACGTCAATCCGCTGCCCAACGGCCTGGAAAACATTTTCTCCGGCTTCAACCACGTCTTCGTCGTCGAGATGAACGACGAGGGCCTCTACGGCTTCGGCCAACTCGCGAGCCTCTTGCGCGCGCGCTATTGCGATCCGAAGATTCAAGGCATCAACAAGACCGACGGCCTCACCTGGAAGGTGCGCGAAATCCTCGAACGCGCGAAAACCAACGTCACCACCGGGCTGCGAAAGCTCTGATTCTCTCAACCCTCAACTACTCACTTTCAACTGCCGCAAATGAGCACTGTCGCCCTTCCCTTTGAAACGCTGCCCCGCACGGGCAATTTGAACACCGTCCCCGTCCCGTCGCTCACTGACGCCGACCGCAAGGGACTGACCAAAAAGGAAGTCGCCGCCGATCACCCCACGTGGTGCCCCGGCTGCGGCGATTTCTCCGTGCTCGCGCTGTATTTCAAGCTGATCGAGAAGCGCAAGATGCACCACGAGAAGATTACGACCGTGGCCGGCATCGGCTGCTCGTCGCGCTTCCCGTATTTTGTGCAGGCGCACGGCGCGCATTTCATCCACGGCCGCGCGCTGCCGTTTGCCAGCGGTGTTTCGCTCTCGCGACCTGACTTGCACGTCTTTGTCTTCGGCGGCGACGGCGATGCTTTTTCCATCGGTGGAAACCATTTCAACCACACCGCGCGCAAGAACATCAAGATGACCTACGTCGTCATGGACAACTGGGTCTATGGCCTCACGAAGAAGCAGACCTCGCCCACGTCGCCGCTCGGCTTCAAGAGCAAGACCGATGTGTGGGGCGCGGTGGACCAGCCCATCAACCCGCTCAAGCAGGCCATCGCCGCCGGGGCCACGTTCGTCGCGCGCACCACGCACACGAACCCCAACCACGTCCTCCAGATGATGGAGGCCGCGATGGATCACGACGGTTTCAGCTTCATCCAGTGCTTGAGCGAGTGCGTCGAGTTTTACGAGGGCGCGTTCGACGCCAGCAACCCGCGCAAGGGCGGCACCTTCAACCTCGTCCCGCCCGACCACGACGTGACGAACGAGGAGGCCGCCTACAAGCTCGCGGGCGACCCGTTCCCCGGAAAGTTCGGCGTCTTCTACAGCGTCAAGCGGCCCACGAAGAACAAGCTCGAAGCCGACATCAACGCCGCCGCGCGCGCGAAGACAGCCGGCAAGAAGGATTGGGAAATCCTTCAGGGCAACTTCAACCGGATGAAGTAATCCGCCCGGTTTTCCAAAGAAAAAGCCCCGGCAAAACTGCCGGGGCTTTTTTGTTTCCGCCTTGCAGGCGCGGATCGTGACCGCGCTCACTTGTCATCCTGCGCCGGCCGGCGGGGCCGGTCGGGCGCGGGCTGGTCGCCGGTGCCGGGGCGGCGGCGCGGCTGGTCGGCTTCGGGACGCCGTCCGGGCTGATCGCCGTCGGGACGCGCTCCCGGCGGGCGGTCGCCGTCCGGGCGCTGGCCGCGAAACTGCCCGCCGCCGAACGGCTGCGGGTTTTTCATCCGCTCAATTTGTTCCGCCGTAAGCTTCGGGCGGATCTTCGCAAAGATGGTGGCGCGGACGATGGACATCTCGCCCTCGGCCTTGCCGACTTCGGCGGCGCGCTTGCGGATGAGGTCCTGATCCACCTTCTCGGCATAGATGGCCTCCTGCAGATCGCGGCGGGTCTTGCCCATCCGCTCCATGACTTCGCGCATTTCGTCGCCGATGGACTCGGTGGCCTCGCGGATGGCGGTGCGCTGCTCCTCGGTGAGGCTGGGGTCGTTGAACATCATGCCGCCGCCGAAGCCGCCGCCGCGCTGTCCGCCGAACTGCCCGCCGGGCTGGCCGGGCTGGTCGCCGCCGGGGCGGCGCTGCGGGCTGCGTTCCCGCTCGGCCTGGTCGGGACGCGGCGGGCGCGGCGGGTCGTTCTGCGCGAAGGCCGCCGAACCGGCGGCGAGGAGCGTGGCGAGCAGCAGCGCGGTGCGCCGCGCGGCGCGGGGGAGGGAAAAGTTTGTCTTCATGAGTTGTGCTTGCGGGTTGCGTCCGGGGAAATTTTCTGAAAATTTTCGCGGACTGGTTAATTTCTGCGGCTTCGCCCCGGCTGGATCCGGAACGAAACTGGGTCAGGCTGGGAGACGAACAACCCCTCGGCCAAGTTACAGGAATCATCGCCAGAAATTATGCCCGTCTTTTACGAATGCCAGCGCTGCACCGCCTGCTGCCGGTGGCCGGGGCAGGTGCGCCTGGGCGGGGCCGAAATCACCGCGCTCGCGGGCTTTCTCGGCGTGCGCGAGGAGGAGTTCATCCAGCGCTTCACCCGTCTCACCGCCGACCGGCGCGGGCTGGCGCTGCTGGACAAGCCGGGGGGCGAGTGTGTTTTTCTGCATGGCGAAAACTGCGCGGTGCAGCCAGCCAAGCCGCAGCAGTGCCGCGACTTTCCCAACCTGTGGAATTTTCCCGGCTTTGAAAAAATCTGCCACGCCCGCCCGGTGGTGCTGGCGTCCGCCGAATATGCGAAAAAAATCCGCGCCGCCACCGGGCGGCCACCCTCCGCCGCCGTCAACCCTCCGGCGTGATGCCGAGCGCCGCCTCAAACTCGCGGGAGAAGCCGCGCATCTGGGCGATGATCTTGTCGGGCTGCTGCTCGATGGTGTCCACGTAGCGCGGGGCCATGCCGGGCTTGAGGCGGATGAGTTCCACGCTCGCGACGACGAGGGCGAGGTGGTTGTTGATGTCGTGGCGCGTCCGGGCGAGTTTCTCGTTCAACTCGGCGATTTGCTCGGGCGTCAGCGTCACCGGCGTTTGCGGCAGGGCCATGGGCGGAAGATGTTCCACCCCTTCGCGGAAGGCAAGCCCGCCGTGGCCGGATCATGGCCGCCCGGCGGAATGGGAGCGGCGATTTCAGACTGGCCACCGCAGCGACGCGAGCTTGGCCTCGTCCACTTCGATGTCCAAACCGTGCCCGGCGGGCGACGGAAGCCGGCCATCCACCGGCGCAAACGGATGCTTGAGCACGCTGGCCGTGAGAAACTGCGGGCCGTTGAGCGCGGCGGCGTGCCGCAGTCCGTGCGCGGCGAACAGCGCGAGCGACGCGGAAAGGGAAACATCCGGGTCGGTCAGCCCGCTGCCGAGAAAAAGGAGGCCGTTGTCTTCGAGAAATTTCACCTGCCGCCGCGCTTCCGTCAGCCCGCCGCAACGCGCGACTTTCACCGCCACGCCGTCGAGCAGCTTGAGCCGGTGAAACTCCTCCAGTTCGACCACGGACACCACGCCCTCGTCCATGATGATGGGCAGCGCGCCCTGCTGCTTGAGCTTCGCGAAACTGCCGAGGCGGTTCGCCGTGACGGGCTGCTCGAAGAACGCGATGCCGAGATCAGCCAGCTTCGGCGCGACCGCGAGCGCGTCGGCCTCGGTGTAGCCGCCGTTGGCGTCGGCCCACAGTTCCGCATCCGGCGCGAGGCGCTTCACGAGCCGCAGCAGTTCCAGATCAAACTTCGGGTCGGGCGCAATCTTGATGTTGAAATGCCGCCAGCCGCGCGCGTGCGCCTGCGCGACGAGGCCCTCGACTTCGTCCAGCGCGCGCGGATTGAGCGTCCAGCTCAACGCCACGGAGTCGCGGTCGCGGCGGCCCCAGCGTTGCGCGGCGGACTGCTTCAGCAGTTTTCCCGTGAGATCAAACAGCGCGAGGTCAATGCCCGTCTTGCAAATCGGCTGGCCGGTCGAGAATGACGGCGCGATGGTGCGGTTCATCGCCGCGTGCAGCGCCTCGGTGTCGAACGGGGCGCGGCCCATCAACTCCGGCGCGAGATAGTGGCGGATGGTGGTGAGCACCGACTCCATCGTCTCGTAGCTCCAGCGGTTGGTCGGCACGCTTTCGCCCCAGCCCACCGTGCCGTCGTCCGCCGTGATTTTGACCAACACCGAGGGCCGGCCCACGGCGCGCCCGGCGGCGTTCTCGAAAAACTTGAACCGCCCCGCGACGGGATAGAGCACGGGAAACGTTTCGACACTGGCGATGCAAACTTTCATCGGACACAACTCCCGCCCCGCCGGAACGCACGGAGCGTTTTCAACCCTCGCATTCTTCGACCGCGTCGCGGATGGTCTGCTTGAATTTCGGGATGCCCTCGTCAAACGCCGCCGCGATGGGCAGCACGGGCGTCTTGCGAATCTTGCGCTTGAACGCCTTCAAGTTCGCCTCGGCCTGGGCTTCGTCCATTTTGTTGGCCACGACGAGGCGCGGCCTTTTCAGGAGCGCGGGGTCGTAGAGTTCGAGTTCGCTCAAGAGCTGGTGGTAATCATCCCACGGCGCGCGGCCATCGGTGCCGGCCATGTCGAGCAGCAGCACGAGAACCTTGCAGCGCTTGATGTGCCGCAGGAAGGCGTGGCCGAGGCCGACGTTGTTGCTGGCGCCCTCGATCAGGCCCGGCACGTCGCACACGGTGAGGCGCTTCCAGTCGGCGTATTCCACGATGCCAATCTGCGGCGTGAGCGTGGTGAACGGATACGCCGCAATCTTCG
The DNA here is from genome assembly GCA_016235585.1 of Verrucomicrobiota bacterium. Lineage (GTDB taxonomy): Bacteria > Verrucomicrobiota > Verrucomicrobiia > Limisphaerales > JACRJY01 > JACRJY01. The sequence continues at coordinate 17,053 of JACRJY010000113.1, read as the reverse complement.
GGCGCGCGTGCGAGATGGCCGTGAGCAGCGTGGATTTGCCGGCATTCGGATAGCCGACCAGTCCGACCTCGGCGATGAGGCGCAGTTCGAGCAGGTAATCCCCTTCGCCGCCCGGCTCGCCCGGCTGGGCGAAACGCGGCGTTTGCCGGCGCGCGGTGGCGAAGTTGCGGTTGCCCAGCCCGCCGCGCCCGCCCTTGCAGAGGACGAACTGCTGGCCGTGCTCGGTGAGGTCGGCGACCAGTTCACCGGGGGCGTCCTCGTGGGCGGCGGCGGTGTGCTCGTCCTCTGCTGAAAGATTGATTTCCTGCGCCCGCTGGCCGTGGGCCGAGCGGATCACCGGGCGCTGGCTCGTGCTGGCGCGGATTTGCGCCGGCGCATCCGTTTCCGGCTCCGGCTCCTCGGACGCGATGGATTCGAGCGCGGTCTTCAACTTCCACACGAGCGTGCCGCACGGGACTTTGACGATGAGATCCTTGCCCGCGTGGCCGTCCATGCCCTTGCCCATGCCGCCCTCGCCGCCCGGGGCGATGAGGCGCGGAGTGTAATACTGGTGGATCAGGTTGTTGAGATCGTGATCGGCCTGGAGGATGACGCTGCCGCCGCGCCCGCCGTTGCCGCCGCTGGGGCCGCCCTTGGGGATGTAGGCCTCGCGATGAAACGCCACCGCGCCCTTGCCGCCGTGGCCGGCGCGGGCGAAGACCTTGATTTGATCAACAAACATTCGCGTTGCGTGGAGTTCCGCCACCAGTGTGCCGGAAATTCCAGATTGGAAAAGAAAAACGGCGAGGCTGAACACCTCGCCGTGGTGCGATGTTCAAAGGGATTTAGTTGTTCGCCGCCGCGGCTGCCGGGGCGGGGACGATGTTGATGCGGCGGCGGTTCTTGTCGAACAGCACCTTGCCGTCCACGAGGGCGAAGAGAGTCCAGTCGCGGCCCACGCCGACGTTGCGGCCCGCGACAAACTTCGAGCCGCGCTGGCGGACGATGATGCTGCCGGCGGTGACGGTCTCGCCGCCATACGCCTTCACGCCGAGCCGCTTGCTGACGCTGTCGCGCCCGTTGCGGACGCTGCCCTGACCTTTTTTATGTGCCATAAAAGTGGGTGGTTGAAAGTTGAGAGTTGAGAGCGACCTGAATCAGGCCTTGATCTCCTTGATCTTCACGATGGTGAGTTCCTGCCGGTGGCCGATGGTCTTGTGATAGCCCTTGCGGCGTTTCATCTTGAAGGTGGTCACCTTTACGCCGCGGATGTGCTCCACCACGTCGGCCTCGACGGTGGAGCCGGCGACGGTGGGAGCGCCCACGGTGATCTTGCCGTCGTTGCTCACGAGCAGCACGCGGTTGAAGGTGTGCGGCTGGCCCGCCGGCACGTCGAGGCGCTCGATTTGCAGGGTGTCGCCCGCGCTCACGCGATATTGCTTACTGCCCGTTTCTAAAACAGCATACATAAAATTTTCCCAATCAAAGGGGAGCGATGGGAACAAAATCCAAAGGGAGTGTCAATAGCCCAGTTTGTCTTTTTGGGACGGGCTGGGTTTCTCCGATTACTTCAGCGTCACGCGATAGAAGCGCCCCGCGCTGCCAGTGGCCGGCAGCAGATCTCCCGTCTGTCCGCCGTCGTCAATCCACTGGCCCACGTCGGCTGACGGATAGGTGAACTCCGGCTCCACAATCTCCGTCCAGTTCCGCAGGTCGTAGGAATAGAACAAACCGTAGTTCCGTCCCTCCACGCAACTGAACTGCACCGCCATGTTTCCGTCCGCGTCGGGGGCGACGGACAGCAGGCGCAGCGCGCTCGCCGCGTCGTTGGGATCCGTGCCGGCGAGGAATTCGGCGTAGTTGCTCGCGCCGTCGCTGTCTGCGTCGCCGAACTTGTCCTCCGGCCCCGCGCTCGCGGGCAGCGGGGTTTTTCCAAAGTTCGCCATCGCCCAGGCATCCTCGATGCCGTCGCCGTCCAGATCCGCCGACTGGTAGCTGCTGGCCGTCAGATTTGTGCCGGTGTTGTTGATGAGGAAGGAGCCGAGATGATCCGCCGTGAGCAGCCGCCCGCCGTTGAACGCGTTGTTGAACGCGCCGCTTTGGGCGGCGAAGTTCATCAGCGTGAAACTGTCCGCCGCCGATGGGTTGAAGCCGTTGATCAGTTTCAAGCTCAACATCCCGGCGAACTGGACGAAGTTCGTCACGGTGAGGAAATCGTAATTCGCGCCTTGCAGCAGGCCGCCGATTTCAAAGGTGAGGCTGGCGGAATCCTCCAGACTTAAGTCGCCCTCGATGGTGAGGCTGCCAGCGGAGTTGCCGGGGCGGATGGCCCCGGCGCTGGTGACGGAGCCGCGCACCAGCCCCGTGCCGGTGAGCGCGGCATTGAGCGAGAGCCGCACGCCCTGCGCGTAGGAATTCGTGCCGCCGAGAAGATTGAGGCGCGCGTAACGGCTGCCATCGCCGACGGTGAAGGTCTGGCCGAGATCCACAGTGGAATCGCGCGTGTGCAGAATGCCGCCAGCGAAGTTGACTTTGGCGTCCGTGCTTCCTCTAGCAATAAAATTGCTCGTAACCGTAATAGTCCCTCCCTGAAAATCCAGTTGACCACTGGAGAAATCACCGATTGTCATGTTTCCAGCGGAAACATTCCCGCCGTGAACTTTCAGGATCCCATTGTCTCCATTATCGAGGCTAATTGTGGGCGCGGTGACGAGCCCGCCCTTCGTGACAATCAGCTGGTTCGAACTTGAGAGGCTGGAAAATCCGAGTTCCAAACTTCCTCCGTTGCTGAAAGTGGAACCCCTGCCAGTGACCAAAGCCACATTGTTGGTGCTGTTCCAAAAACCGATATAGGAACTGCCACTATTTTCGATTCGCCCGCCATCGCGCACTACTAATTGATTGCTACTGGAAGAATCGCCTAATCTCAATTGACCGGAAGCGCCAATATGAAGCGTAGAGCCTTGGCCAGAGATAAGCGTGATATTGTAGCTCGACGTCTCATATCCCAAAAATGTCAGCCCTTGATTTTCCATCCGTCCGCCATCGCGCACCACCAGTTGATTGCTGCTCGAATAGTAACCCAAATACAGCCATCCGCCGTTGCTGATAACTGAACCTTGGCCGGAGACTAGGACGACATTGTTGCTCGAAGCTTGGTATCCGATATACGAAGCAGAAGCAGTATTGGTGAGCCTGCCTCCGTTTCGCACTTCAATCAGATTGTCGCTGCTGTAATAACCCAAAGCAAACTGGCTGCCGGATTGCAGCAAGGTGGAATTTGTTCCGACAATCGCCAGGCGATTGTTGTTTGCAGACTCCATATTCGTCGCGGATGCGCCCCCGTAGCCCACATAGGTGCTGCCGCTCAACCTGAGGAATGCACCATTGCTAACCACGAGGGTGTTGCTGTCGGTCTGATTTCCAACGCGGGTCGCCACCGTTGAACGGGAATCCCATGCTGCATTGCTGCCGGTGATCCAGAGAGAGAAACTCTTATTGCTGGCATCCAGTCCCGGCAGCCCGAGAGTCGAGGAGTAGTTAGTAACCGTGCCGTTGGTCACAAGCATGATGTTGGCGCGAATGTCAATCGCCGCCGTGGTGTTGGTAACGAACAAACTGCCACCCGGACCGATGGTCAGCGAGTCGCTTTGCCAAAGATTTGTGCCGCCTTCCAACCGCAAACCGGCGAACCCCCCGGTGTTGCCGGATTTGAAGATGAAGTCTCCTGCCGAGGCATTGGTGGAGTTGTTCAACCGCAGCGTGGTATCTCCCAAATAGGTGATGTTGGTGAACTGGCCATCCAAAGCCGGCGGTGCCGCTGCATGGTTACGAAACGAGAGAATGCCGTTGCTCAACGCAACGCCGCTGGCAATCGAGACCGGGCCATTGGTGAACTGCAACGTGCCGCCGGCCACCAGCAGGCCACCGCCCTCCACGGCGATGTCCTGCGCCTCGAAGATCGAGCCGGGCGCGACCACGAACTGATTGCTCTGGATGAGCAGTCCGCCGAAAAAGCGGTGTTCCATGCCAGTGCCGAAGACAGATGCGCCTTCCCGCATGACCGCCAGCCCCTGATACGTCGCTGTGCCGCGCTGGCCGCCCAGCGCTCCCCGGTTGGTCAACGCGCCGGTGATCAAGGCCGTCCCGTTTGTCACCGCTAGCACCGCGCCGGGGCCAATCTCCACGGAGTTCGCCACCAAGGCCGAGTTGCTCCGCAGCACCAAAGTGGAGAAATACTCCGGGCTGCTTGTCCGAAGAATCACCTGTTCCACCGGGGCATTGCTGGCCCGCGTGAACATGAAACTAGCCGAGCCGGTGCGGATGATATTGCCCGCCTCGCCTATGGCCGCCAGCGTGACGGGCGCGTTGGTGATGCCCCGATAGCCAATCAGCCCGTCGTTCAAAAAGACATTGCCGGCGGAAATGCGCGGCGCGTTGGTGCCAAACTGGTAAATGCCGCCCCGGTTGCTGATCACGCCTGTGCCCGCGTCGCCACCGAGCAGGATGGGGGCGTCCAGTGTGGCCCCGCTGCTCAAGATCAGCGAGCCGTTTCCAAACGTGACGCCGTTGCTGCCCACGGAAACCAACCCCAGGCTCTGCATGACGGTGTTCGATCCGGCAAGTTGAATCGTTCCAAGACTTTGAGAAGAACTGCCCACGTAAATGGAATTGGCAATAAAGGAAGCGAAAAAACCGGAAGGAGCGTTGAGCAGCGCCAGCGATCCGGCAGCGTTTTCTCCCACCGTCAAATCGCCCACGCGAGTGAAGCTGCCCGATGCGCTCCAAACGCCGTTGGATTTGCCGATGCGAATGATGCCGTTGGTCAAATCCCCGGCGTAGCCAACTGTCACCCGGTTGGTTGTCTGGACGGTGGAACTGATCAAAGTCTCCGTGTCCAGAGTGCCGCCACTCACCTGCAATGAGCCACGGGAGAGGTCTATGAGGCCGGTTCCGCCCGCGTTGGTGGCCGCGAGGTGACCGTTCTGGATGTTAACCTCGTTGCGATCGGCGATTGAACTCAAATACGAGGCGGTGAGCAGGCTGTCGGTGATCACTTTGCCGCCGTTCTCAATGACGAGCCGGTTGGTGCTGACAGACAAACTAGAATTGGTTCCCATTACAATGGTAGTTTGATTCGACCAGACTGAATTCGAGCCGGAAACAAAGACCAGGTTTGTCCAGCGGCGAAATGAAGGCGATGGGGTAGAAAATGATGTGGCGGTTCCGATTCTCGCATTACTGGTGAACAACTCGCCGCCATTGGTGACGACCAGTTGCGCCGACGCATAGATAATTGTGCCAGCCGCGTTATTGTATCCGGCCACAATGAGATCGTTGGTGATCCGCCATTGCGATCCCGGATCGGAAATCCACACCACGTTGTTGTTGCCGGAAAGACTGCCCCGCCCACTGTTAACCACGCCGCCGTTTGTAACCGCAAACCGGTTGCCTGAACTGGATGACAACAGGGTCAAATTGGTGCCGGCATTCCAGACTGATCCGTTTCCCGCAACGATGGCCGCTCCACCGGAGCCGCCGATGAAGGATGAACCGCTGTCCACTCGTCCGCCTTCAAGGATTTCGAGCCGGTTGCTGCGGCTAGAGTCGAAAGTGAGGTTGGTGCCTGCATCCCAAAAAGATCCCGGTCCTGAAACCAGCACGCGACTGTTGGTCGCTAAAAAAGCAGTTCCACTGAAAGAAGAACCGATTCGTTTGGTTTGCCCGATTACAGATGAAGCACTGGTGACCACGCCACCGGAATAAATCTCCAGTGAATTGCCCGAACCGCTATTTCCCAGCGCCAGCGCCCCGGAATTTTCCCAGCGCGACCCAGTGCCAGTGACGACGACCTGGTTGCTGAAACTGTTCGTGTTCCCGCCAATGTAGCCCCGCACGTTCTGCACCACGGCCCCGTCGGAAACCAGTATTCGATTGAAGGAACTATTGGCCCCGATGGTGTTCGAGCCGTTGATAAGCCAGAGGGAATTGGAACCGGCGACGGAGATGAAATTGTTGCTGGCGGATGCCGTCGCGCCCACCGTAACCACGCCGTTGCTCACGAACCCGCCGCCGGCAATCAACAACTGGTTGCCCGCCCCGCCGGTGCCGAGAGTCAGGCTTCCGCTGTTCAGCCAGCGCGAGCCAGCACCGGACACTTCTACGAGATTCGAGATGGCTGAATTGGAAACACCAATACGCGCGGTCACGCTGGCCACCAAGCCCCCGTCGGTGATCCGAAGCTGGTTGAACTGGCCCGCATTGCCGACGCGCAGCAGGCCCTGATTGATCCACTGTGACCCCGTTCCTGCGACGGTGACGGAGTTGTTGCTGGCCGAGGCCAGCGCGCCAATCGTGCCGTTGCTGTTCACCACCGCGCCGCCGTTGAGGATGAACAGCTGGTTGCTGGCACCGAAGTGGCCGATGGTGTTCGAGCCGTTGATCGATCCGTTGATCTGCCAGAGTGAGTTTGTTCCCGTCACCACGACGACATTGCCGTTGGCGGTGGTGTTGGAACCGATGAAGGCGTGGGTGTTGGTAAGGCGCCCGCCGTTGGTGAGCAGCAGGAAATTGTTCGTGCCGGTCGCGCCCAGAGTGAACGGGCCACCCACACTGGTGCCCGTGCCGTCCAGCACCGTGAGGGTGTTGTCCTCGGCGGCGAGGGAAAAGCCCGCGAGGACAATGAACGCGGCCCGCAGCCATCGGTGCAAGCAGCGGCGTAGTGGTGTGTCGTCCCCCGCCATGGTCGTTTCCTGTGAGTTGCGCGGCATGGTGCGCGGCCAGCGGGGAAAATCAAGGTGTTTCCGAAGTGGCGGCGGCATTCGGACACCGCTCCGACATATCGGGCGGAGCGCCGATCTCCGCATCGGCACCGGGCGGGGGTTTTTCCACCCCTGCCGGAGCGGAGTCCGGCGCTCCGGGGGCAGGATGCGCCTGCAAGCAACCTGCTGAAGCACGCACCGCGCAAGTGCAAAAAACAGGCCGGGCTTTTCGGCCCGGCCCGCGCGCGATGAAATTGGAATTTCGCCGGGATTACTTCTTCACCGCCGCAATGGTCTTTTTGTTCTGCTCCCACGCGGGATTCGCCGTGGCCTCCCACACGCGGAGGTTGCGGAAGCTCGCGCCGTCGCCGCTGACGGTGAAGCCGAAGTTGGCCTTGTCCGTGGCGATGAGCGGGTCGGTGCCGACACTGCTCTTGCCGTCCATCGTGGCGACCATTTCCCCGCCCTTGATTTCGATGAGCACGGTGTGCCACGTGCCGGGCGCGAGGGGCAGCGCGACGTTATTGAACACTTTCGCCTTGTCGGGACCGGCGTGATCGTTGTCGTCTTTCTGCGCCTTGAAGCCGTCCTTGTTGATGAGCACGCGGCAGACGTGATCCTTCGCGTCGTTCACGCTGAACGTGGTCTGCTTGCAGCCGTCGAGGCGCACGTCGTATTGGATGACGGCTTCCTTGAATTTGAACGGAAAGCGCGCCACGGCGCCGTGGGCGTCTTCTTTCAATTCCGTTCCTTTCATCGCCCCGTCCGCAAACTCCCATTTGCCGGGGCGCAAACGCCAGCCGGTGGTCCACGGGGCCGGGGCGGCTTTGGGCGCGGACTTGTCGGCTTTCTTCGCCGCGCCCTTGGCTGCGCCTTTCGCGGCAGCGACCGGAGCCGCGGCCTTTTCAACCGGCTTGGCGAAATCTTCGCTGAACAGCAGCTTGCCGCGCTCGGTCATCAAAGTTTTGGGAAGTTTGTCTTCAGCGTCGGCCACCAGGGTGAGGGCCGCGAGGGCCGCGAGGAATTGCAGGTTTTGTTTCATGGCACGTATAGATGCTGACGGGACGAGGAGTATTCACCGGCCACGCCGCCGGCGGCGCTTTTTGAGAAGTGGTTCGAAATAAAAGCTCACGGCGCCCGACTTGGAACAGGTTATTCGCAGATGGGGATAAGTGGTGGAAAACAGCGGTTTTTAGGGCGTTTTTGTGAGCCAGAGACCGTGAACAACTTCTTTGTAACTTTTTTGTAAAAACTTCTTGTCACCCCAATATGTAGTGCTAATCTCACCCCCGCTCCCCAACCAATGGGGTGTCGAGTCGGAAGACCAGACTGGACACACAACTGTTTCAAGGGAGAAGTTCGCTCTTTTTTCGGCCATGAACGAGAATGTGGTCATGTTCGGAAAACAGGCGCGCGAAAAGAAAAATTTCAACCAATCGAAAAGGCAAGCCATGATTGACGCCCGTGACCAACTGCTGTCTCCTGCTCCCGTAACATCACGCCGCCCTGCGGCGAAAATTTCCGCCATGCGCAACGCCAAAGGCAAATCTCCGGCCGGCCACAAAACGCTCCGCGTCACGCGCGTGTTCAGCGACGCGAAGGTCAAGCCCTTCGACCAGATCGAGTGGGACAAGCGCACCGCCGAAATCACCGATGACGCCGGCAAGGTGATCTTCAAGCAGGAAAACGTCGAGGTGCCGAAGAGCTGGTCGCTGCTCGCCACCAAGGTCGTCGTCTCGAAATATTTTTACGGCGAACAGGGCACCGCCGAGCGCGAGACCTCGGTGCGGCAGCTCATCCACCGCGTCACGCGCACGCTTGCTGACTGGGGCGTGAAGGACGGTTACTTCAGCAAAGCGGAGGGTGAAGTCTTTTACGACGAGCTGACCTGGCTCTGCGCGAACCAATACGGCGCGTTCAACTCGCCGGTGTGGTTCAACGTCGGCCTCTACCACCAATACGGCATCGGCAAAAACTCCGCGAAGGGAATGTGGCGGCTCAACCGCAAGACCGGCGTGGCCGAGCGCGCCGTGACGCAATACGAATATCCGCAGGGCAGCGCGTGCTTCATCCAGAACGTGGACGACAACATGGAGAGCATCATGCACCTCGCCTACTCCGAGGCGATGCTCTTCAAGTTCGGCTCCGGCACCGGCACCGACCTCACGCCCATCCGCAGCTCGAAGGAAAAACTTTCCGGCGGCGGACGCCCCAGCGGCCCGCTGTCGTTCCTCAAGGTTTATGATCAGGTCGCCAACGTCGTGAAGTCCGGCGGCAAGACCCGCCGCGCCGCGAAGATGAACACGCTGCGCGACTGGCACGGCGACATCGAGGAGTTCATTGACTGCAAGCAGAAGGAGGAGAAGAAGGCGTGGGCGCTGATCGAGCAGGGCTACGACGGTTCCTACAACGGCGACGCCTACGGCTCGGTGATGTATCAGAACGAAAACCTCTCCGTGCGCGTCAGCGACGAATTCATGTCCGCCGCCCTCGAGGGCAAGGAATGGTGGACGCGCGCCACTTCCACCGGCAAGCCGCTCCAGAAAAAGGACGCCAGCCGGCTCCTCGACAAAATCGCCGAGGGCACGCACATCTGCGGCGACCCCGGCCTGCAATACGACGGTGCGATCCAGAAGTGGCACACCTGCAAAGGCACCGAGCCGATTCACTCCACGAATCCCTGCTCCGAATACGTGTTCCTCAACAACACCGCGTGCAACCTCGCCTCGTTGAACTTGATGAAGTTCAAAAAGGCCGACGGCTCGTTTGACACCGAACGCTACAAGGCCGCCGTGCGCATCTACATCACCGCGCAGGAAATCCTCGTGGACAACGCGAGCTACCCGACCAAGGAAATCGCGGAGAACTCCCACATCTACCGCACGCTCGGCCTCGGCTACGCGAACCTCGGCTCGCTGATCATGAGCTACGGCCTCGCCTACGATTCCAACGGCGGCCGCGCCCTCGCCGGCGCGCTCACCGCGATCATGACCGGCGAAGCCTACGAGCAGAGCGCGGAAATCGCCGCCGTCAAAGGCGCGTTCAAGGGCTACCGCGACGCCCGCTGCTCGCACGTTTCCAAGCCGGTGAAAAAAGACAATGTGGATTCCATGCTCGGCGTCATCCAGCTTCACCGCAACGCCGTGGAGGAAATCCAGCCCAGCAAGGATTTCGCCTACCTCAAGGACGAGGCGCGCCACTGCTGGAACCGCGCGCTGGCCCGTGGCCGCCAGGTCGGCTACCGCAACGCACAAGTTACCGTGCTCGCACCCACCGGCACCATCGCCTTCCTCATGGACTGCGACACCACCGGAGTCGAGCCGGATATTGCGCTCGTGAAATACAAGCTGCTGGCCGGCGGCGGGATGCTGAAACTCGTCAACCGCGGCGTGCCTGACGCCCTCAAGCGGCTCGGCTACAGTCCGGATCAAATCGAGGGCATCGTCGCCCACGTCGAGAAGCACGACACCATCGAGGACGTCACCGGGGAGGATGGGAAAATTATCCAGAGCGGCGTCAAGCCGGAGCACCTCGAAGTGTTCGACTGCGCGTTCAAGGCCTTCAAGGGCAGGCGCAGCATCCACTACATGGCGCACCTTTCCATGATGGCCGCCGCGCAGCCGTTCATCAGCGGCGCGATCAGCAAGACCGTCAACCTGCCGAGCGAGGCCACCGTCGCCGACGTGCGCGACGCCTACGTGCAGGCCTGGCGCATGGGCATCAAGTGCGTCGCTATCTACCGCGACGGCTCGAAACGCTCGCAGCCGCTCAACACCAAAAAGACCAACGACGGCGGCGACAAATCTGTTTCCGCCGACAGCAGCGCTGAAGTCGTCACGCTGCAAGGCCGCCTCAAGGAGCTGGAGGCCGAAACCGCCCGCCTGCGCGAGCAGGCCGTCCAACCGCTGCGCCGGCGCCTGCCGGAGACGCGCAACGCGGTGAATCACAAGTTCGACATCGCCGGCCACGAGGGTTATCTCACCGTCGGCCTCTTCGACAATGGCCAGCCCGGCGAGCTCTTCATCACGATGGCGAAGGAAGGCTCCACCATCGGCGGCCTCATGGACAGCGTGGGCACGCTCACCAGCATGGCGCTGCAATACGGCGTGCCGCTGGAGGCGCTCGTGCGGAAGTTCGCCCACCAGCGCTTCGAGCCGAGCGGCTTCACCAAGAACCCGGAAATCCGCAACGCCTCGTCCATCATTGACTACGTGTTCCGCTGGATGGCGCTGCAGTTCATCGCCGGCTACCGCGAGGCCACGTCGCCGAAGCAGGCGGAACTGCAGATGCCCGGCCTGATTGAAGAGGTAAAAAAAAAGGTGAACCGCCCGGTGCCAGACCTACCGCTGGCGGAGAGTGACACCGATTTCATCAACGTCGCCGCCGACCCGCAGGCGGCGCAGTCGGCGGTGCGCGCCATCACGACCTTGAGCCAGGCCATCGAGCACTTCCAGAAGGACGCGCCGACGTGTCCGAACTGCGGGCATATCGCCGTCCGCAACGGCGCGTGCTACAAGTGCCTCAACTGCGGCGAAAGCTTGGGCTGCTCCTGAAAATGCACAATGACGGCCTCGGCCGTCCATGAGCGGTTCCGGAGGAACAAAAGCCGGGGAAGCAATTCCCCGGCTTTTTGCTTTGCGCCTTGTTGCTTTTCTTTGCGGCCTTTTGGATCAGCCGCGCAGCGAGGCCGTGGCGGCTTCGCACAGGCCGATGAAAGTCTCCTCGGCCATGCCGCGCGGTCGTCCGCGCTTCTGCAAAATCCCCCAGCGCCGCAATAGCCGCCGCCGGCCCAGCGGCAGCGCGACGAGCGAGCCTTCCTCGATTTCCTTTTTTGCGATCCACGGCGCGAGGATGCTCACGCCCAGGCCGAGCTTCACCAGCTCCTTCGTCGCCTCCATGCTGCCGACCTCGATGACGGTGTTCAGCACCATCTGCTCGCGGCGGAAATAATTTTCGATGAGCTGGAAGGTCAGGCTGTTCTTGCTGTAGAGGATGTGGTGCTCGCGCGGAATCTCCGCGCGCTCCACGCGCCCGGCGCGCGCCCACGGATGCTGCGGCGAGACGAGGAAGTGCAGTTCGTCCTCGAACAGCGGATGGAATTCGAGCTGCGGCTCCTTCTCCACTTCGAGCGAGAGCGCGAGATCAATGCGGTGCTGCAACAGTGCGCCGACCAGATCGAGCGTGTCGCCGGCCTCCAGCGTGATGACGTAGTCGGGATATTTCTCCTTGAACCCGTGCAGCACCGGCGGAATCAGGTGCTGGCACGCCGTGGTGCTCGCGCCCAGGCGCAGGCGGCCGCGCCCCCATTTGCCGAGATGCGCGAGGGAGCCGCGCGCCGACTCCATCTCGGCCAGAATTTTTTGCGCGTGCTGGAGAAGCTGCTCGCCCGCCTGGGTCAGCGCCACATTTTTGCCCAGCCTGTCCAAAAGGCGACAGCCCGTGTCGTTCTCCAGCGCCTTCATCGAATGGCTCACGGCGGACTGCGTGAGAAATACCTCCTGCGCCGTCCGCGTAAAGCTGCCCGTGCGCGCCAGCACCACGAACGTCCGCAACTGTCTGCTGTCGAGTAGTTCCTTCATCAATGAATCCTGTTCACGTCCCGCATGAATTCTTTCCGCACGCTGTTCCGTCCGGCTGGCATCGCCGCCGCTCTACCGGCCAGCCGTGCGGGCCAGGGTGGCTAAAGCAGGGCAGACGCCAACTGCGGCCCGCCATGCAGCTGATTCAATAAAATTAGAAATCGAGAACATAGACAACCTGGACATGAACACTCGCAAAGAAAACTCCACCGACCTTTCCCGCCGCACTTTTCTCCGGCGCTCCGCCCGGGGCGCGGCGCTCACCGCGCTTTTCACCGGCTTGCCGCGCGGCTGGGTCGGCAGCGTCTACGCCAGCGACGCGCCCGAGACCGCCAGGCTCCGCTGCGGCATCATCGCGCTGACTGACTGCTCGCCGCTCGTCATCGCGGCGGAGAAAGGCTTCTTCAAAAAATACGGCGTGGACGTGACCATCGCCAAGGGTGCGAACTGGGCGGCCATCCGCGACTCGCTCTCTTCGGGCGACAACCAGCTCACGCACATGCTCATTGGCATGCCCATCGCCAGCACGATGGGCCTGCTTGGTTCGCCGAAGAAGCCGATGATTATTCCGTGGCTGCTCAATCGCAACGGCCAGGCCATCACGCTCAAGGCCGAGCTGAAGGGCAAGGTCGGCGCGGATCCGAAGGCACTGAAGCCGTTCGTCGAGAAGGCCAAGAAGCTTGGCGAGCCGATGGCCTTCGCGATGACCTTCCCGCCCGGCACGCACGCGATGTGGATGCGCTACTACCTCGCCGCCGGCGGCATCAACCCCGACAAGGACGTGGCGCTCATCACCGTGCCGCCGCCGCAGATGGTGGCGAACATGAAGATCGGCAAGATGGACGGCTTCTGCGTCGGCGAGCCGTGGAACGCCCGCGCCATCGTGGACAAGATCGGTTTCACCAGCGTCACCACGCAGGATATGTGGAAGGATCACGTCGAGAAAGTCTGCGCGTTCACCGCCGACTTCGCCGATAAAAATCCCAAGACCGTCAAGGCCGTGCTCAAGGCGCTGCACGAAGCCAGCGTGTGGCTCGACGACATGAAGAACCGGCCCGAGCAGTGCGACATCGTCAGCAAGCCCAATTTCATCAACTGCGACAAGGACATCATCCTGGGCCGCCTGCTGGGCAAACACGACTACGGCGACGGTCGGCCTCCGATCACCGACGAGTTCCCCATGCACTTCAGCAAGCGCAACTGCAACTACCCGCAGCCGAAGTTCTGCAAATGGTGGCTCACGCAGTTCCGCCGCTGGGGCATGGTCACGGGCGCGCCGGACTACGCAGGCGTCGCCAAGCAGGTCATGCGCGCCGACATCTACACCGAGGCCATGAAGGAAATCGGCGTCACTGACCGCGCGCAGGACGACTCCGGCTGGGAGATGTTTGATGGCGTGAAGTTCGATCCCAAGGGCGACCTTGAGGCTTACGCGAAAGGTTTTGCGGTCAACTCAATGAAAGGTTGATGCACGACAATCCTCCACATCCACCGCGCCGCCAGCGCTCTCTCTGGGGAGCCGCCCTTCGGCAGCCGAGCGTCTGGCGGCGCGCCTTTTCCCTGGGGCTGACGGTCGGCCTGCTCCAGGCCGCCGTCAACCAGGGCGACCGCTGGTGGAACCACTCGGTGGACAATGTCGTGCTGCTCAAAAGCATCGCTTCACCGCTCATCGGTTTCACGCTGGTGCTGGTTTCCGCCGCCGGGACGTGGGTGCAAAACACTCTCGAACAAACCAATTCATGAACAACAATCCACTGAAGAAAATTGACTGGCTCCTCCTCCCGCTCATCGGCTTCGCCGTGGGCGTCGGCCTCTGGCACCTCGTCAGCCAGACCGTCTCCAAAGACCTGCCCTCGCCGGCGAAGACCTGGGCCGAGAGCCGCGAGTATGTGATGAAGCCGTTCGAGAAGCGCGGCGAGATGGATCAGGGCATCCTGCGCTTCACCTGGTATTCGCTCATCCTTGTGGCGAAGGGTTACGCCATCGCGCTCATCATCGGCACGCCCGTCGGGTTTTTTCTGGGGCTGTCGAAGTCGTTCACCAAGACCTTTGACCCCATCATCCAAATTCTGCGCCCGGTTTCACCGCTGGCGTGGCTGCCGCTGGGGCTGGTGCTGTTCCTCGGCGCGGGCAAGCAGGCATCCGAACTGGGCGCGCTCTTCACCATCGCCGTGTGCGCCATGTGGCCCACGGTGCTGAACACCGCCGTCGGCGTGCGCGCGATTCCGCAGGATTACCTCAACGTGGCGAAAGTGCTGAAGCTCTCGCGCACCAAGACACTGTTCAAGGTGCTCATTCCCGCGACGCTGCCGTATATGTTCACGGGCTTCCGCTTGAGCCTCGGCATCGCGTGGCTCGTCATCGTCGCCGCCGAGATGCTCACGGGCCGCCCCGGCGTCGGCGGATTTCTCTGGCAGGAATACAACGCGCTCAACTACTCGCACATCATTCTGTGCATCCTCACCATCGGCGTCGTGGGCTTCATCCTCGACCGGTTGATGAGCGTGGTGGAACGCCGGTTCAAAACCGCATAAATCCTGTGGCCTATTTGGAACTCAAAAACGTCTCGAAAAGCTTCGGCGGCGTGCCGGTGTTGAAGGACATCAACCTGGCGGTCGAGAAGGGCGAGTTCGTCGCCATCGTCGGATTTTCCGGCGCGGGCAAGACGACGCTCATCTCGCTCATCGCCGGCCTGCTCCAGCCCGACGCGGGCACGGTGAAGCTCAATGACCTCGAAATCACCGAGCCGGGGCCGGATCGCGGCATTGTGTTTCAGAACTACTCGCTGTTGCCGTGGCTCTCGGTGTTTGAAAACATCCTCCTCGCGGTGGATCAGGTGAATCCGAACTGGTCGGCGGCGAAAAAAGCCGAGCACGTCGGCAAATACATCGCGATGGTCAACCTCACGCCGGCGCGCGACAAGCGTCCGCACGAGCTTTCCGGCGGGATGCGCCAGCGCGTGAGCGTCGCCCGCGCGCTGGCGATGAACCCGCAAATCCTGCTGCTTGACGAGCCGCTCTCGGCGCTGGACGCGCTCACCCGCGCGACGTTGCAGGACGAGGTTTCGCGCATCTGGTCGGACGACAAGAAGACGGTCTTGATGATCACGAATGACCCCGACGAGGGAATTTACCTCGCCGACCGGATCGTCCCGCTCACCGCCGGGCCGGGCGCAACGCTGGGGCCGTCGTTCCCGGTGGAAATTCCGCGCGCGCGCGACCGCAAGACCATCAACCACGACCCGCATTTCAAACAACTTCGGCGCGACGTGATTTCCTTTATGCTCGATTCCAAGCAGCACCGCCACACCACCATCAAGAAAAAGCTCGTGCTGCCGGACATCGAGCCGGAGGACTTGAACATCCCGCGAACCATGACGGCCTGGCGCAAGACACCCATCCGCCGGCACGAAATCAAAGCGGAAACGGTGGAGGTGGACGCGTGAGCAACTACGTCGAACTCTCGAAGCTGACGAAGGTTTACCCGACGCCGAATGGCCCGGCGGTCATCGTCAAGGATTTCGACCTCAAAATCCAGAAGGGCGAGTTCGTCACGCTCATCGGCCACTCCGGCTGCGGCAAGTCCACCGTGCTCTCGATGCTCGCCGGGTTGAACGACATCACCGGCGGCGGCATCATCCTGGCGGGGCGCGAACTCTCCGGCGCGGGGCCGGATCGCGGCGTTGTCTTTCAATCGCCGTCGTTGCTGCCGTGGATGACGGCCTTCGAGAACGTCATGCTCGGCGTGGAGCAGGTGTTTTTCACCGCGAGCAGCGAGGAGCGGCGTGAAATTGTGGAGTATTACCTCACCGTCGTCGGCCTGGGCGACGCGATGCACAAGAAGCCCGCCGAGCTTTCGCAGGGCATGAAGCAGCGCGTGGGCATCGCCCGCGCCTTCGCGCTCAAGCCGAAGATGCTGCTGCTTGACGAGCCGTTCGGGATGCTCGACTCGCTCACGCGCTACGAGCTGCAGCAGGTGCTCATCGAGCTCTGGCGCAAGAACAAGATCACCGCGCTCATGGTCACGCACGACGTGGACGAGGCGCTGTTCCTCTCCGACCGCATCGTGTGCATGACCGACGGCCCGGAGGCGGAGGTGGGCGACATTCTCGAAGTGCATTTCCCGCGTCCGCGCGAGCGCAAGGCCGTGATGGAGCACCCGGATTATTACCGGCTGCGCGAGCACTTGATTGAGTTTCTCGAAATACACGCGCACCGCCGGCCGGTGGCCGGCGCACCCTCGCCGCCCAGCGCCGGAGATCGTCCCGCGAAATCACCAAGCAAAGCGGTATTGAACCCCGCGGGCTATGAGTCGGCGCCCCTCGCAAACTCACCGGAATCCCGTTCATTGATTGCAATCAAATAACAACCCCAAAACCTCCCCATACTGAACCCATGAAATCGAAGTTGTCGTCGTTCCTGCCCCCCCTCGCCGCCGGACTGCTCGCGCTCGCCGCCGCGCCCGGACTGCGTGCCCAATACGCCCCGCCGCCGCCGCTCCAGCCCTTCCCCGGCTTCCTCAACCAGGAGCTGCGCGCCAAGGATCCGTATTGGGCCAACTGGGATTTCAGCGGCGCGCTGCGCATGCGTTACGAGGTGAAGGAGAACGGCCTCGGCCTGCCGCCCGCGAACGATTTCCGCGCGCTGACGACGGCCACGACGCGCAACGACAACGGCTACTTCAGCGACAAGCTGCTGCTCCGCGCCGCCTACACCGACAAGTGGTGGAGCGCCT
>JACRJY010000112.1 GCA_016235585.1 Verrucomicrobiota bacterium | reverse complement strand
GCGGGGGTGTGGGGGAACGCGTCGCCCGGTTTATCAGCCGCACCTTTCTTTTCCCGCCGCCGGACAGTCACCAGCATCTTTATCTCGCTCACTGGCACGTCGCGCAGCGCGGGATAATTCTCCCACTCACCGCGGCTGTTGAGCATCTGCCGCGCGCGGCGGCGGATGTGCCGCGCCCGCTCGGCGTCGGTCGCCAGGCTGCACGGTGTTTTCGGATTTTTCAGCGACTCCTCGACGCCGAGCGCGATGGGCTTCGTGGTGAAGAGCCGCTCCTGCACGCGCACCGCGTCGGCGAACGGGTCGCGGCCCTGCGCCGACGCCACGGCCATGATGCCGAGCAGCGCGCCCCAGTCCACCAGCGCGCTGCGCGCCAGATGACAGGGAAAACCGTCGCGCAGACGCACGCCGTTGGCCGAGACGAGCAGGAAGCCGACTTCGTCAATGCCCCGCCGTCCCGCGCGGCCCATCATCTGGAGAATTTCATCGGCCTTGAGCGGATGCTCCTCGTAGTTCTTGCGATATGTCGCGGCGGCCAGCGCCACGCTGCGCAGCGAGAAGTTGATGCCCGCCGCCAGCCCCATCGTCGCGACGACGGCGCGGAGCTGCCCGGCCTTGGCGAGCGGTTCGATGACGCCGGCGCGCGCCGCGTAGCTCAAGCCGCTGTGATGATAGGCGACACGGCTGCGGAGCATTTTGGCCAGATGCTCGCCGACGATTTGCTTTTGCTCGGTTGTAACTTGGAGCGGATTTGGATTCGGCAGAAAGCGCGCAAGTTCCGCCGCGAGCGATTCGGTGGCGTTGCGGCGCGGGGAGAAAATGAGCACCGGGCCGAGGTTGTCCGCGAGCGCCTTGGCGACGAAGCGCGGCCAGTAGCCGTGAATTTCGCTCGGCAGGTGATAATTCAAGTTCGCCGCGTTCACCTCCTCCAGCGGCACGGGACGCTCCTCGTGGCGGATGAGCGTGACACGGCGGCCCAGGCGGCGCAGCCACTTCACCACGTCGTGCGGATTGCCGACGCTGCCGCTCAAGAGGAGCAGTTGCGTCTGCGGCGGCGCGAGCGCGATGGCCAGCTCGTAGTTCAAGCCGCGCTGCTCGTCGCCGAGCATCTGGTATTCATCCACGACGAGCAGAGTTGGGCCGTCGCCCTGGATGAGCCGGTTCTTCTGCGTCTCCAGCGTGGCGACGAGCACGGGCGCTTCGAGATTTTCCGCGAGATCGCCGGTGGCGATGCCGACGTTCCAGCCGCGCGCGCGCCATTCGGCAAGTTTGTCGTTGGCCAGCGCGCGAGTGGGCACGGTGTAGATGGCCTGGCCGCGCGGCTTGCCTTGGTTCGACCACAATTCGAAGATGAGCGTCTTGCCCGCGCCGGTCGGGGCGTGAACGACAACATCGCCGCCCGCGCGCAACGCCGCGACGGCCTGCTGCTGCCAGAGGTCGGGCACGGCGACCTGCTGGAGCGCGGCGAAGGAATCCAGTGGCTCGCTCAAAGACGTGAGGTTTCCAATGTCGCGTTGTTGTGTGCCATGATCATTGCGAAAAAGTGTCCGAGGTGCCGTCGGTGAAACAAGCCCTGTTCCTTGTGCCGGCGGACATTCTTCACCGGCTTGTTCAAGGCGTGACAACCTTCAAGCCAACCCGTTCAGCCAGTGCCGCCTGCCGTTGGTCGAACGTCACGAATTCTTCAACATTCAGCAGTTTGGCCGCGGCGACGTGAAGGATGTCGAGGCTCCGCGCGCCCGTTTCCGGCGTGTGCGGCTCGATCAAAGTTTCGGCATTTTGCCAGAGGTTGCCGAACGAAGCGGCGGACAAAACCAGCACTCCGCTGGCAAGATCCGCCTCCACGTTCCGCCAGATTTCGTGTGCATCGGTCTTCGCGCAGCGCCGTTGGAAGACCGCAAGCCAAAGGGCGTTGCGAAACTCCACCCGATGCAGTGGCGTGAAGGGCAGCGGCTCCGGATTGGCTTGCCGGCACAGATCCGCCCGCGCGGAGTTGGAATCACTGCCGTAGAGCGAGACGAGGAATGAGGAATCCGCGTATTGCCTCATGTCCGCTCCAGCTTGCGCGCTTCAATCACCAGGTTCGGCAGCACGCGGTCGCCAAAAATACGGCGGCGGCGCTCGGCGTAGTCCGGCAGGGCAGCTTTCCCGCTGGGCGCAGCGGGCGGGCGCAGCAGACGTTCCAACTCCGCGCGCTCGGCGGGGGAGAGCGTTTCAATGGCGGCCTTGATTTCAGTGACTGTGCTCATGGCGGAAAGGTAGCGGAACGGTGCGGGAAAACAAGCCTGCGGTTTGCCCGTTGACTGTCCGCGCCGATTCGGGCAGTTGTTACGGCGTGCCTCGAAACTGTCATTGCTGATTTGCGCGCCTCTTTTTCCTCCATGAAGCCTTTGCGATTTTCCCTGTTGCTCCTGCTGGCCGCCGCGCCCGCGCTGCTGGCCCAGAAAGTTCCCGTCATCGAACACACGCTGCCCAACGGCATGAGGCTGCTCCTGGTCGAGCGCCACGACGAGCCGACCGTCGCCGGCGGCTGGGTCGCGCACGTCGGCAGCGCCAACGAGCGCCCCGGCATCACGGGCATCGCGCACCTCTTCGAGCACATGATGTTCAAGGGCACGCCCACGCTCGGCACGAAAGATTACAAGAAGGATCTCGAAATCATCACCGAGCAGGAGCGCGTGCGCGGCCTGATTCGCGACGAGGAGGCGAAGATGCGCGCGATGTGGCGGCGCGGCGAGATTGATGACGTGGCGAAGCCGGAGAACAAAACGGCGCGCTACAAGGACCTGGAAGTGGAATTCAAAAAACTCGTGGATGCGCAGCGGGACATTCTCGTGAAGAACGAGTTTGACCGCATTTACACGACCGGCGGCGCGTCGGGCATGAACGCCTTCACCAGCGAGGACATGACCGGCTATTTCATCACCGTGCCGGCGAACAAACTGGAGCTGTGGATGTGGATGGAGAGCGAGCGGCTGCTGCGCCCGGTGTTTCGCGAGTTTTACGCCGAGCGCGACGTGGTGTTCGAAGAGCGGCGGATGCGCACCGAGTCCACGCCGCTGGGCAAGTTCGCCGAGAGCTTCGAGTCGCTCTTCTGGGAGGCGCATCCCTACGGCTGGCCGGTGATTGGCTGGCCGTCGGACATCCCGGCCATCTCGAAGGCGCAGGCGGATGAGTTCTACGGGATTTATTATTCGCCGCAGAACATCACGCTGATTCTCGTCGGCGACTTCGACGCGAAGAACACCGAGGCGGTGGTGAATAAATACTTTTCCCGCATCCCGGCGGGCAAGACCGCGCCACCCGACGTGGTGACGCTCGAACCGAAGCAGCAGGCCGAGAAACGCATGAACGCCGAGGCCGAGACGAATCCACAGGTGGACATCTACTGGCACACGGTGGCGTTCGGCCACCGCGACTCCTACGCGCTGCAAGTGCTCGCGCAGTTGCTCTCCACGCGCACGGGCCGACTTTACAAGGGCTTGGTGCTCGGCGCGCAGGTCGCGACGGACACATTCGCGTGGCACGACGCGCGCAAGTGGGCCGGCGTCTTCAACGCGGGCGGCGAGGCGAAGGAAGGCAAGACGCCGGAGGAAGTCGAACAGGGTATCTACTCTGAACTGGAAAAGCTCAAGACCACGGAGCTGCCGGTGGAGGAATTGCAGAAGGTGAAAAACAACTTCGCCGCCGGCGAATACCGCCGCCTCTCGTCGAACTCACCGATTCTCATGCAACTCATCCAATACGACGGGCGCGGCGACTGGCGGGAGATGAACGAAGCGGGGCCGAGAATCCAAGCCGTCACCGCCGCCGATGTGAAGCGCGTGGCGAATGCTTACTTCACCAAAGAGAACCGCGCTGTCGCCATCTACACCCGCAAGAAAAGCGCGGGCGGCGACGACCCGGAACTCGCCGGACTGTCGGCGGAACAAAAGGCGTTCGTCAACCGGCTCAAGGCCGCGCTGCAAGGCGAGACGGATTTGGCCAAGCTCAAGCAGGCGCTCGGCGACTCGAACGCGCAGGCTGGAAAGTCCGCCGGCAAAGCCCAGCCGCTCCAAAAAATCCAGCGCTCCCTGGTGGAAAAGCGCATCGCTGAACTGGAGAAGGCGAAAAAGTGAACGGCTCCACAATGATTTCCTGCGATATGACTACGCTTTCTGAATTGCCACACCGCTTCCCCCTCACCCCGGCCCTCTCCCCAGGGGAGAGGGTGCGGCACAGCCAGCACGGCGAAACCCGGACGCGCGCCGGAATGTCGCCGCGCATTCGCCATTTTCTCCCTCTCCCGGCGGGAGAGGGCCGGGGTGAGGGGGAAACACACCAACAATTCAACGGCACACTTTCTCTTTCCCACGTCGGCCCCGTTTTGGCTGCGCTTTTATTTTTCACTTTCTCACTCGCCGCCGCCGACATTCCCGACCGGCCGGAAAAACTTTCCTTCCCGCCGCTCGCTTACGAGCCGCCGGTGGCCGCGAAATACCGCGTGCCGCTCAAGGCCGGCCCGGTGGCCTACGTGGTGCCGGATCGCGAACTGCCGCTCGTCAACATTTCCATCTCCGTCCGCACCGGTGATTACACGGTGCCGGCGGGCAAGGAGGGACTCGGCGAATTGACCGGCTATCTGCTCGCGCGCGGCGGCACGAAGTCGCGCAAGGCCGAAGACCTGGAAGAGCGCCTCGCCTTCCTCGCCGCGCACCTGAACGCGAATGTCGGCGACACGCAGGGCGGTGTGAGCCTCAACCTGCTCTCGAAAGACCTCGACGAGGGCTTCGCCATCCTGCGCGAGGCGCTCACCGCGCCGCGTTTTCAGGACGACAAGCTCGCGCTGCGCAAACAGCAGATGCTCCAGTCCATGCAGCAGCGCAACGACGACTCGGCGAACATCGAGCAGCGCGAGCGGCGCTTCCTCGCCTACGGCGAAAAATTCTGGGTGAACCAGCATTCCACTGCGGCCTCCGTCGAGTCCATCACGCGCGCCGATTTGGAGGCATTTCACCAGAAGTGGTTTCACCCGGCGAACTTCGTCGTGGCCGTGAGCGGCGACTTCGACCGCGACGCGATGGTGGCGCGGCTGGAAAAACTTTTCGCCGAGTGGCCGTTCAAGGGCGAGAAAGCACCGCCGATTCCGACCGACAAGCGGATGGCCGCGCCGGGAATTTACCTCGTGGACAAGGACGTGAACCAAGGTCGCGTCGCCATCATGCTGCCCGGCATCCGGCGCGACAACCCGGACTTCTACGCGTTGCAGGTGATGAACGACATCCTCGGCGGCGGCGGCTTCACCTCGCGCATCATGAACCGCGTGCGCTCGGACGAGGGCCTCGCCTACTCCGCCGGCTCGGCCATGCCGGCGGGCGTTTATTTTCCGCAGTATTTCATCGCGGCGTTCCAGTCCAAGTCCCGCACCGTGGCCTACGCGACCTCCATCGTGCTCGACGAGATGAAGAAAATCGCCGAGGCACCCGTGACCGACGAGGAACTCGACACGGCGAAGAAATCGTTCATCGAAACCTTCCCGCGCACGTTCACCACGAAGTCGCAGGTGGCCGGCACGTTCGCGGCGGATGAATTCACCGGGCGTTTTGCGACTGACCCGGACTACTGGAAAAATTACCGCGCCAAAATCCAGGCCGTGACCAAGGCCGACGTGCAGCGCGTGGCGAAGAAATACGTGACGCCCGAAAACGTCGTCCTCTTCATCATCGGGCAGAAGAACGAGATTCTCCTCGGCCATCCGACGAATCCGGTGAAGTTGGAGTCGTTGAGCAAGGGCAAACTCGTGGATGTGCCGCTGCGCGATCCATTGACGATGAAGCCGATGGGGAAATGAGAAGCGCAACCTGCGGAAATCATTCGCCTGCCTGATCCCACTCCTCGCGGCTGATCCCCGCTTGTCCGAGAATGCGCTTCACCAGTGACCAGTCGAGATCGCCACGATGCGGATTGGGCAGGGGAACCTTGATTCCCGTGAACGACTGGCGCATCGCCTCGTGTTTGCCGCCGGGGAACGGGCCTTCCCATCCGAGGGCGCGCAGTCGCCGGACGAGTTCACGCCGGCTGACGGGTCTTGGCATGACGCCCCACCTTGTTCAAATCAATGCCCCCCACCACCGGCACGTCGTCGCCGAACCGGAACGCCAGCAGCAGCCAGTCCTCCAGTGTCTCAATCAACTCACGGCGGGCGGCCTCGACCGTTTTGCCCTCGGCCCACAGGCCCTTGAATCCGGGAATCGTGGCGAAGAAGCGGCCGTTTTCCATCGGCTCGTAGCGGGCCTTCTCGACGGCTTTGGCGATGTAGGCGGTCAGCATGGGCCAAACAAAGCACGCGCGGGCGGATGAGACAAGAATTTGTTTCCCCGACGACCCCGCTGAATGCCGCCTTGCTTCCCGCGTCCAAGTGCGGGACTTTTTCCGCCGACACAAAATATGAATCTGCCCGCCACCACACCGCCGCTGCCGCAGGACGATGCCGCGCTGGCGCAACGCCTCGCCTCCGCCTACGAAAAGCTCACCACCGAGGTTGCCAAGACCATCGTCGGCCAGCACGAGGTCATCGAGCAGATCATCATCGCGATTTTCGCGCGCAGCCACTGCCTGCTGGAGGGCGTGCCGGGCCTCGCCAAGACCTACATGATTCGGAGCGTCTCCGAGGCGATGCACCTGTCGTTCCGCCGCGTGCAGTTCACGCCCGACCTCATGCCGGCGGACATCACGGGCACGGACATCATTTCTGAAGACCCGGTGACGGGCCGGCGCAGCATGACGTTCCTCAAAGGCCCGCTCTTCGCGCAGATGATCCTGGCCGACGAAATCAACCGCTCGCCGCCCAAGACGCAGGCCGCGCTGCTCGAAGCGATGCAGGAACACGCCGTGACCGTCGGCGGGCAGACCTACCGGCTGGAGGAGCCGTTCTTTGTGCTGGCGACGCAGAATCCCATCGAGCAGGAAGGCACGTATCCGCTGCCCGAGGCGCAGAAGGATCGTTTCATGTTCCACGTGAAGGTTGGCTATCCGTCGCGCGAGCAGGAACGGGAAATCATCCAGCGCACGACGAGCGCCTACGACGCGCGCATCGAGCCGGCGGTCAGCGGCGAGGAAGTCATCGCCTGCCAGCGCATCGTCCGCAAAGTGCCCGTGCCTGACCACGTGATGGACTTCGTGCTCGAGCTCGTGCGCCGCAGCCGGCCCACGGAGCCGGACGCGCTGCCCTTCGTGAAGGAACTCATCGCGTGGGGCCCCGGCCCGCGCGCGTGCCAGCAGCTCGTGCTCGGCGGCAAGGTGCGCGCCATCCTGCGTGGGCGCTTCCACGTCACGCTCGACGACATCGAGGCGCTCGCCTACCCGGTGCTGCGCCACCGCATCGTGCCGACGTTCAACGCCGAGGCCGAGGGCATCCAGGTGGATCACATCGTCAAACGCATCCTCGACGCGACGCCGAAGGGCGAGGCGCAGGCGGTGATGTGAACAAGAATTCAGGATTCAGGATTCAGAATCCAGAATTCAGAAGGCGCGGGCGAGTCGGCGCTGGCTTGCCGGTGAAAGTTCCAGGAGGGATTAGTCCCCAAACGATGGCTGCTCCACCGCGCGGTAAAAGCGGTTGGTGAAGAAGGTGGAGCTGAAGTCGGTGTAGTCAAGCGTCGCGCCGTCGTAGGTGGACTGGTTCCAATACTGCACCCACGACGGGTTCTTGAGATCGTCGGTGGCCTGGATGGCGTAGTTGAAGCCCGGCTCGCCGATCAGGCGCATCTGAATCTGGCCCTGGTTGCGCGGCAACATCACCAGCCTGGGCTTGAGCGGCGTCCCCGCCGTCTGGACGGTGAACTGCGTGTCCTTGAGGTAGCCGGCGAGGGCGAGGACGCCGGGATAGCTGGTCGTGTCCCGGGTCGTGAGCTTGGCGAAGAAGAGGCGCGCCTCGTAGGTGCGCCCCGGATACAGCGTGTTGGCCGGGATGACCACCGAGGTGTGCGTGCCATTGAGCGCGCCGGGCTGGCCCACGTCCGGCGTCTCGAACAGCGTCGCATAATTTCCCGTGGCGTTCTCGATGCTCACGGAAACGTAGTCGTTGGTCGTCCCCCCGGTGAAGGCGCTCCAGGTCAAAGTGAAGCTGTTCGAGTGAACAATCGCCTGCGCGGCGGCGAGGTTGCTGACCGTGGGCGTGGGCGGATAGACGTTGCCGGTCAGGGCCAGCGCCACCGTTCTGGTTCCATCATGCACCGTCTTGACGGTCACGGTGTAGGTGCCGTTGAGAAAGGCGCTGTCCAGGGAGGTCTGATCGGCGTAGCCGCTCTCCAGTCCAAACTGATCCCCGTTGTCGGCGTTGTAAGGCGCGTTGGTGGTGCCGGCCCCGGGGAACTGCACCGCCACGTTCGTGACGGTGGCCGAACCGGTGAGGTTCACCTCCGCCTGGAACTGGAACGGCGTGCCGTGATCCGGATCCGCCAGCACCGGCGTGCCGTTGGTCTGGAGAAATTTTTGCGCCTTGGCCACGACAATCATCTCGACATCCTTGACCCCCGTCGAGTTGGTCGGCGCCGTGGTGAAAAACCCCGTGATGTCCCCCGGCAGGTTGTTGCCCGCCAGATCGCGGAACTGGTAGTTGGTGCTGGAGGGGTTCAGCGTCCAGCCAATGACCGTGTTGAGCGGCAGGCTCGTGTTGTAGAGGCAGAACAGCGTCATCTTGTCGTCGCTCCAAAGGTAGGAGAAATTGCTGGCGTTGACGCCGGTCCAATTGATGGAGTAGCTGCTCTGCATCGGCTCGCCGAAGGTGAACGCCACGCCGGAGTGAACCGGCACGTTCGTCTCACCGTAGTTCGGCTGGCTGTTCATCAAGAACGGCGCGTTCGTGTCCGGCTGCCCCGTGGTGACGATGGTGAACCTTGTCTCGCTGTAATAGCCCGCGAGCGACACCACGCCGAAGCCGTAGCTGGTGTCGTCGTAGTCCACCGCCTGATACAGCAGCAGCCGCCCGGTGTAGGTCTGCCCGGTGGCCAGCGTGCCGGCGGGAACCTGGAACGACGTGCTCGTGCCGTCCAGCGCGCCGGGGCCGCCGGGTTGACCCGACTGGTAAACTTCATTCTGGTCGTTCGCGTCGCTGATGCTCATCTGCACGAAATCATTGGCCGAGCCATTGACGAGCGCGTCCCACGTCAACGTGAAGCTGCCGGCGGGATCCACCGCCTGCGCGGCGGTGAAGTTGCTGATGCGCGGCGCGACGGGATACGTGTCGCCCGTCAGCGTCACCGTGACGGCGCGCGTGCCGTCGTTCTGGCCCTTGAGCGTGTAGGTGTAGTTGCCGCTGCCGAAGACCGCGTCCAGCGCGGCCTGGGTGGAATACTCGATCTCGTTGAGGCCCCATTGCAATCCGCCGTTCTCCAGAACCAGATTCGTCACCGTGCCGCTGGGCAGTTGGAGCGTGGCGTTGGTCACCGCGTTGGCCGCGGACAGGCTGACGAACGTGCCGGCGCGAAACGGCTTGTTGGTTCCCACAGTCGGGGTGCCCGTGCCCGTCTGCAAAAACTGCCTGCCCTTATACAAGATGATCTGCTCCACGTCGGCGGCGTGCGCGCCGCCCGCCCAGCCGGCCACAATGGCCAGCACGAGGAACTTCAGACTCCGTTGCAAAAAAGAACGATAAGTTTTCATAGACTGCTTCCTGCTTTTCCACTGCGGTTCAAGCCGCGCCGCCATTTACCCGAAGAAGCAAAGCGGAAAAAGCCGGAAGAAACAAGCCCAATCACGGCCCCTGCCCGTGCGCGCGAAGGAACCCGCGTCAATCCGCATAGCCCTGCGGATGCCGCCGGTGCCACGCCCACGCCGTCGCCACGATGTCCTCCAGCTTCGGAAACTTCGGACGCCAGCCCAGCTCGCGCGCGGCCTTGGCGGCGGCGGCCACGAGGCGCGGCGGGTCGCCGGGGCGGCGCGGCCTCTCAAGCGCGGAGATTTTTTGGCCGGAGATTTTTTCGCACGCGGCCACGACCTCGCGCACCGAGTAGCCCGCGCCGTTGCCGAGATTGAAGAATCCGCGCCGGCCCGGCGCAAGGGCAAGGATGTGCGCCTGCGCGAGGTCCGCGATGTGGATGTAGTCGCGGATGCACGTGCCGTCGGGCGTGGGGTAGTCCGTGCCGAATATCTCGCAGTGCGGCTTCTGGCCGAGCGCGACCCGGAGCACGTTCGGGATCAGATGCGTCTCAACGCGATGATGCTCGCCGAATTTTTCGCTCGCGCCCGCCGCGTTGAAATAGCGGAACGCCACAAACTCCAGCCCGTGCAGCTCCTCATACCAGCGGAGCAGCTTCTCAAACATCAGCTTCGATTCGCCGTAGGGGTTCACGGGCCGCTGCGGCAAATCCTCCGTCATCGGCACGCGCTCCGGCACGCCGTAGGTCGCGCAGGTCGAGCTGAACACGAATTTCTTCACGCCCGCCTCGACCGCCGCGTCGAGCAGGTTCAATCCGCTGGCGACGTTGTTGCGAAAATATTTACCCGGATTCGTCATGGACTCGCCGACGAGCGCGTGGGCGGCGAAGTGAATGACCGCTTCGGTTTTCGCCGCACGCACGGCGCGCTGCACGAGTTCACGGTCGGCCAGGTCGCCATGCACAAAGTTCGCCCGCGCATCCACGGCAGCACGGTGGCCCTCGGAGAGATTATCGAGCACCGTCACGGCGTGGCCCGCGCCGAGCAGTTCCTCCACGCAGACCGAGCCGATGTAGCCCGCGCCGCCGGTGACCAAGACATTCATGCGCGCAGGCTAGGGAGAACCGGGCGGCGGCGGCAACGGGAAAATGCGGGGCCGAAAACGTGATAGATCACCACGGAACACACGGAACGGGATTCTTCCAGACAAACCTGTCCCGGTCAGGCTTCCTGATTTTTCCCTCCGTGTCTTCTGTGTGTTCCGTGGTTAAACTCCGGCTTGAGGTTGAATTGCCGGAGCGTTTGCGGGCAGAATGCCCCGTGATTTGTCCAACTGGAAAATTGATTTCGCCATGACCCCGCTCGCGCTGCACGAGTTTCACCAGAGTTTGAACGCCGTGTTCACCACCATCGGCGGCAGCGAGATGGTCGCGCACTACGGCGACGTGCCCGCCGAGCACGCGGCGTTGCGCACGGCGGCGGGTGTCGTGGACTTGAGCGCGCGCGGGCGGCTCTGCCTGCTCGGCGTGGACCGGCAGAAGTTTCTCAACGGCCAGGTCACGAACAACGTGAAGGACTTGCGCCCCGGCCAGGGCTGCTACGCCGCGCTCGTCTCCGCCAAGGGAAAAATGCACAGCGACCTGAACATCTCCCGCCTCGCCGACGAACTGCTGCTGGACTTCGAGCCGGGCTACACCGATGCCGTCACGCAGCGGCTGGAGAAATTCATCATCGCCGACGACGTGCAGATCGTGGATGCCGCGCCGCACTACGGTTTGTTGAGCGTGCAGGGGCCGCGCGCGGCGGAAGCCGTCGGCCAGCTCGGACTGGGAATTCATTTGCCGGAAAAATCCCACGACTCCGCCACGCTCAAAGACGCCACGCTCGGCGAGATTTACCTGATGAACCTGCCGCGCCTCGGTTCGGCGGGCTTTGATTTGTTTGTGCCAACGGCTTCGCTCGGCGCGGTCGCGGACAAGCTCGTGGCCGCCGTGAAACAAATCGGTGGACGCGCCTGCGGCTGGGACGCGCTGGAAATCGCGCGCGTCGAGGCGGGCCTCCCGCGCTTCGGCGCGGACATGGACGAGACGACGCTGCCGCCGGAGGCCGGGCTGGAGGCGCGCGCCATCAGCTACACCAAGGGCTGCTACATCGGCCAGGAAGTCATCGCGCGCATCCGCACCTACGGGCAGGTGGCGAAATCGCTGCAATCCCTGCGCCTCGCGGACAACCTCGCGGCGCTGCCGGTGAAGGGCGACAAATTGTTCCGTGACGGCAAGGAGATCGGCTTCATCACCAGCGCGGTGTTTTCGCCCGCGCTCAAGGCGAATCTCGCGCTCGGCTACGTGCGGCGCGAGTGCAACGCCGTGGGAACAGAGTTGATACTGCACGGTGCCGTCGGCGAGAGCGTGGCGCGAATCGTGCCGGCACCAAGGTAGTGGTTCAATTTGCCCTTGGAGCACGAGCTTCAGCCCGCTTCAGCGGCGGAAAACCCGCACGTTGAAGCGGTAAATGCCGCGCTCCTTCAACGTGAGCCGCCGCCCGCGCCAAGCACTTCTTTACTTTGCCGCGCCCCGTCGGTATTCAGTGGCGTGCGTTGGTGGAAATTATTTTTGGCAATTCGTCGGCGCTCGGAAATTATTCGGCACCGCTGATAGCCAACTCAAAACCGTGCTCTCAATTTTTACCGGATTCATCGCCGGGACGCTTCATGTCGTGTCCGGCCCCGATCATCTGGCGGCGATTGCGCCGCTGGCCGCCGACCAGCGGCGCGGCGCGTGGCGCACGGGCCTGCGCTGGGGGCTGGGCCACGCCAGCGGCGTGGTGGCGGTCGGCATGGTTTCCCTGCTGCTGCGGGAAGTTTTTCCGCTCGAAAAATTTTCCGCCGGCAGCGAGCAGCTCGTGGGCGTGGTGCTGATCGGCATCGGCCTGTGGGGCTTGCGGCGCGTGTTCCGCGCCCGCGTCCACACGCACGAGCACCAGCACGATGGCCGCCCGCACACGCACCTGCACGTCCACGGGCGCGCGGCGCACGGCGCGCACGAGGCTGCGTCCGCCGCGCCGCACGCGCACACGCACGCGGCCTTCGCCGTGGGGGCGTTGCACGGACTGGCAGGCAGCGCGCATTTTCTCGGCGTGCTGCCGGCGCTGGCGTTTTCATCGGGCACGGATGCCGTGACCTACCTCGCGTGCTACGGCGCGGGAACGGTGCTGGCGATGAGTTTGTTTTCGAGTTTGGTTGGCTGGATGTCTGGCGCCTTCGCCGGGCGCGACGGCGGCCCGCAGCGCGCGTTGATGGGCCTCTGCTCCGTGTTCGCGCTCGTGGTCGGCGGATTTTGGCTGGTGGGGTGAGGATTGCTCGTCAGCCAGTTCTTCAGGATGGGTTCCCTCTATTCGATCTGAACGCCGAAGTGGGCGCGGGAATTTCATGTCATCTCCATAGTTGGGGCTTCGTTGCGCTGCTTCGGAATTCGAGTTTTAAGCCCGGCCTGGTTTCTTCGCCGGTTACATTCGGGTGGCAATTGGGAGGGCCGGATGCGCGGCTTCGCCAGGCTGGCAACCCGCTGGAAACAGACGGGTTAAAGAAATAATTGCAACCGGCGCTTGACATCAGTCCTGATTTTCTCGAAAAAAGCGCTTGTCAGACACGGGGCGTCTCCCTATGTTTGGCGGCAAATGCACCGTTTTGGTGCGAGGGCAGACTGTTTCTGCCCGATAAAAAACGCATAAAAACGTAACAAACAACAACATCGCAGGAGGAACACAAATGAAAATGAACAAATGGACACTGGGTCTGGCCGCCGCTGGCGTCGTCAGTCTCGGTTCGGTGGTTCAAGCGGACGAGAAGCCGTCAAACAATGTTTTGACGAAAGTCTCTTCCACCACCATCAGTGGTTATGTCAGCACTTCAGCCGCATGGGGCTGGGGAAAAACGGCACCGGTCGGAGGCTACTCCTTCGCCAAAGCAACCGACGGCTTCAATCTGGACGTGGTCAGCCTGACCATCTCCAAGCCGCTGGATGAAGGCGAATGGTCCGCCGGCTACACGGCCCAGCTCTGGTTCGGCCCGGATGCCAATGCGCTGCTTAACAATTCAGTTGCTTTTGGCAACTTCAAGGACTTCAACGTCCGCAACGCCTATGTCGAACTGCGCGCTCCGGTGGGCAACGGCATCAACTTCAAACTGGGCGTGTGGGACTGCCCGATGGGATTTGAATCCCAAAACGTCGGGGACAACCCGAACTACAGCCGTTCCTGGGGTCACACCGTCGAGCCGACCCAGATGACTGGTTTGCTCGCCAGCTACAAGGTGAACGATGCGTTCAGCCTCAATGCAGGCGTGGCCAACACGATCAATTCACAGATCAACGGTCGGGTTGCTTCCGCGCAAAGCCAGAAGGCCGTCGTCGGCGGCATCTCGCTGACCGCGCCGGACAGTCTCGGCTTCCTCAAGGGTGCCAAGCTCGACGCCGCCGTCATGGACGGTCGCGTCGCCGGTGCTGTGACTGGCCCGGACACCACGGTCATCTATGTCGGCGCGACGATTCCGACCCCGCTCGAAACCCTCTCCGTGGGTCTCGCCTGGGATCATGTCAACATCGCCAAGTCGCCGGCCAGTGTGGGCAATGGTGCCAATCCTGACGCGGATGCCGTCGCCATCTACCTCGCGTTCAAGGCGAGCGAGAAGATCAAGCTCAACGCCCGTGTTGATTACTTCGACGTCGGCGGTGCTGCTGTGGGCCTGCCGGCCGGCACGGAAGTGTTGAGCACCACCTTCACGGTGGACTACGCCCTCTGGGAAAACGTGATCTCCCGCTTGGAATACCGCTGGGATCACGACATGAGCGGTCGCGTGCTCGGGGCCGGCTCCTTCCCCGGTGGCCGCGTGAACTCCAGCCAGATCGCGCTCAACGTCATCTACAAGTTCTAATCCCGTTAGAACCTCCAAAACCCCTTTCGGGAAAACCGAAAGGGGTTTTTTGTTTTCCGGATCCACTCAAATCAACCACGGAGGCACGGAGACACGGGGAAACGCCTTTTGTCTTTTGCCTTGTGCCCGTGTCCGTGCCTCCGTGGCGTTCAATTTCAGGAAAATCCGGCTTGCAATCAGCGGCGGCGTGGTTAGTTTCCCCGCTCCGCTGGCGAGCCGGCGGCAGTTGAGACCGGATTTTTTTAACCAAAAACAGTTATGGCAACCGCAAACGACCTCCGCAAAGGCATGGCGATCATTCACAACGGCGACGTGGCCGTCGTGCTCGAAATGCAGCACCGCACGCCCGGCAACCTCCGCGCCTTCGTGCAGGTGAGCCTCCGCAGCCTCCGCACCGGCAAGACCGCCGACCTGCGCTACAGCTCCACCGAGCGCGTCGAGATCATCCCGATGATGACCCACAAGATGGAGTTCAGCTACAAGGACGGCACGGACTACGTCTTCTCCAACCCGGAGACCTACGAGACCGTCACGCTGACCTCCGAGCTCGTCGGCGACGCCAAGAACTACCTCATCGAGAACGGCCTGGTGACGATGACCTTTGTGGATGACAAGGCCGTCTCCATCGAAATCCCGTCCAGCGTCATCCTCACCATCACCGACGCGCCCGAGGGCATCCGCGGCGACTCGGCGAACAACGTGCAGAAGACCGCCGTGCTCGAGACCGGCGTCAACGTCCAGGTGCCCCTCTTCATCAAGACCGGCGAGAAGGTGAAGATTGACACCCGCACCGGCAAATACATGGAGCGCGCCTGAACCGGCGGAAAGATTTTCGCGACCCAACCAGCCCGCCGCCCGGCGGGCTTTTACTTTGGCCCGCCGGTTTGAATCAAAATCCTCCCAACGCCGTCGGCTCTTCGCTACAATTTGAACACATGAAATTACGCTTGCCACTTTGGTTTTTGGTCATTTCACATCTGACCGCGTCCGCCTTCGCCGCCGAGAACTGGCCGCAGTTCCGCGGGCCGTCCCGCAACGGCCTGTCCGACGCCAAGGGCACGCCGGTGAAGTGGAGCGAGACGGAAAACGTGAAGTGGAAGACACCCGTCCACGGCAAGGCATGGTCGTCGCCGGTGATTTGGGACAATCAAATTTGGCTGACCACGGCCACCGAGGACGGCAAAGAACTCTTCGCCGTCTGCGTGCAGCGCGACACGGGAAAAATTCTGCACGACGTGAAGCTGTTCGACGTGCCGGTGCCGCAATACGCCGACCGTTTCAACAGCTACGGCTCGCCCACGCCGGTGATCGAGGCGGGCCGCGTGTATGTCACGTTCGGATCGCCCGGCACCGCGTGCCTCGACACCAAGACGGCCAAGGTGCTCTGGCAGCGGCGCGACCTGCCGTGCAACCATTATCGCGGCGCGGGTTCGTCGCCCATCGTGCATGGCGGATTGCTCATCATGAATTTCGACGGCAGCGACCACCAATACGTCATCGCGCTGGACAAGCAGACCGGCAAAACCGTGTGGCAGACGAAGCGCTCAATTGATTTTCAGGACTTGAAGCCCGACGGCACCATCTTCCGCGAGGGCGACATGAGGAAGGGCTTTTCCTCGCCGCACATCGCGGTCTTCGATGGGAAACCCATCCTCGTCAGCAGCGCGTCGAAGGCGACCTACGCCTACAATCCGGCGGACGGCAAGGAACTCTGGCGCGTGGAGGATCGCAAATTCCACTCCGGCTCGGTGAGTCCCGTGTCGGGGCTGGGCCTCGTGTTCACCTGCACCGGGCTGGCGAAAGGCGAGCTGTGGGCGGTGAAACCCGGTGGCTCCGGCGTGGTCACCGACACGCACGTCGTCTGGAAGCTCAACCGCAACGCGCCCACGCGCCCCTCGCCGTTGCTCGTCGGCGAGCTGCTCTTCCTCGTGGACGACGGCGGCATCGCCACGTGCCTCGAAGCGAAGACGGGCGCGGAAGTGTGGCGCGAGCGCGTGGGCGGCGACTACTCGGCGTCGCCGGTCTTCGCCGGCGGGAAGATTTATTTTCTGAACCAGCAGGGCAAGGGCACGGTCATCGAGGCGGGACGGCAGTTCAAGGTGCTGGGAGAAAACACGCTGGAAGACGGCTTCATGGCCTCGCCAGCGGTTGCGGGCAAGGCGCTGTTCCTGCGGACGAAGACGGCGCTGTATCGCGTGGAGCAATGAGGCGGCGGAACGGAGCGCCACACTTCGACACAAATCAAGCCGCCGCGCACTGAAGCATGGTGTCGGCCTTGGTCGCACCCGGGCTGCTCCCGGAGCGCCGGTCTCTGACCCGGCGGGGGGTGGAAAAACATCCCGGAACGCGCCGGATCGGAGATCGGTGCTCTGCCCCGGCTTGGCGGCAGCGGGGGCCGTGTTCGGATACGCCCTTGATCCCTTCCATTAAGCGCACAAAATTTCCTTTACTTTTCGACTTCGCAAGTCTATTAACCCCGTTAAAAATAGAGCCTTAAGGCACTATAAAATAAGACCAAATTCTATAACAACAATGCCTTCCTGCCTTATAGCACCCGATAACCGATGCGCCTGACTGCTCAACTTTCCCTGTCCGACGCGCGCTCACCGCGTGCGGCGGCCTTTTCTCTCATCGAGGTCATGGTCGTCTCCGGCCTGATGGTGATCTTGGTCGTCTCGCTGCTGACCGCCGTCCTGCAGATGGATCAGAACGCCCGCCGCTCCTCGGACTACAACTCCCTGCTCGAACTGGCCCAGGGCCAGTTGGAGATGATCCGCACCAACACCTACAGCCCGCCGACCGCGCCGTTTGGCACGGCGACCAATTTCACCACCAACATCACCAGCACCCTCGGCTATGCCCTGACCGCCGCCGGCACGAATTATCAGTTGACCGCCACAAACGTCACCACCATCCAGACGGTGGCCGAAGGCCATCTCGTCACCGTCACTCTTACCGTGCCATCCTACGGCAAGGTCATCAAGGCGCCTTTGCAAGTGCAGGTGCAGGCCGTCATGAACCGCTTTTCCCCCGGCCAGCCATGAAGATTTTTTCCGCCTTTCACCGTTCGCCCGCCGGGTGCCGCCGGGCGCGCTCCGCGGCCTTCACCCTGATCGAGGCGATGGTCGCCACTGCGCTCACCACGCTTGTCGTGGGCGCGGGCATGGTGTTCATGGATTTTACCTCGCGCTCCCTCGCGGGCATCACCAAGCAGAGCGAGCTGGCCATTAAGGCCAGTTCCGTCATGGAATTCGTGTCCGCCCGCGTCCGGGTGGCCACCTTTGTCACCAACGACGCCAACGGCCTCACCCTTACCCTTGGTTTCGATGACGACGTCACCGTGGACAGCAACGGCGACGGCAACAAATACAACGACACGAACCACCACGAGATGTTCCAGTTCCGCAACGGCGACGGTAGCGACGTCTCGGTCACCGACAACGTCCTCATCTACAAGACCAACGCCGGCGGCACCGTGACGAACTACCTCATCAAGGAGGGCGTCCGCAAGGTCTATCCCGCCACCAACATCTTCTCCATCACCAACACCGGCAAACTCCGCCCCATCGTCGTCATCCGCTACGGCCTGATGGACTCCTATTCCGGCGACCGCTGGCAGTCCATCGAGGTGGATTCGCGCGTGATGCGCCGCAACTGAACCGAGCTTCTGCAAAATCCCTCCCGCCATGAAAATCAAACTCTCCCCCAAAGTCCGCCAGCGCGGCGGGGCGATGATCGCCTATTTCATCCTCGCGATGATCGTCGCCTCCAGTGTGGCCGCCGTCGCCACCTTTGTCGCCCAGGGCGCCTACCAGACCAAGCGCCGCGCCGCGATGGTGGACGCGCGCATGTTGGCCGAGAGCGGGGTGGACATCGGTGCGCGCAACCTCGAAACCTCCTTCACCAACTCTTCCGGCACCTGGGTAACCCGGATGGGGAGCAACGGCTATGCCGCCGGCACCAGCATCACTTTGGGCAGCGTCACCTACAGCGTCTATCAGCGCACGGTTTCCAGCCCGTTCACGAACAAGACGGGCACGATTCAGGTGCTCGTCACGAACACCAGTTCCCCCAGCTTCGCCCGCATCCAGGCCTACAGCACGGTGATGAACGGCGTGCCGCAGACCAACACCGGCTACATGGAGATGATCTACGGCCTCGGCGCAGCCATCGTGGACGTTGACGCGGGCAACTTCGCCAACGCCACGGCGGACAAGGCCAACGCGCAGACGCACGGCAACGTCACGATCACCAGCCCCGCCGGCAAGCCGACGATCATTGACGGCGGCATCCTGGCCAACGGGCGGGTCAACATGGATGCGGACACCACCGGCATCCCCGCCAGCTCGCTCTCCCAGTCGAACTACGGCACGGCCATGCAGGTGCCCGACTACACGAACCCCGGCTCGCCGGATCAGTTGTTTGACTTCACCCGCTTCCGCGTGGCCGCCGACGCGATGGGCACGCACTACACGAATTTCGCCGCCTTCTCCAACGTCGTCAAAGCCGCCCAGGTCACCAATGGTTTTCTGGAAGGCATCATCTACGTGGACATGCGCAAGACCAGCCCGCTGCCGGACACGAAAAAAAGCAGCGGCTGGACCAACACCATTCGCATCAAGGGCACGCTGGTGCTGAACTTCACCAACAGCTGGACGGCCACCGACAAGTTCTTCAACGAGGCGGACATGGAGATCAACCCCGCCAACTGGAACTCGCCCTTCAACCTCACCAACCCGGCCACCTACGCCGCCGCCTCGGGCTACCCGCCCACCATCAACAACGCCGCCAAGCGGGCGACGAACGCCACCGTGAGCGCCGCGCTCACCGCCGCCGGCTTCGCGCCCTTCACCGCCACGGATGATCTGCCGGCCATCATGTATAACATCGGCGTCTTTGACATCCACGGCAGCGCCAACGTGTGCGGCGTGATCTACAGCCCGAACTACATGGAGATCGAAAACAAAAACCCCGCCGGAAGGGCCGGGGGCAGCACGCAGTATTTCTCCGGCTCGATCATCACCGGCGGCGGGGTGTTCTTGGACAACGGGGATGTCAAGAACCGGACCGTGGTGAGCTTCGATCCGCTGGCGCTGGACAAGCTCGCCACGCAGGGCAACAAGGGCAAGGTCATCAAGCTGGTTTATCGCCAATAATTCGTGAGCAAGCAAACCCACCTGATCATCGCGGCCATCGTGGCCGCGCTGCTCATCTACCAGTTCGCCTCCTGCCGCAAATCCGAGGTGCCGCCGCTCATCCCGCCGCCCGTCGAGGCGCCCACTCCCACGCCCGAGGAGCGCGAGGCGCGGATTGATCAAAACCTTGCCGCCGACAAGGGAGCCGAGGCGCAGCGCCTAGCCATCGCCGCCGCAGAAGTGAAGCGCGATCAGCGCGAGGCCGCGATGGCCCGCACCCGCACCGTCCAGAACAGCGTCCTCCTGTCCCGCAGTGCCGTGTGGGAGTCCATGCTGGCGTCGAACCGCACGGCCATGATCGAAACCCGCAAGGCCGCCGCCAAGACGCCCGGCAAGTCCGTCCCGTGCCCCGTCTGCAAGGCTTCGAGCTATATGCCCTGCCTCGTGTGCGCCACCACCGCCAAGCCCGGCGTCTGCACCGTCTGCAACGGCACCGGGAAGAATTTCAACGACCTCTGCCCCGCCTGCATCGGCTCCGGCAAGTGTTTCAGTTGCGGCGGCACCAAGGTCAGCGTCTGCGCGTTCTGCGACGACGGCGAGATTTTCTCCGACACGCCCATGCCGGAGCGCTTCCTCAAGTCCAACGCGCAATGACGGGCTGTTTCACGCCTATGAAAAACCACTTCTCCGCGCCCGTCATCACGGTGCTCTTTGCCCTGCTCGCCGTGGCCGCCCCGGCGGCGGAGGACGTGGCGGCGCTGAAGAAAAAAGTCGTCGCCCACCACGCCGCGCTCGTGCTGGCCACGTATCAGGACGCGCTCGATGGCGCGAAGAAACTGCAGAAGTCCGTGGACGCCTTCCTCGCCAAGCCCTCGGCGGAGACGCTCAAGGCCGCGCGGCAGGCGTGGCTGGCCGCGCGCCCGGCGTATCTCCAGACGGAAGGGTGCCGTTTTTACGAGGGGCCGATTGACCAGGTCGAGGGCTACGTCAACGCCTGGCCCGTGGACGAGCAATACATTGACTACGTGGCGGAAAATCCCAAGGCCGGCATCGTCAACGCCGCCGCGAAACACCCGAAGGTCACGCGCGAGCTGCTCCTCTCGCTCAACGAACGGCAGGGGGAGAAAAATATCAGCACCGGCTATCACGCGGTTGAATTTCTTCTCTGGGGGCAGGACTTGAGCGCGACTGGGCCGGGGGATCGCCCGCACCTCGATTACGTCCCCGGCCCGTCCGCCGCCGCCGCGAATGTCGAGCGCCGCCGCGATTACCTGCGCGTCGTCACCCGGCTGCTCGTCGAGCATTTGCAGACGGTGACGCTCGCGTGGGACGGCAAGCTCGCCGACAATTTCCGCGCGAAACTGCTCGCGATGCCGGCGGACGAGGCGCTGGGCCTCATCCTCAAGGGCGTCGGCACCATGAGCGGGCCGGAGCTGTCCGGCGAGCGCCTCACCGTCGCCTACGAGACGAAGGAGCAGGAGGACGAGCACTCGTGCTTCAGCGACAACACGCACAATGATTTCATCTACGACACGCTCGGCCTGCAGAATTTTTACCTGGGCCGCTACGTCCGCGCCAATGGCAGGAAGATCGAGGGGCCGGGCCTGCGCGATTTGATCGCGGCGCACGACGCGGCGTTCGCGGAGAAGCTGACGGCGCAGTTCGAGGCGGGCGTGCGGGCGGCGCGGGAGATTCCGCTGCCGTTTGACCAGGCCATCCTCGGCGCGGACACCGCGCCGGGCCGCGTGGCGATCAAGAAGGCGATCAAGGCGCTGCAGGCCCAGGGCGAGTCCATCGCCAAGGCCGCCGCCGTGATGAAGATTCCGCTGAATCTCTGAAGAAAATTTTCTTCATGCGCGTTCTGGCTCAACTGGCATTCCTCGTCGCGCTGGCGGGCGCGGGCCGCGCGGCGGATCTGGGCGAGGAATGGTCCGGCGGCGAAACCACGGTCTTCGACACCACGCGCAACGCCTTCAGCCTGCCCGCGCACAACCTCGCGGGCGAGCGCCGCGCGGCGTTCTTCGTCGGCAATTCCTTCTTCAACCAGAACTGGATCACCGCGCCCGGCTCGCCCGCCGCGCGCGACGGCCTCGGCCCGCTCTTCAACACGCGCTCGTGCTCCGCGTGCCATTTCAAGGATGGCCGCAGCCGCCCGCCGGAGCCGGGCCAGCCGATGGCCGTCATGCTGCTGCGGATCAGCGTCCCCGGCGCGGGCGCGCACGGCGGCGCGCGGCCCGACCCGGTGTATGGTGATCAAATCCAGGGCGACGCCATTCTCGGCGTGCCGCGCGAGGCGGACGTGCTGGTGGACTACACGGAGAAGCCGGGGACGTTTGCCGACGGCGAAAAATATTCCCTCCGCCATCCGCGCTACCGCCTCGAAAACCTTGGCTACGGCCCGGTGGCCAAAAACCTTCTCACCTCGCCGCGCACCGCGCCCGCGATGATCGGCATGGGCCTGCTCGAAGCCGTGCCGGAGGCCGCGCTCCGCGCGCTGGCCGACCCGGAGGACAATAATCGCGACGGCATTTCAGGAAAAATCAACCGCGTGTGGAGCATGGCGAAAAAAGGGATGGCCGTCGGGCGCTTCGGCTGGAAGGCCGAGCAGCCGACCGTGCTGGAGCAGACGGCGGGCGCGTTCGCCGGGGACATCGGCATCACCTCGTCGCTTGCGCCGGAGGAGAACCACACGGCGCGGCAGGAGGTTTGCGTGAAGCAGCCCAATGGCGGCGCGCCGGAGGCGAGCGACAGGATTCTGCACGACGTGGCGTTCTACGGGCGCACGCTGGGCGTGCCCGCGCGCCGCCACTGGAGCGACCCGCGCGTGCGGCGCGGCCAGGTGCTGTTCACCGAGCTGCAGTGCGCCGCGTGCCACGTGCCGGAGCTCAAGACCGGCGACTGGCCGGAGTTTCCCGAACTCGCGCGCCAGACGATCCGGCCCTACACCGATCTGCTGCTGCATGATCTGGGCGAGGAACTGGCGGACGACCGGCCCGTGTTCCAGGCCGGCGGGCGCGAGTGGCGCACCACGCCGCTGTGGGGCATCGGTCTCGTCGAGCGCGTGAACGGCCACACGTTTTTCCTGCACGACGGCCGGGCGCGGAACCTGACCGAGGCCATCCTCTGGCACGGCGGCGAGGCCGAAGCGTCCCGCGAAAAATTCCGCGCGCTGTCCCGGGCCGACCGCGCCGCCGTGATTGCCTTTCTCGAATCACTCTGAAAAACGAAAATCCATGAAAACCCAACTCACCCTTCCCGCCCTGCTCACGTCGCTGGCCCTGGTCGCCGCGCCCGCGCTGACCGCCGCCGACGCGCCGGCCAAAGTCACCCGGGAAGCCGTGCTGGAAAACCTTGCCCGCCACGTGCTCGCCCCGGCCTACGGCGAACTCGCCGCGAAAGCCCGCGCCCTTGCGGACGCGGTGGACAAGCTGGCCGCGTCGCCCGGCGCGGACGCGCTCGGCGCGGCGCGCGCGGCGAGGACGAACGCCATCGTCGCGTGGCGGCACACGCAGGTCTTCAACTCCGGCCCGATTGCGGACCCGGATCAGGTGGGCCAGATCAATTTCTGGCCCGCGCGCGGGCGTTCCATCGAGCAGCTCCTGCGCGAGGGCAGGCCGCTGGACAAGACGTTCAAGGAGAATCTCGGCTCGGCCTCGGCGGGGCTGTCGGCGATTGAATACCTGCTCTTCACCGGCGGCGAGGGCGGGCCGGCGGCGGCGCTGGCCGGCGAGCCGGGCGCGCGGCGGCGGGGCTATTTGAAGATGCTGGCCGACGACGTGGCGGCCCGCGCGGCGGATGTGGCGAGGCTCTGGAAGGAAAGCGACTATGTGAAGCGGTTCGTCGCCGAGGGACAGGACAGCCTGAACCTGGTGGTGAACCGGCTGCTCGAAGCCTACGAACTTTCCCTCGTCGCCCGCCTGCGCGTGGTGATGGAGATGCAAAAGGCCAGCCAGTTCAACCCTGACCGCATTGAGGGCGGGGCCAGCCTGACCTCGCGGCAGAACGCGCTCGAACTTCTGCGCGGCTGCGAGGAAATCCTGCTCGGCGGCCAGGGCGCCGGGCTGGGTGATTATTTGAAGCAGAAAAATCCCGCGCTGGAAACGAGCCTGCGGGCCGCGTTGCAGGCCACGCGGAAGGCGCTGGCGGATATCTCCGTCCCGCTGGAAAAGGTCGCGCCGGAGAAGCAGGGCCTGCTCGCCAAGGCCGAGACCGAATGCGTGAACCTGGAGCGGCTGATCAAGGCGGACCTGGCCAGCGCGCTGGGCGTCACGATCACCTTCAGCGCGAACGACGGCGATTGAGCGGCGGCCCATGCGCGGCGCATTCCAACGGTTTTGCCGCGCCGTTGCGCCGCACGTTTCCGCGCCGGTGGACATCGCGTCGCTGGCGGTGTTCCGCGTCCTCTTCGGCGCGCTGCTCTTCGCGGCCATCCTGCGCTTCCTCGCGCGCGGCTGGGTGGTTCAGCTTTACGTCGCGCCGAAATTTTTCTTCCCCTTCACCGGCTTCGAGTGGGTGCGCCCGTGGCCGGGCGGGTGGATGCACGTCCATTTTGCCGCGCTGGCCGCGCTGGCGCTGGGCGTGGCGGCGGGGTTTTATTACCGCGCCTGCATCACGCTCTTCTTCCTCGGCTTCACCTACGCGGAGCTGCTCGACAAGACGAATTACCTGAACCACTACTATTTCATCAGCCTGATGTGCGGGCTGATGATCTTCCTGCCGGCGAACCGCGCGCTGTCGTGGGACGCGTGGCGCCGGCCGGAACGGCGCGCGGACACGGTGCCGGCGTGG
Organism: Verrucomicrobiota bacterium; assembly: GCA_016235585.1. Lineage (GTDB taxonomy): Bacteria > Verrucomicrobiota > Verrucomicrobiia > Limisphaerales > JACRJY01 > JACRJY01. The sequence continues at coordinate 24,445 of JACRJY010000112.1, read as the reverse complement.
ACGCTGAACGTGCTGCGCTTCCAGGTGGGCGTGGTGTATTTCTTCGCGGGCGTGGCCAAGCTGAACCACGACTGGCTCTGGGAGGCGCAGCCGCTGCGCCTCTGGCTCGCGACGCGCAGCGACCTGCCGCTGCTCGGCCCGTGGCTCGACGAGGCGTGGGTGGCCCACGCGGCGAGCTGGATCGGCGCGGCGTTTGATCTGTCCGTGGTGTTTTTCCTCCTGTCGCGGCGCACGCGCCGGTGGGCCTACGCGGCGGTCGTGGTTTTTCACGTGATGACGTGGCTGCTGTTCCGCATCGGGATGTTTCCGTGGATCATGATCGCCGGGGCGGCGCTGTTTTTTGAACCGGACTGGCCGCGCCGCTGGTGGAAACGGCGGGCCGCGCCGGAAGAGCCGAAGTTCGCCGCAACGTGTAATGTCCGTTGGGTGGCGGCGCTGCTATCGAAATACGCCGCCGTGCAGATCGGCGTGCCGCTGCGCCAGCAGTTCCGCACGGAGAACAGCGCGTGGAGTTTTCGCGGCTTCAACTTCGCGTGGAACGTGATGGTGGCGGAGAAGGCGGGCTTCGTGGAGTTCGCCGTGCGCGACCCGGCCAGCGGGCGGGAGTGGCGCGTGCGCCCGCGCGAACACGTGACGCCGCGCCAGGAGCTGATGATGGCGCAGGATCCGCAGATGATCCGCTCGCTGGCGCGGCACATCGCGGCGGATTTTCAAGGGCGCGGACATCCCGGCGTGGAAGTGCGGGCAAAGGCGTATGCCACGCTGAACGGGCGGCCCAGCCGGCCGCTCATCGATCCATCAGCCAATCTCGCCGGCGCGCGGGTCAGCGGCTGGATTCTGCCGCTGGAGCCGTAGGCACGGCGGTGGCGGCGAGCGCCGGGCAATGGGAATCGGTTGAAAACCGGGCCTGCCGATGCCGGGTGTTCCAAATCAAGCCGTCACCGCTGGCGGGCCGGCTTTTTCCCCCGGTCGTGCGGCGTGAAAAAAAGTGGAAGATTGTGTCTTGCAATCGCCAGGGTGATTGGCTAAAACCCTTGCCGCATGGCGTTACCAATCTTCAGCAACCGGGCCGAAACGCGCAAACAACATGGCTAAAAAGCGGGAACAAATCGTTGCCATTGATTTGGGGTCGAACAAGACCAAGGCCGTGTTCCTTCAACGCAAGGCCGACAAGTTGACGCTGGCCGGCTTCCTCATGCTCGACGCGCCCGTGTATGAGCGGACGCTCTCCGTGGGGGTGTTGAGCGAGCATCTGCGCGCGATCACGCACACGCTGGGCGCCAAGTGCAAGCACGTGTGCCTGGTGTCGGGCGTGGCGGATTCGATCCTGCGCCATGCCGACGTGCCGATGGTGCCGCTGTCCGATCTGCGGACCATGGTCAAGTTTGGCACCAAGAACTATCTCCAGCAGGACATGCCGGACTACGTGTTCGACTGCCAGCTGCTCGCCTCCAGTTGCGAGGCGGCCAAGCCCGAACCCGGCAAAGGCCCGCCCAAGGTCAAGTCCATCGTCGGCGGCGCGAAGAAACAGTTCGTGGATGATTTGCAGGCGGCCGCCAAGGGCGCGGGCCTCGTGGCGGAGGTCATCACCACCGGGCTGATCGCCCCGGCCAACGCTTTTGAAACCGCGATGCCGGACATTTTCTCCAAGGAAATCGTGGCCCTCGTGGACTTCGGCTACCGCAACTCGACCATCAGCATCCTGCTCAACGGCGAGCTGCTCTTGAGCCGCGTGGTCGGCTACGGCGCGGCGAAATTCACCGCCGGCGTCGGCGAATCCCTCGGCATCACCACGGCCGAGGCCGAAAACCTCAAGACCAACATGACGCCGGACGTGGAGTCCACCATCCAGCCGCTGCTCACGCCACTGGGCCGCGAGCTGCGCGCCTCGATTGATTTTTTCGAGCACCAGCAGGACAAGACCGTGAGCCAGGTGTATTTCTCCGGCGGCTCGTCGCGTTCCGAGCCGATTGTGAACGCGCTGCAGTCCGAACTGCTCGTGCCGTGCAAGAGCTGGAACGCCGCCGCCGGGCTGGCGCTCGCCCTGCCGCCGCAGCAGATGGGGGAGCTGGAGCAGGTGGCGCCGCAACTGGCCGTGGCCATCGGCGGCGCGGTGACCGCGTTGAGTTGAGTTGAACAAGCGCTGAACATTTATGGCGATACGCATCAATTTTCTGGCCGAGCAGCAGGAGGCCGATGAAATGCGCCGCCGCGACCCGCTCAAGCGGGCGATTGCCGTCGCGGTGCTGCTGGTGGTGGTTATTCTCGGGGTGGCGGGCCTGTATTGGCGCAAGGGCAGCGCCGCCGCCGGCGAGGCCAAGGCCAAGGCCGATCAGCTTGCGGGCCTGCAAAAAGATGCGAACCTGGTCAAGACCAACCAGGCCAGGATCGCCGACCTTAACAACAAGCTGAAGAGCCTGGAGAAACTCGCCGTCAACCGCACCCTCTGGGGCTCGCAGTTGAACGCCCTGCAAAACTGCGCGGTGGACGACGTGCAGGTGCAGGTGCTCCGGGTCAGCCAGAGCTACGAGGAAAGCATCCCCAAGGGGCCGGACGGCAAGCCCCGCGCGGCCATCGCCACCGAGCGCATCAGCCTCACCATTTCCGGACGGGACACGAGCCGGGACGGCGAGAGCTTCAACAAACTCAAGGATCAGATCCAAAACAACCCCTACTTGAAGGGTTTCCTGTCCAAGAAGGGCGTCACCCTGCAGGAGTTGAACAAGAGCGTGGATCCGGCCAACCCGGAGAATTCGTTCGTCAGTTTCACGCTGCTGGTCCCGTTTCAGGAAAAGGAACGATGAAAAATCTCTCCAAGGAAAAACAGCAGCAGATCATCGCCACCGCCATCGGGGCCGTGGTGGTTTGCGGCTTGATCTGGTATTTCGTCATCATGGGCCAGCAGAAGACCCTGGCGGACACTCGGAAGAAGATTCAGGAGACCGAGAGCCAGATCGCCGCAGCGGACGGCCTCATCAAGAAAAAACAGGCGGTGGCGGACGAACTGGGCGTGGCCCAGAAGAAGATTGACGAACTGGAGGAGGGCATGGCCTCCGGCGACATGTATTCGTGGGTCATCCAGACGGTCAACAAGTTCAAGCTCGGCCACAAGGTGGACATCCGCAGCTACAGCCGCGACGAACCCGTGAAGGTCGGCGTTCTGCCCGGCTTCCCCTACCAGGGGGCCAAATACATCCTCATGGGCTCCGGGTATTACCACGATCTCGGCAAGTTCATCGCGGACTTTGAGAACAAGTTCTCCTATTTCCGCGTGCAAAACCTCGAACTGGCCCAGGGCGGCGGCGAGGTCGGCTCCGGCGACACCGAGAAGCTCGCGTTCAAGCTGGAAATCGTCGTCCTCGTCAAGCCGGCGGCTGCGGCCGCCAAACCGTAACCGACCATGAAGCCGCGCTCCTCTATTTTCATGAAGTCTGGGCTGGCGGTGGCGCTGCTCGGCGGCGCGCTGGTCGTGCGCGGCGCGGCTCCCGCTCCTGCTCCGGCCAAACCGGCGGCGACCAATGCCCCGCCCGTCGTGGTGGAAATTCCCAAGTCCTTGTTCGTGGATGATTTCAAGATCGGAAAAGACCCCTTCAACCCGGCCAGCACCCGGCGCAACCCCGCGCCGCCGAAGCCGCCCCCGGTGGTTCCCGGCACCCCGGGCAGTCCGGCAGATCCTCCGAAGCCGCCCCCGCCGCCGCCCCCGCCGCCGAGGCCTTCCGAGTTCATCTCGCTCAAGGGCGTGCTGGGCGGCGCGCGACCGCTGGCGATGATCAACACCACCGTCAAGAGCTACGACATCGAGGCCGGCGAGCAGATTTCGGTGAAGGTGCCCGAGGCGACCAAGCTGCCCGACGCCCGGGTGAAGGTCAAATGCGTTGAGATCAAGACCGATTCCATCGTCATTGAGATTGAGGGCGAGCCGGGACGGCACGAACTGCGCCTGCCCCGCCGCATTTGAATTATTCAGCACGACCGAAACAGAACAACCGGAAGCCGCCGCCCAATTTGAAGCCGAAAATCCAACAGCCAACCTGCATGAAAACTAAACTCGCGATTGCGTTCGTGGTGATGTGCCACCTGTTCAGCGCCGTCTGTCCCGCCCAGGACAAGCCCAAGGCGGACGCGCCGGAAGCCACCAGCATCCTGCTCGACGGTGAAGAGGAACTGGTCGGTGCCATTCGGATCCTCGCCCGACAGGCCGGGCTGAACATCCTGATTGACCCCGCGCTGACCGAGACCACCAAAGGCCCCGACGGCCAGCCCCTTCCCGCACGGAAGCTGGGCGCGCCCTTGCGCCTGGAGAAGGTCAGCTACGCCCAGGCGCTCGACGCGGTGCTGAACAGCTACGGTTTGGAGATGATTCCCGATCCCAAGGATCCCAAGAACGGCATCGCCCGCATCACCAAGAAGGATCCGGCCCGCCTGGAGCCGCTCATCTCCAAGGTCTATCAGTTGAAATACGCCAGTTCCACCAACATGATTCCGATCATCACGGCCACGATTTCCTCCCGGGGCAAGACCATCGCCGACACGCGCACCGGCCAGCTTCTCGTCGTGGCCACGGAAAAGGAAATGGAGCAGGTGGACGGCGTGATGGAAAAATTTGACACCCCGACGAAGCAGGTGCTGGTCGAGGCCCGCATCCTGGAAACGTCGCGGAATCCGCAGACCCTCAAGGGCATTGACTGGTCCGGCACGCTGCAAAACCAGAACTTTGGCTTTGGCAACGGGTTCACATCCGGTTCGACAACCACGACGCTGCCAGGTGCAACGACGACAAAAACAATCAATCTTCCTGGAGGAGGAACCGCCACCGTTGCATCCACTGCCCCCTCCACGGAGAGCACGCTGTTAAATACTGCCATTGGCCAGCTTGCCCAAGGCGGCATCAGTGTGGACACCATGCGCGGCTTCTCGCCCGGCGTCGCGTTTTTAAGTGCGGACGGCGTGGCGGGCGTGCTCTCCTTCCTGAACACGGACTCCGACACCGAGGTGGTCGCCACGCCCCGTGCGGTGATGTCCGACAACCAGACGGCCAAGCTTTCCGTGGTTCGCAGCGTTCCGATTTTCAAAATCACCCCCGGTTCGGCCAATTCGCCGGCGGGTGTGGAAATCCTCTACAAGGATATCGGCACCAGTTTGGAAGTCACTCCGCGCATCGCCGGGAATAATGTTTCCATGAAAATCACCCCGGAGGTTTCCAACGTGGACAGCAAGGACAGCCAGACCGTCAACGGCCAGGCGCAGACGGCGAACATCTTTGCAGTGCGGAAGATTGACACGCAGGTGATGATCCCCAGCGGCAACACGCTGGTCATGGGCGGCCTCTTGAGCGACACCACCATCAAGGCCCACACCAAGGTGCCGCTGCTTGGCGATCTCCCCGGCCTCGGCCTGGCCTTTCGCAAAGACACCAAGAGCCGCGCCAAGGCGAACCTGCTCATCTTCATCACGCCGACGATTGTGACGGACGGCGATTTCGCGCCGACTAGTTCGGACTTCATGAAGAACAAGTTCATTGACAAGCCGGAGATCGAGGACGGCCCGTGGGACAGCGGCAAGCCCAAGCAATGGGGCAAGAAGAAGAATGTGGAATAGGCGCGGCGGTTCGCCGCCGCGCGAGCGGCTGGCAAAATGCTTTCCAACCCGTTCAGATTATTTTTGAGATTATGAAAATCGAGATGTCTCTCACTTCCCAGGCCTGGGGGAGCCGTTTCGCCCTGTCCCTGGCGGTGGTGGCGCTGGCCGGGCAAATCACCCTGCACGCCCAGACGGTGGGCCACTTTGCGGGGGGCCGGACCAATTTGAGCGGGACAGATTTCGGCTCCGCCAACGGCAGCACCAACTTTTCCGGCGCGCAGTTCAACGGCCCCGGCGGCCTGGCCTTTGATGTCAGCGGGCGTTACCTCTACGTGGCGGATGTCACCAACCGGGCCGTGCGCCGGCTGGACACCATTTCCAAGCAGGTCTCGACCCCGATTCAGTTCACTGCGGGGGTTTTCCCGATGGACGTGGCGACGGATCGCAGCACCAACGTGTATGTGCTGACGACGGGTGACGGACTTATCCGCACTTACAACCGTTCGCACGCCTTGGTGGCCACCAACAATTTGGTGGCGTTGACCAGCCCCACAGCGATGGCGTTTGACGCCAACGGCAACTTCTATGTCACCGAGTCCGGCGGCGCGGTGAAGGTGGTCGCGACGAACGGCATCGTGACCACGGTTGCCACCATCACGGGTCTGGTTTCCCCGCAGGGCATCGAGGTGATGGATAACGGACTCGTCGCCATCTCTGACACGGGCAACCACGTCATCCGCCTCTACAATCCGGCGAACTCGAATTATGTGGTTTTCGCCGGCCAGCTTGGAACCAACGGCACGAACAACGGCGCGACCACCAACGCCCAGTTCAGTTCCCCGTATCAAATCTCCAAGGCCGGGGACAACATCTTGATCGTGGCCGACTACGGCAACCATCAAGTGCGGAAGGTGGATGCCAGCGGGAATGTCTCCCTCTTTTACGGGCACCTGCCGTGGTTCACGCTCGTGGATCTGGGTTTGCGGGACGAGGACTTTGGCATCTGGCCGGGCAACGCCGTGGGCGCGGGCGGCGACGACGGGCCGGCGGAGGCCCGTGAGCCGCGCGGCGTGCTGGTGGACGGCAGCGGCAACGTGTATGTCGCCGAGAACTATTACCACGTCATCCGCAAGGTGACGGACACCGGGTTGAGCGGCCCCGCCGGCACCTCGACGGGCGGCGGCACCCAGTTGCCCCCGGTGGCTCCGCCGACGATTGGCATCGCCGTGCTGAATGAAGTGACCGGGCAGTATAACTTCACCCCCATCACCACCAGCAGCGCTTTGAGTCCGTCCACGTTTTACACGAACGCCATCGTGGTCATCACCTCATCGGAAACGGGCGTCCAGACGCTCTACACCGTGGGCGGAGCCACCGACAACGTTTTCAATGCCGTGGCTCCAACACCCTCGGCCACTGTGGGGCAGCCGGCACCGTTCTATCAGACCAACCAGTTCGCCCAGCCGATCTCGGCCATCGCCGGCCAAATTCAGCCGTTCCTCACCGTGCGCGCCATCAGCGTCCAGACGGGCCGCACGAACAGCGCGGTGGTGGAGGCGGTGTTCAACTTCAAGACGCCTCCACCGGTCATCGTGATAAGCAACAACAACGCCGCTTCGTTCACGCTCACCGACTCGGCCGCCAACGCCGTGATCTATTACAGCACGGACGGATCGGATCCCACCAACGGCGGGCCTTTCCAGTTCAACAGCGCCAGTCCAACGTTGAGCTTCAACCTCGAAACCACGAATATGCTGTTCAAAGCCCGCGCTTTTGTGCCGAATTACGAGGGCAGCGTGGTGGTGTCGAACCTGTTCACGACGAACAGTTTTTCCGCGAACAAGATCAGCTTCGGTTTTGAGAGCGGTGAGGCCTCCAGCGACTTCGTTGCCGCGCCGGGCAGCAAGTTCATGGCCCCTGTCACGTTGAGTCTCATCCCGGGACAGCCGATTTACGGATTGCAATTCACCATGCAGGCCACCAACGATTCCGGTTCTCCGCCGATTTCATTGGGGGCGGGCTCATTGAGTTTTGAATCCCTCCTACTGCGGAAAAACAAAAACGGGAGCTTTTCCCAAATTCCGCCCGCCCAGTTCCTTTACATCGTCACCACGACCCAGGTTGTGGCCGGGGTGACCTCCGTGGTGTCTGGTGGGGTGTATACCAACACCGCGCTGCTGGACACGAATCAGGGCTTTAATATTCTTGGTGTGGGGTGGTGGGAACGGGCATTGGTGACCATCGATCCCGCCGACGACTTTCTCCGTCTTTACAACCCCTTGGTGCAAACGCTGGTGACATTCTCGCAGGCCCATGACACGACATTTCCCAATGCGCAAAACCCCGGCGGCGTCATCGTCGGCGGCTTTCGGATTCAGATCCCCTCGAACGCCCTGCCCGGCCAGACTTACACCATTCGGATCGAGCGGCCGTCGGCGTCGCCAGATGGCATCAATGAGGACGTCTTCATTCAGGCTCCCGTCAGTGCCGGCCTGCCCAACACCGGAAGCCTGAAGGCCATGCGCACGATCACCGTCGGCAGTCGGGCATACACGGTGGGCGATGTGACTCCCTTCCGATGGTTCAATGCGGGCGATTTCGGTGACACGCCCACCAACCGTATCAAAGTCAACGATGTCATTCATGTTTTCCAGACGGTCGTTTACAGCAAAAATTGCCCGCCGCCGGGAAGCGATAATTTTGACGCGTTTGACTCGGCCAACAGCGGGTTGCCGGGCCTCTTAACCTCGAATGTCACCAAAGCGACGATCGACGCCATGAAATACGGTGATGGGACAAACGATCTGAACGACATTTTTGTCACCTATCAGCGCGCGCTGTTCTCCGATCTGAACTGGTATCAGCGTTACTGGACAAACATTGGGGGCGTCAGCACTCAGGTCGTCGTCACGGTTCCCAACATTGGCCCCACTGGAGACCGGCCGGCCGCGCGATTGGCCGCTGTCCCGGCTTCGGTTTCGATCCAAAGTCAGGAATCACCCCATGTCCGATTTACTGCGGAGGACGTGCAGGCGGCTTCCGGGCAGAGGATTCAAATTCCTCTCCGGGCGCGCATCAAGGGCGGGTTGCCCATCAAGATCATGATGGAAAACATCACGCTTGAGCCGCTGGATGGTGCTCCGCCGATTGATCAAACCGTTGCGCTCACACCTGCCGCCGGTTTGGGCACCCCGTATGGCGGGACGATTTCCGAGGGTTCAGGCAACGTTGCGGCGGTTTTCTTGGATAACACCGTGGCCGGAGTTTCGGGAACGAATTTGATCGGCACATTGGAAGTCACTCTGCCCACCAACATTCCGCCGGGTGCGGCCTATGGCGTGCGTTTTGATCGCATCTCCGCCTCGCCCAACGGGCTGGGCATCTTCCCGCAGACCGTCGAGCACGGTCTGATCACGTTTGGCAGCCGCACCAATTCCTCATGGAACGATGGTATTCCCGATTCATGGCGGCTTCGTCATTTCGGCACGGTTTCCAATTATCTCTCCTCCGCCAATGCGGATGCCGACGGCGACGGGGTGCCGAACTGGGCCGAGCATCGCGCTGGCACCAGCCCGGTGGACTCGGCCTCGAACCTCCGCCTGCTCTCGGCGCAGGCGCTGACTGGCGGCGCAGTTCCGCCCACGGGGGTGACTCTCACCGTGCCTACGGTGGACGGTAAGACCTATATCTTGGAATACTGCTCCTCGTTGTTCGGCACCAACTGGACGTCCCTATCAAACTTCACCGGCACCGGGGTGAATGTTCAGCTTCAGGACAACGGCAACGCCACTGGCGAGCCGCGCTTCTATCGCATCCGGTTGCAGGAGTAGCCGGCGAAATCAATTCCGTCCTTTTTGAAACGCGCGCGGAAAAAAACCGCGCGCGTTTTTACTTCACCGTCAATTCTTGCTGGATGCCGTATTTCTCCACGCGCTTGCGGAGCGTGGCGCGCGTGATGCCGAGCAGTTTCGCCGCCTGCACCTGGTTGCCCTTCGTCTCGGCCAGCGCGTGCGCGATCAGCTCGCGCTCCATCGCCGGAATCAGCTTCAACTGTTTCTGTGCCCGCGCCCAGTGGAACAGCCTGTCCGCCAAGTCGGCGAATTCGTCCGCCCCGGCCGCTTTTCCGGGCACCGGAGCGGGGGGGGGCGTCGCCGATCCGGCCACGGGCCGGCCCGCCGGCCCGCTGAAAAACTCCGCCGGCAAATCGCCCGGCAAAATCGCCGCGCCCTTCGCAACGACGAGCGCGCGCTGGATGACATTTTCCAGTTCGCGCACGTTGCCTGGCCAGGCGTGCCGCTCCAGCGCGGCGAGGGCTTCGGGCAGCACGGCCTTGGGCGGTTGCCGCTGGCTCTGCGCGAATTTCTTGAGGAAATAATTCACCAGCAGCCGGATGTCCCCGCGCCGCTCGCGCAGCGGCGGCATCTGGATGCGGACGACGTTGAGCCGGTAGAACAAGTCTTCGCGGAACTCCTTGGCGGCGACGGCCTGTTCGAGCGGCTTGTTCGTCGCGGCGATCACGCGCACGTCCACCTTCACTTTCTGGTTGCCGCCGACGCGCTCGAATTCGCCGGACTGCAGCACGCGCAGGATTTTCGTCTGCGTCGCGAGGCTCATGTCGCCGATTTCATCGAGGAAAATCGTGCCCTTGTCGCACTGCTCGAACTTGCCGATGCGCTGGACGCTCGCGCCGGTGAACGCGCCCTTCTCATGGCCGAACAGCTCGCTCTCCAGCAGATTTTCCGGAATCGCCGCGCAGTTGATCGCGAGGAACGGCTGCTGGCTGCGCTGGCTGTGATGGTAGATGGCGCGCGCCACGAGTTCCTTGCCGGTGCCGCTCTCGCCGGTGACGAGCGCGGTGGCGTCGGACGCGGCGAGCTGGCCGACGAGCTTGAAGACGTTCTGCATCGGCTCGCTGCGGCCCACGATGCCCTGGTCATAGTCCTCCGATTCCAGCAGCGGCTGGTAGGACACGACGCGCTTCATGTCGCGCGCGGCCTTGAGCGCGGCCTCGACGATCTGCTTGAGGCGCGGCACGTCGAAAGGCTTGAGCAGGTAGTCGTAGGCGCCGAGTTTCATCGCCTCGATGGCCGTCTGCGTGGTGCCGTAGGCGGTCATCATGATGACGAGCAGCTTTGCGTCGAACTGCCGCAGCCGCCGCAGCGTCTCCAGTCCGGTGATGCCGCCCATCCGCACGTCCATGATGACGAGGTCGGGTTTGATCTTGGGGATCAGCCGCAGCCCCTCCTCGCCGCTGGCGGCGGTGGAGATTTCGATTTCAGGCGAGGTGAAGATGCGGCGGAAGGAGTATTGAACATCCGCCTCGTCATCAATGAGCAAAAGTTTGTCCATGCGTTGGCGGACGGAAGACTAGCGGTTCCACGGAAAAATACAGCGACAAAACCAAAAGCCTGTTTGGAGCGCCGGACTCCGATTCGGGGTGTATGTGGCAATGATTTTTCAACCGCGCCGGCTCGGAGACCGGCGCTCCGTCACGACGGGAAGCCGAACCAACGGCTCACCGCTTCTTCGTGTTCATCGAGAGGATGCTCGCGCCGTGCGTGACCCAGCCGCTGCCGCCCACGATGACGCGCCGCACCGGCTCGCCCGTCTTTGGATCGGTCTTGAGCGCCGGGTCGCTCATCTTCTGCTGCGCCTCGAAGCGGCGCGGCTTCTGTTTCGGGTTCTTCGGCACGGTCTCGTAGATGTAGGTGGCCATGGCGCAATGAAATATCCGAACTTACGTTTCGTCAATGCCCGCGCCTCGCGGCGGCGGCTCAATCTTCGCCGCGACGGTGTTCTGGGCGCATCCGGCTGCTCTCGGAGCGCCGGACTCCGATCCGGCAGGGGTGGCCCCCGCTCCGCGCCGATTCGGAGATCGGCGCTCCAATCTACGCACCCCCGCCACCGCCCGCATTGACCTCGCCCCGCTTTTCCCGCATCCTGTGGGCATGGCGAACACGTTCGGGCATCTCTTTCGCATCACCACTTGGGGCGAGTCCCACGGCGGCGGCGTGGGCGTCGTGGTGGATGGTTGTCCGCCGCGCCTCAAGCTGACCGAGGCCGACCTCCAGCCCGACCTCGACCGCCGCCGGCCCGGCCAGTCGCGCATCGTCACGCCCCGCAAGGAAAGCGACACCGTGCAAATCCTCTCCGGCACTTTCGAGGGGCGCACGCTCGGCACGCCGATTTCCATGTGGGTGAAAAACGAGGACCATCGCTCCGAAGCCTACACCGAGATGGCGACGAAGTTCCGCCCGTCGCACGCGGACTACACGTATCAGGCCAAGTTCGGCATCCGCGCGTGGCCCGGCGGCGGGCGCACCAGCGCGCGGGAGACGATTGGCCGCGTGGCCGCCGGTGCGATTGCGAAGAAAATTCTGCGCGAGAAATTCGGCGTCGAAGTGCTCGCCTATGTGAAGCAGGTGCAGCGACTCGCCGCCGAGGTGAATCCCGAAACGGTCAGGTTCAAGGACATCGAAGCCAACATCGTCCGCTGCCCCGACGCGGTGATGGCGGAGAAAATGATCCGGCTCATCGAGCGCACGCGCAAGGCCGGCGACAGCGTCGGCGGCATTGTCGAGGGGGTGGCGCGCGGCGTGCCGCCCGGCTGGGGCGAGCCGGTGTTCGACCGGTTGGAGGCCGACTTGGCGAAGGCGATGTTGAGCCTGCCCGCGACGAAGGCGTTTGAAGTCGGCTCCGGCTTCGGCGGGATTCTGCTCACGGGCCGCGAGCACAACGACGCGTTTCGGATGCGTGGCGGCAAAGTCCGCACCGTGACGAACCGCAGCGGCGGCATCCAGGGCGGCATCAGCAACGGCGAGACGGTTTATTTCCGCGTGGCGTTCAAGCCGACGGCCACGATTTTCCACGAGCAGGACACGGTGGACGTGCATTTCAAAAACACCACGCTCAAGCCGCGGGGCCGCCACGACCCGTGCGTGCTGCCGCGCGCCGTGCCGATGGTGGAGGCGATGACCGCGCTGGTGCTGGTGGATCACGCGCTGCGGCACCGGGCACAGTGTGGTTGACCACGGAAGACACTGAAAACACGGAATGCAAATGGTGCCGCCTTGGTTACACGGAGCCATGAATTTGACTCTGCGACCTTTGCGAAACCCTCTGCACCCTCTGCGTCGAAAAATTAACGCAGAGGAACGCGGAGGAAGACACAGCGAGACATCGCCGACTTAACAATTATGAAAAAACTTTTCTTCCATGCCGCCCTTGCGCTCGCCGCGCTGGCCTCCTTCGCCGCCGACACCAGGCGCCCGAACATCCTTTTCATCTACACCGACGATCATTCGTATCGCACCATCTCGTGCTACGAGGGATCAGATCCGTGGGTGAAGACGCCGAACATGGATCGCCTCGCGTCGCGCGGCGTCCGCTTCACGCACGCCTACATCGGCACGTGGTGCATGCCGTCGCGCGCGACGCTGCTCACGGGCTTCCATCAATACGGCATCCAGACGATGCGGATGGCGGGCAAATATCCCGGCAGCGAATACGATCCGGCCAAGTGCCGCTTCTGGCCGGCGGAGTTCCGCAAGCAGGGCTACCACACCGCGCAGATCGGCAAATGGCACACGGGCACCGACACCGGCTTTGGACGCGACTGGGATTATCAAATCGTGTGGAACCGCCCGAAGTATCCGGAGAACGCGGGCAATTATTATTACGACCAGTTGCTCACGTTGAATGGCGGCGAGACGACGGTTGTTAAGGCCTATTCGACCGACCAATATACCCGGTGGGCCGTTGAATACATCGAAGGCCAGCACCGCGTTCCGAACAAGCCGTGGTATCTCTGGCTCTGCTACGGCGGCGTGCATTCACCCTTCACGCCCGCCGACCGGCACAAGCAGGACTACGCCGGCGCGAAAGTGACGACGCCCAAAGACATTTACCCGCCGCGCCCCGGTAAGCCCGACTATATGCAGAAGATCAACACATGGGAAAAGGGCGCAAAAGGCGAACCGATTCTCCGCCGCGAGGCGAAAGGCAAGGAAGTCGGCGACGACGAAAAGGCCGGCCAGGGCCGCACGCTTTCCGACTGGGTCGTGCAATACAACCAGGCCGTGCGCGCGCTCGACGAAGGCATCGGCAAAGTGCTCGCCGCGCTGGAGGAATCGGGGCAGTTGAAAAACACGCTTGTCATCTTCACGTCCGACCAGGGCTTCGCATGGGGCCAGCACGGCTTCCGCCACAAGCTCGCGCCCTACGACGCGAACATCCGCTCGCCGCTCGTCATCTCGATGCCCGGCACGATTCCCGAGGGCAAGGTCTGCCGCGCGCCCGTCGGCGGCGTGGACTTGGTGCCGACGATTCACAGTTTCGCCCGGCTCCCGCTCCCGTGGGAAATGCACGGCCATGATCTCTCGCCGTTACTGAAGAACCCGGATGCCCAGTGGCCGCACCCGACGCTGATGCCGTTCACCGGCGATCATTTTGGCGCGGACACCGACCGCATCCCAACCGACGAGCATCTCTACCACAACGGCGTCGCGTGGTATGTGCTGCTCACCGAGGGCCGGTTCAAATACATCCGCACGCTCGTTGCGAACGAGATCGAGGAACTTTACGACCTTCAGGCTGACCCCGAAGAACTCACCAATCTCGCGCTTGATTCCAAGCACGCCGCCACGTTGAAGAAATTCCGCGCGGCGACGGTGAAGGAGTTGCAGCGCACGAAGGCGGGCTTCGCCAGCGCCCTGCCGCCCGTGAAGACGGCGGCGAAGTGAGGGGCGCCGAGCATTGCTTGGCAAGTGGAAGCCCATTGAAATCCGAGCCGAGCAGATGCTCGGCGCTCCTCACTTCGCCGCGTTCTACCGGTTCGTCGCCTGCGTGAGCGGTGCGATGGGGACGGACATCAGCGGATCGCCGAGGCCCGGCGGCAGGGGCGGGAGCTGGCTCACAAGGTCGCGCCAGAGCTGGCGCTCGTCCGGCTTCATCGCCTTCCAGCGCTCGGCGTTTTGGAGGAAAGCCGACTGTTCCTCGGCGCTCATGCTGGCGAACTGCTGGAACGAGCGCAGGCATATCGCGCGCTGCTGTGGCGGGAGCTGCTGGAAGTCACGCAACGATTTCTCGATCTCCCGGCGCTCGGCGGCGGAAAGCGTCTCCAGCGTTTTGATCTTCTCTGGTTCATCAAGTTCAAAAAAGCGCCCGAAGTGTCCGAGCATTTCCTGCCGGCGGGCGGCGGGGATTTCCTGCCAGGCCGCGAGGGCGCGGTCGGGCCGGGGGATGGAATCGGGCGCGGCCAGCGCGGCCAGCGGCGGCGGCAGGGGCGGCTTCGCGTCGGCGCGGAGGAGGTAAAGCAGGGCCGTCTCGTTGGCGAGCACGTCGCGCTGCAAGTCCGCCGGGAGCTTGTCCCACAAGGCGAGCCGCTCCTCGACAAGCGGGCGATCCGTGGCGGAGATTTCTGCGAGCCGCGCGGCGCGGCTGGCCGGCGGCATCCGCATCAGCGGCAGCAGGTGCCAGCGCAGTTGCGTGGATTGCAGGCGCAACTCGCGTTCGTCGGGGGCCAGCGCCTCGTATTCAGCGAGCTTGGCCGCGATGGTTTTGCGAAAATGATCGGGGTGAACGGCCAACGCCTTCGCGCGTGCGTCAGGGGCCAGCGCGAGCAGTTCGCGGAACATGTCCACCGGCGATTTCCGCACGGACGCGGTGGCGCGGGTCTGCGCGGAAATTTTTCCACCGGCGAGAACTCCGGCGGCCAGCAAAATGAAAATCAGGCGGCGCATGGTCGAGTTCATTGGGGAAGCTGGAACAGCGTGAGCAAGTCCTCGTCGGCCCGCGCGCGCTGGCCGAGGCGGCGGATGGCCTCGAAGTCCTGCAGCATCTCGACCGTCGGCACCTGGGCCACGGGCGAAACCGCCGCGAGGCTGCGCGCCAATTGAGTGCGCTGGTGGACGCGGTGCCGCTCGGCAAAAAATGGAATCAACCCCGCCAGAGCCAAGGTCGCCACGAGGGTGGCGGGCCGCCAGCTTGTGAGTCGGA
The DNA here is from genome assembly GCA_016235585.1 of Verrucomicrobiota bacterium. Taxonomy (GTDB): domain Bacteria; phylum Verrucomicrobiota; class Verrucomicrobiia; order Limisphaerales; family JACRJY01; genus JACRJY01. The sequence continues at coordinate 8,869 of JACRJY010000112.1, read as the reverse complement.
GCCAGTTTGTCCACGTGGGCTGCGGCGTGCGCGCGGTGGCGGCCTCCTCGCGCTCCACGGCGGCGAGCACCTGCGCGGTGAAGTTCGACGGCACGGGCGCGTCGGGCAACCGGGCGAGCAGGCGGTTGAGCGCCATTTCGTCGTCCCACGCGGTCTGCCGTTCCGGGTGTGCGGCGAGGAACGCGCGCAACTGGCGCTCTTCCGCCGCGTCGAGCGGGTGGCGCTGGGATTGCTCAATCAATTGCTGGAACTGTTCGTTGTTCATTGTCTGCCTTTGGTTAAAAACCGGGTGCGTAAAATAGTTTCGCGTCAATTTTCCGGCCACGCGCCGGTGCGGAGATACGGCTTGAGCCGCGCCTTCAGGGTTTCCCGCGCGCGGTGAATCAGGGACTTCGTCGCCGACAGTGAGCAGTCCAGCACGTCGGAGATTTCCTCGTAGGAGACTTCCTCCTGAAACAGGAGCAGGGCGGTGCGCTGGTTTTCCGGCAGCGCGGCGATGGCTTCGCGCACTTTGGCCTCCAGTTCGCCGTGCAACAGCGCGTCGGGCGGGGAGAAATGTGATTTGTCCTCGAACTGGCGCGGCGGCAGATCTGATTCCCCATCGCCCGCTGGCTCCAGCGGCTCCGCCGGATGGCGGGCGCGGCGGCGCAGTTCGTTCAGGCACAGGTTGCGCGCGATGGTGAATAGCCAGGTGGAAAACTTTGCGCGCGCCTCGTAGCGGCCCGCCGATTTGAAGACCTGCACGAAGACCGCCTGCGCGAGATCCTCCGCCTCCGCCGCGTCGGGCAGCGAGCGGGCGAGGACGTTCATCACCGGCTGGCGGTATTTCTCCACCAGCGCCTCGAACGCCGCGCGGTCGCCCCGTTTCACGCGGAGCATGAGCGCGGCGTCGGGATCGCTGGGGGCTGGCGGCATCAGGCGCAGCGTAACAGACACCGCGCGGGCCACAAGGTTGCGGTGGGGGCGGTTTCCTCAAAGGAGTTTACAACGCCTGCGAAGCAAGATACGGTTTCCTGCGAAGTGGCTCTTAAATCATGACTTTGAAACTCAAATTATCGTGATCCGGCACGAGGAGGTTGCAACCATGAAACCATTGCGAATTGTTCATCAAATGTTGCTGACGGCGCTTGCCGCCGGCGGGCTGGCAGGCTGCGCGACGGAATCCCATCGGACGCTGGCGACGCCGCAGGTCGCTTCGGCGAACACGGTTTTCCACGGGCCGAAGAGCACGCTGGTGGTCGGCAAGTTCGACAACCGCTCCAGCTACATGCGCGGGCTGTTTTCCGACGGCGTGGATCGGCTCGGCGGGCAGGCCAAGGGCATCCTGATCACGCATCTGCAGCAGACCGGGCGGTTCAAGGTGGTGGATCGCGACAACCTCGATGAAATCGCCCGCGAGGCCAGGCTCAAGGGGCAGGCGCAGGTGTTGAAGGGGGCGGATTTCGCCGTTACGGGTGACGTGGCCGAATTTGGCCGCAAGGAAGTCGGTGATCGCGAGTTGTTCGGCATCCTGGGCAGCGGCAAGAAGCAGGTGGCTTACTCCAAGGTCAACCTGAACATCGTGAACGTCCTCACCTCGGAGGTGGTTTTCTCTGTGCAGGGCGCGGGCGAGTATGCCTTGAGCAACCGCGAGTTCATCGGCTTCGGCGGCACGGCGAGCTATGACTCCACATTGAATGGCAAGGTGCTCGATCTGGCGATTCGCGAAGCCATCAACCGGTTGGTGGAAGGCGTCGAGCAGGGGGCTTGGAAACCTGTGAAGGAATGAGAATGAAAAAACTAGGCGGGCTGTTGTGCCTCGGGGCGCTGGTGCTGTTCACCGGGTGCGCGACGCCCACGATTTATTCGTGGGGCCGGTATGAGGGGCTGGTCTACACCATGTATGCCGCGCCGGACAAGGCCACCGCCGAGATGCAGGTGATCAAAATGGAGGAGGATTTCCAAAAGGCGCGCGCCAAAAACAAACCGGTTCACCCCGGCTTCCACGCGCATCTGGGCTATTTGTATTTCCAGCTGGGCAAGGCGGACGAGGCCCGGCGGGCGTTTGAAACCGAGAAGGCCAATTTTCCCGAATCCGCCGTGCTCATGGATCGGATGCTGGCCAGCCTGCAAAAACCATGAATGCGCGATTTTTCACCCTGGGGTCATGCTGTGCGGGCCTGGCGTTGATGGTTGCCGGCTGCAAGACGGCCCCGCCGCCCGATTACACGAACTTCCGCGCGCACCATCCGAAATCGGTCCTCGTGCTCCCCCCGCTGAACCAGAGCACCGCCGTGGAGGCCACCTACGGCTATCTGTCCACCGTCACCCTGCCGCTCGCCGAGATGGGCTACTACGTTTTCCCGGTCGCCGTGATTGATCATTTCCTCAAGGAAAACGGCATGCCGACGGCGGGGGAGATGCACCAGGCACCGTTGGAAAAAGTCCGTGAAATCATCGGTGCGGACGCGGTTCTCTACGTCACCGTCGAGCAATACGGAACCAAATACCAGGTGGTCAACAGCGCCACCGTTGTCCAGGCCAAGGCCCGGCTCGTGGATGTCAAAACCGGGCTGGTTCTCTGGGAGGGAGTGGGCGTGGCGGTCGAGAGTTCCGGCGGCTCCGGCAGCATCATTGGCGACCTGATTGCCGCCGCCATCACCCAGGCGATCAATACTTCGACTGACCGCGCCCACAAAGTGGCCATCATGGCGAACGCGAACCTTTTCACCACGCCAAAGCGGGGGCTTCTCTACGGGCCTCGCCATCCAAAATTTGGCGCCCCCCAATAGGAGGTTCTGAAATCCCTTTCTGGCGCTTGCGCCGGGCAATCCTTGCCTCATCCTGCGCCACTGCCTATCGTCCGCGCGGATGTCATCGTTGTTGGAAAAAATCCAGGCTGATGCGCGGCAGCGGTTGACGCTGCCGCCGGGCCGCCCGCCCGCGCAGGAGCTGGCCCGCTACAAGAATTTCCTCAAGGTCGAGACCGCCCGGCTCAAGATGCTGCACCGCGCCGGCACGGGCGGCAGCGAAATCTGCCGCGCCCGCGCCGCCGTGCTGGACGCGCTGCTGACCCACATCATGGACGCGGTTCGCAGCAGCACTCCGGCTGCGGAGCTGGTCAACGCGCCGCAGGTGGCCCTGATCGCCATCGGCGGCTATGGGCGCGGCGAGCTGAATCCGCACAGCGACATTGACATCATGCTGCTGCACGCCGGCGACACCGTGAGCGCGGCGCGCGGCAAGCTGCATCCCTTTTTGCGGCGTCTGCTCGACCCCGGCGGGCTGCTCTACACGCTTATCGATCTCGGCCTGAAGGTGGGCCATTCCGTCCGCACGCTTGACGACTGTGTGCGCGTGGCCAACAGCGACATGCAGTCGAAGACTTCGCTCATCGAGGCGCGGCTCATCACGGGGGATCAAAAGCTGTTCGAGCAGATGCAGCGTGTCGTGCTGGCGAAGTGCGTGCTCGGGCATGAGAAGGAATACATCGCCGCGCGGCTGGCCGACCAGTCCGCGCGCCGGGCCAAGCACGGCAATTCCGCCTGCATGCAGGAGCCGAACATCAAGAACGGCTGCGGCGGCCTGCGCGACTTTCAGAACCTGCTCTGGATGACTTTTTTCAAATACCGCGTGCGCTCGCTGGACGAGCTGCGCCAGCGGGATCTGGTCAGCGAGAGCGACGTGAAGCAACTGGACGAGGCCTACGACTTTCTCCTGCGCGCGCGCAACGAGCTGCACTACCACGCCAACCGCCCGGTGGACGCGCTCACCAAGAGCGTGCAGCCCGCCGTGGCGCACGGCCTCGGCTACACGGATCGTTCGCCCAGCCGGCGGCTGGAGCGGTTCATGCGCGACTTCTACCGGCACGCGCGGAACATTGACATCATCACCCGCATGACCGAGCAGCGCCTGGCTCTCGTGCCGGAGCCGAAACGCCTGCAATCATTGCGCCAGATTTTCAAAGTCGGGCGCTCCGCGCCGCCGCCGCTGACCGTGGACGGCTTCCGCATTGTGGACGGCCAGATTCACGCCGACTCGCCGCGCGTCTTCCGCGACCAGCCGCGCCGGCTGATGCGCGTGTTCCTCCACGCCCAGCAGCGTGGTGCGCGGCTGCATCCTGATCTCGCCCAGCTCGTCCGCCGCCAGCTCCCGCTGGTGGACAGCGAGTTTCTGCGCGACGCGCACGTCCACGAGACTTTTCTGGAAATCCTCAACCAGCGCGGGGCCGTCGCGCCCGTGCTGCGCGCGATGCACGAGGTTGATTTTCTTGGAAAATACATCCCTGAATTCGGCAGGCTCACCTGCCTCGTGCAGCACGAGTTCTTCCACCAATACGCCGCCGACGAGCACACGCTCATGTGCATCGAGCAGCTGGACCGGGTATGGAACGCGCAGAAGCCGCCGCATTGCGCCTATGCCGAGACGTTCCAGAAAATCGAGAAGCCCTCCGTGCTCTACCTCGCGCTGCTGCTGCACGACGCCGGCAAGGCGCAGCCCGGCGACCATCACGAGGACGCCAGCAGCCGGCTCGCGCTGCGCGTCGCCCGCCGCCTCGGCCTGGATGGCGCGGTCACGCACACTCTTCGCCTCGTGATCGAGGAGCACCTCGCGATGGTGAAGATTTGCCAGCGGCGCGACCTCGACGACCCCGGGGTCATCCGCAGCTTCGCGGCGCTGGTGCAAAACACGGAAAACTTGAACCTCCTCACGCTTCACACGTTTGCCGACTCGATGGGCACGAATGAAAAGCTGTGGAACGGCTTCAAGGAAACCCTGCTTTGGACCCTCCACCACCGCGCGGCGGAGGTGCTCGCCGGCGGCACGGAGTTCATCCGCGCCGAGGCGAAGCAGCGCGAACTGCTCCGCGACGAAGTGCGCCGCCTGATGCCGCGCACGTTCGGCGAGGACGAGCTGGACGCGCACTTTCACGAGCTGTCGCCGCGTTATTTTCTGATTCATACCGCGCGTGAAGTGCTCACCGACCTCACGCTGTCGCACCGCTTCATCGGCAACCTGTTCCGCGAGGAGGATCGCGTGCTGGAGCCGGTCGTGCAGTGGCACAACGAGCCGGATCGCGGCCACACCACGGTGAAAATCTGCACCTGGGATCGCGCCGGGCTGTTCAGCAAGCTCACCGGCTCCTTCGCCGTGTCGGGCTTGAACATCTTGAGCGCGCGGGTTTTCACGCGCGGCGACGGTTTTATTCTCGACACCTTCTACGTGGTGGACGCGCGCACCGGCCTGCTGGTGAACCGCGAGGAGCGCGAGAAGTTTGAAACCACGCTGCACAAGGCGCTCACCGGGCATGTGGATTTTGCGGCGCTGCTGGCGAAGCGAAAACTTCCCCCGTCGCTCTACCAGTCCCACGAGGGCGAGCGCCTGCCCACTTTCATCCGCTTCGACAACGCCGCGTCCGACGCCAGCACGGTGATTGACCTCGAAACCGAGGATCGCGTCGGGCTGCTGTATGTCGTCTCGCAGGCCTTGAGCGATCTGGGGCTGGACATTTCCGTGGCGAAAATCAGCACCGAAAAGGGCGCGGCCATGGACGGCTTCTACGTCACCGAGCGCGGCGGCGGGAAACTCCTCGCGCCCGAGCGGCAGAACTCCATCGAGGCAAAGCTCCGGCTGGCGATTGCTCATTTGGATGCGGCGCAGCGGTAGGGCGCTGGAGTCCAAGCTTCAGCTTGTCCGGGCGCACGCTGAAGCGCGAACTCCAGCGGCGGCTCAATCGCGCGTGATCTCTTTCAGCCGCCGCTCCAGTTCTAGCCGAAGCTGTTCCCGTTCCTCCTCTGTCGCCCCGCGCGGCACGCGCAGCGGCGCGCCGAGGGTGGCATTGACACGGCTGAAAGGCAGCGGGATCTGAAAACGATCCCAGCTTTTTAGCGACCATTTCCAGCCATGCTCATACGACACCGGCACGATGGGCAGGCCGGTGATTTGCGCCAGCGAGAGGACGCCCTCCTGCACCACGTAGCGCGGCCCGCGCGGCCCGTCGGGCGTGATGGCGAGATCGTAGCCGCGTTCCGCCCAGGTGGTCAGCTCCCGCAGCGCTTGCGGCCCGCGCCGGCTGGACGAGCCGCGCACCGGCTGCGTGTCGAAATGCTCCAGGACGCGTGCCAGCAGCCCGCCGTCCCGGCTCGCGCTCACCAGCGCGGCCAGTTTTTTCCGGCCATGGCACCGCGCAAAAAAAAGATGGATGGGCATCGAGAGTGCGAGGCGATTGTGCCAGATGGCGAAGATGGCCGGCTGCGGCAATGTCCCATTGAACAGCCCCGACTCGTCGTGCCAGTGGAAGCGCAGCGTGGCGGAAAGGCCGCGCGCCACGCCATAAATGGCCGCCGCCACCAGCCGTCCGTGCCACTTCAACGAATGCGGGATGACGACGCCCGATGTCTTGTTCGGGGTTCGGGGTTCGGGGTTCGGGGTTGCGTCTGCCATCAATTCCCCTTTTTCAGCGAGGCCCGCACCAAATCTTCCACGCTCGCCCGCTCGCCGAGCATCGCAAGCGCGGCGCGGACGGAGTCGTGCGCGTCGGCCTGCTTGAAACCGAGCGCCATCAATGCCAGCACGGCGTCGTTGAGCTTCTGGTCTTCCGCCGAAAGCGCCCGCTGCGCGCTGCTGGCCTCCCACGCGCCCGCCGCGCCGATCTTGTCCTTCAACTCGACGACGATGCGCTCGGCGGTTTTCTTGCCGACGCCGGAGATTTGCGAGAGCGCCTTCACGTCGCCGCTCGCCACCGCGCCGCGAAACGCCGTCACGTTGATGCCGCTCAAAATGTTCAGAGCGATCTTTGGCCCAATACCGCTGACGGTGTGGATGAGCAGGCGGAACAAGTCGCGTTCCGCCGCCGACATGAAGCCGTAGAGCACGTGGGCGTCCTCGCGGATGGCGAGGTGCGTGAGCAGCTTCACCTCCTTGCCGGGCGCGGGCAGCTTGTCGAACGACGAGAGTGGTATCAGCACCTCGTAGCCGACGCCGTTGACGTTCACCGTAACCTGCGTGGGCAGGCTCTCGACCAGGATGCCGTGGAGAAAAGTGATCATGGAAATTCTTAAACCGAAGAATCGCTTATTGAACCGTCTGATCCACTGGGCAGATTAAAACCTCTCCGACGTTTATTTGAATCCTTGAATTGTTCCTCCACAAATTTTGTTTGCTTGGCGTTGAAAAGGAATTCCTCTGGCAAAGGGTTGCCACATCTACCGCAGAGTTTGCTTTTGCGGCTGTAAATCGGCGAACTGCATTTTGGGCAACGGAATTCCATGATTAAATCTTCTTCGGTGCGCTCAAACTAAACCGGCCATTTTCCTGCGCGAAGGCCAGCGCCAGCGCCAGCGCGTCCGCCGCATCGGGCGCGGGGAGTTCGGCGAGGTTCAGCATCCGCTGCACCATCTTGGCGACGGCGAACTTCTGCGCCGCGCCGTAGCCGACGATGGCCTGCTTCACCTTGCGCGTGGCGATTTCGTAAATCTCCAGTCCCGCTTCCGCCGCCGCCACGAGCGCCGCGCCGCGTGCCTGCCCCATTACGATGGCGGTCTGCAGGTTCTGCGCGAAGAAAATTCCCTCGACGACGCAGACGGTGGGCTGGTGCTGCTTCGCCACGTCGCGCAACGTCTCCGCGATTTTCAGCAGGCAGCGCGAGTGTTCCCAGGTTTTCGGGCAGGCAATCGTGCCCTGCGCGAGCGCGGCGGGGTGCGGCTTGCCGAGGCGAATCACGCCGTAGCCCGTGCCGCGCAGCGACGGGTCAACACCGAGCAGCACGCAGTGAGAACTGGCCGCCGCGCGGGGCGGCGTGGTGAGCACCGGCGCGGCACGGCGTCCGCGCACGCGCGCCTGAAGCTGCTCGAATTGCCGCAGAGTGATGCCCACGGCGGCGATTGTGTCACGCCGGGCCGGGCCGCCAAGTTCAATTCACCGGCCCGGCGTGGATTTGGAGGACACAAAAAATCGCGGGCACCCCGGAAGGAGCGCCCGCGACTTGAAATGCGAAGGATGAACTACGCGCCCGCGCTCTCGCCCACTTGGAAGCGGACGAAGCGGCGCACGGTGATGGTGTCGTCGAGCTTCTTGCCGGTCTCGGCGATGTGCTGCGCGACAGTGTGGTCGGGGTTCTTCACGAAGCCCTGGTCCACGAGGCAGTGGCCCTGGAAGAATTTCTCCAGCTTGCCTTCGACGATTTTGGCGATGGCCTGCGGCGGCTTGTTTTTCACCTGCTCGGTGGCGATTTCCTTTTCCTTCGCGATGACGGCGGCGTCCACCTGGTCGCGCGAGACGGCGTGCGGGGTGCCGGCGGCGATTTGCAGGGTGATGTCGCGCACGAGCTGCTTGAAATCCTCGGTGCCCACCGTGGCGTCACTGTTGGCGCCCACTTCGACGAGCACGCCGACTTTGGCACCAGTGTGGATGTAGGCTGCGGCCAGCCCGCTGCCGCTCACCTCGTAGCGGCAGTGGCGGGAAATCTTGATGTTCTCGCCGATCTTCGCGACGGCGGCGACGCGGTCCGGCTCCAAATCCACGGCGGAATTGGCAGCGAGCTTCTTCGCCATCTCGTCGGCGAAGGCGCGGAAGCTGTCGTTATTCGCGACGAAATCCGTCTCGCAGTTGATCTCGACGAGGATGCCCACCTTCGAGCCGGGGGCGATGTGCTGGGCGATGATGCCCTCGTTGGCGGCGCGGCTCGCCTTGTGGGCGGCGCTGGCCACGCCTTTTTTCCGCAGGAGATCCACGGCGGTGTTGAGGTCGCCGTTGGTTTCGACGAGCGCCTTCTTGCAGTCCATCAGGCCCGCGCCGGTCATGGCGCGGAGTTTGCCGACATCGGCGGCGTTGATTTCAGCCATAAAAATTCTTTGGGGAAGTGAAGGTTGAATTCCAAGAATCGCGGCGC
>JACRJY010000015.1 GCA_016235585.1 Verrucomicrobiota bacterium | reverse complement strand
TCCTGCGCGGCATCGCGCACCAGCCCGCGATTCCCACGTTCGAGCAGCGCTACGGACTCAAGCCCGCATGCCTCGCCGTCTATCCGATGTATAAGGGCCTCGCGCAGCTCGTCGGCATGGCGAAAATCGAGGGACCGCAGAGCATCGCCGAGCAGTTCGAGCGCTACGCGGCGGAATACGACCACTACGACTACTTTTTCATCCACTACAAATACACGGACAAGGCGGGCGAGGACGGCAACTTCGCCGCGAAGAAAAAAGCCATCGAGGACTTCGACGACGCGTTGCCGATTCTGCTGAAAAAGAAGCCCGACGTGCTGGTCATCACCGGCGACCACTCGACACCGTGCGCGATGAAGGGCCACTCGTGGCATCCGCAGCCGGTGCTGCTGCACAGCGAGTGCAGCGGGTCGGACAAGCTGGAGCGCTTCACCGAGACGGGCGCGAACATGGGCTCGCTCGGCGTCTTCGAGGCGAAGTATCTGATGCGGCTCATGCAGGCGAACGCGAAGATGTTCGACAAGTTTGGGGCGTGATGCGGATGAATTCAGAATTCAGAATTCAGAATTCAGAATGGCCCATGAGCCGTTCTGGCTGGCTGATGATTCTGGATTCTGGATTCTGGGTTCTGGATTCCAGCCCATGAAGGCCGTCATCCTTGCCGCCGGCAAAGGCACGCGCATGAAGGAACTCACCAGTGAGCTTCCCAAGCCTATGCTGCCTGTCCAGGGCCGGCCCATCCTCCAGCACCTCGTCGAGGGGCTGCGCGACGCGGCGGGCATCCGCGACTTCTGCATCGTCACCGGCTGGCACGCGGAAGTGGTCGAGGATTTTTTCGGCGACGGCGCGCGGTTCGGCGTGCGCGTGAGCTACGCGCGGCAACTCGTGCAGGACGGCACGGGCAAGGCACCGGAGCTGGCAAAAGCCTTCGTCGGCGCGGACAATTTCCTCCTCACCTACGGCGACATTCTCGTGAAGCCGGAGACTTATGGCCAGATGACCCGGCGTTTCGCCGAGGGAAATTTCTCCGGCCTGCTCACCGTGACGCCGGGCGAGGACGTGACCAAGGGCGGCATCAATTTCTTCGACGACCAGTTCTGCCTCACGAAGCTCGTCGAGAAACCTTCTCCCGCGCAGCTCGATGAACTGCGCGCCGCCGGCTGGCTGCGGCCCGATGCGCCCATCTGGTATAACGCCGGCATCTACATCTTCCTCCCGGTCGTGTTTGACTTCACCGCGAAATTGCAGAAGTCGCCGCGCGGCGAATACGAACTGACCGACGCCATCAGCGCGATGGTCGCGGCGGGCCATCGCCTCGCCGGTTTGAAAATCGAGGGCCGCTGGGTGGACGTGCGCGACCCGGAGGTGCTTGCCCAACTGGAATCCAGCCCGCCGGGCTGATGCCATCGACCGATGATTCCGAATAAAATATTGGATGGTAGGGCTGCGCTGCCGCGCGGCCCCATATTTCATCCGCGCTGCGCGCGAATGGAGAACAGAGCGGCGCGGCAGCACCGCCCTGCCGACGAAGGGGTGGCCGTTTTTTTTGTCGAGCCTCACCGGTGTTGGGAGTAGCGCCCATGCCCGTCCCGCTCCAGCAGCACAACGCGGAAATCCAGGCGAACCTCGCCCACTGGAACCGCAAGCCGGTGCTGCGGAAAATCTACTGCGACTTCCACGAGCGCATCGCGCGGTTCGTCCGGCCCGAACTGCCCGGCCTGAAGATCGAACTCGGCTCCGGCATCGGCAACATCCAGGAAGTCCTCCCCGACTGTCTGCGGACGGATTTGTTCCCGAACCCGTGGATTGACCGGGTCGAGAGCGCGTATCGGGTCAGCTTCGCGGATGAATCGGTCTCGCATTTCATCCTCTTCGACGTGTTCCATCATCTGCGCTACCCGCTCACCGCGCTGGACGAACTGCGCCGCGCGCTGCGGCCCGGCGGGCGGGTCATCCTCTTTGAACCCTGCATCAGCGCGCTCGGCCTCGTGGTCTATGGCGCGCTGCACCACGAGCCGGTCGCGTGGCGCGCGCCCATCACGCCGCGCGCCCCGGCGGACTGGACTCCGCAACAGGACGACTACTACGCGGCGCAGGGCAACGCGACGCGGATTTTTTTCCGGCGCGAGAACGCAGACTGGCTGCGCGGCTGGAAAATTATTTCCGCCCAGCGCCTCTCCGCCATTTCCTACGTGGCGTCCGGCGGCTACTCGCAGCCGCAGCTTTATCCCGACCGCGCACTGGGCCTGCTGCGCGCGGTGGACCGGGCGTGCGACCGCCTCCCCGCGCTCTTTGCGACGCGCTGCCTGGTCGTGCTGGAAAAACCCGCTTCCGTCGCCTGACCCTTTTGCCCGCCGCAGGCCGGTCTGGCTGCGGAGCTGGAGGATTTGCGCGCAGGAATTGCCCAAACAGAGCTTGCAAATTCATTCCCGGCGGAATACTTTCTCCCGCACAGCCCAATATCCGCCAACATCCAAGGCCTATGAAAACCGCGCGGCTCATCAGGAGATTGTTTCCCCTCTGGCTGATGCTGGCTGCATTCGCCGGCCCGGCGGCGGAGGCTCCGCTCGCGACCAGCCTCATCATCACCAACGGCCGACCGCAGTTGAGCTGGACGCCCATTCTCGGCGCCGACCTCTACGAAATCTACAGCACGCCGGAACTGGGCGTGCTGCCGTTCAGTTCGGATTATTCCGGCGGCACCACCGGGCTGACTTTCACGCGGTTCACCATGGGCGGGGAGAACCGCTTCTTCCGCATCTCCGCCACGCCGATGAGCAGCAACAACCTGCTGGCGGGCATCGCGCTCAACCGCCTCGCCTACGGCCCGACGCCCGACGACCTCGAACAGCTTCTGGATCGGCACCCGGTGACGGGGCTGGACAACTCGGCCAACCAACTCGTGTGGACCAACCTCGGCGGCCAGGTATGCACCGGCGCGGCAGCCTACATCGCGCAGCAGTTGGAACCGTGGCGCATCCCCGAGACGGTGACGAACACGCACACGAACATCGCGTTCATCGGCAGCAAGCTTTTGTCGCGCACGCAGGTGCCGGTCTTCGTCGTCACCAATCCACCCGACGGTCTCTACGGCATCAGCAATCAAGTGACGAATGCTTACTATACATTCTCCACGAACGCCCAATTGGCTGATTTGCGCGCGTGGTTCATCCAGCACGCGGTGGGGGCGAAGCGGCAGTTGTTGGAAGTGCTGTTGCAGTTCTTCGACAATCACTTCACCACCCAGGCCAGCAAATCCTACGACTACTTGAGCGGATCGCCTTTCGGAGTGCGAAACAACACCACCGTTCGCGGTGCCCATGCCTACAACTGGGAGTTCTGGGAGATTGACGGCTGGCGTCAGGCGCTGCTCAACCCCGCCTGCACCTTCTACGACCTGCTCAAAATCAGCGCCGAAAGCCCGGCGCAAATCATCTACCTCGACACGCTCGGCAGTCGCGGCGACGGCAGCAACGTGCCGAATGAAAACTATGCCCGTGAACTTCTGGAACTCTTCGCCATGGGCGCGAACAACGGCTACGAACAGACCGACATCACCGAACTCGCCAAGGTCTGGACCGGATGGAAAGTCGGATTCGTGCATCCTACCAACGCGTTTAATCCGTTCACGTCCGTTGGCAGTTTGCCGTATGTTCAAAGCGGCTACACCAACTGCATTCCCGGTGCCCGCAATGTCATCAACAGCAATTTGTTTGCGGTCTCGACCTTCGTCTATTACTCCGCCCACCACCGCACCGGCAGCAAACTGCTCTGGACCAACTACACCTCGGACTCCACCGGCCCCGTCGGCACTACAAAAAAAGTCCCCGCCCGCTTCGGCACGGACTGGGCGAGCGACGAGTTCAAGGCAGGGTATGATTATTCCCTCTCGATGACGGACACCAACCTCACCCGGGGCACCAACAGCATTCAGGAGGGTTACACGGTCTTGCAGCGCTTGAATGACCTGCCGTTCACCGCCGAGAACATCTGCATCAAGCTCTGCCGTCTGCTCGTCCACGACAATTTCCCCAGCCCGACGACCCTCTCCAATCTCGCGGAGTATTCCTACTACGACTACACGAACCCCAGCCGCACGCCGGAGGCCGAACTGGTGCGCCAGTGCCTGCGGGCGTGGGAGAGCACGACGCCCAAGGGGCAGATTTGGAAAGTCGTTGAGACCATCGTCAACTCCGACCTGTTCCGCACACAGGCGGCGGCCTCGCAGAAGATCAAGACGCCGCTGGAGTTCACGGTCAGCGCCATCCGCGCGCTGCGTTCGAGCACCAACGGCACGGGAAACGCGGGATCGTTCAGCGCCTACACGGATGGCTACGCCCTTTCCAGCACCAATACGAACACCGTTTCCATTCAGATGGTTCGCCTGGGCGGCATGGACTTGTTCAACTGCTCCACCGCCGCAGGCTGGCCGGAGGACGGCGCGTCGTGGTTGTCCGTCGCGGGCGTGATCGAGCGCATCCGCTGGGCGCAGGCGTTCTGCATCAACACCGGGCAGTCTGGCAAGACGGACGCGGGCAATTCGGTGACCGACGTGCGCGGTTTGATTTACACCAAGCTGCCGCCGGCCTCGTGGACCAACGCGGTGCTCGTGGCGGATTACCTCGTCAAAATCATCTACCCCACCGAGGGCCGGGGCAACGTGGACACCTACCACAAGATGGCCGTCACTTTCCTCAACGACGGCAGCGCGGACAGCAATCCGCTGGATCGCACGAAGCCGTTCAGCCAGTTGCCCGCCAACAACGCGGGGAACTCGTCGTATGACGTTCGCCTTCGCGGCGCGGCGGCGCTGCTGCTGTCGCTCCAGCGTTTTCAGGAGCAATGAAGGCGAACTTCCCCATGCATCCCGTGGCAGCGGACGTGAGTCCGCTCCATCTGAAATCCGCGGAAGTCAGAGCCGACTCACGTCGGCTGCCACGAGTTGTGGAATGGCGTAACTTACCCGGCTTATGAACATCATTTCGCGACGCAAGTATCTCACGCAACAGTTCAAGGCCGGGCTGGGCGCGCTGCTGGCGACGACGGCGAACGTGCCCTTCGGCGTGCAACGCGCGCTGGCCGAGGGGAACATCGGCCTCAACGGCAAGAAGCTCCTCTTCATCTTCCTGCGCGGCGGCAATGACGGGTTGAACACGCTCATCCCGGTGCTCGATCCCGCCTACGCCTCCAACCGGCCCAACACGAGAATTCCCATGGACACCGGCACCGATTACACCACCGTGACCGGCACGATGGACTTCACGCCGGCGGGCAGCACGGCGGGAACTTACGATTCGTATCCGTATGCGATCCGGGCGGGGAACGGTTTTGCGGCGGTTCATCCGTCGCTCAAGTGGCTTGCGCCGCTCTACAACGCCGGGCATCTGGCGTTCATCCATCGGGTCGGCTATGTCAGCCAGTCGCGATCAAACAGCAGCTCGATGCGTTATTGGGAAACGGGCGTGCCGAACGACAACACGGTGCAGGAGGGCCATTTCTACCGCACCATGATGCAATCCGGCCTGGCGGGCACCCGGGCGTTCCTTGGGTTGTCATTTCAAAGCTCGTTGCCGTTGAGCCTGAACGGCTACGCCACCCCGGCGATCAACGTGCCGGACATCACGCGGTTCAACCTGCTGGGCATCCCCAACACCACCGCCGGAAATTTGAAGTTTGATCCCGCGCTGAAGTCGGAGAATCCGGCGCAGTTCCCCGCGAAGAACTACCGGGAGGCGCTCAAGAACAACTACAAATTTGCGCTGGACTCGCTGGGCACCTTCGAGGGCCTGGTGGCGGACTACAATGAGAATCCGTATCGCGACGATGTGGTTACGGACGGTGACGAAGACTGGGCCACGGCATGGGACGGGCAACGCGTGGACAGCAAGGGCCGCACACACGGGCCGGGTTATTATTTGTTCCCCAAGGCCGGCAGCAATTTCCCATCCGCCGACACGATCAACGGCGGCTATGCGCGCGACCCCGGCCAGAGCGTGACGCAGTTGGACAAATATGTGATTACCACCTCCTCCGCCACTTCACAAAGCAGCAACACGAGCCTGTTCAACAACCTGCTCGCGTCGGCCCTCGTGCTCAACCAGACCGACGCCTTCATCGTCGGCACCGAGTATTCGGGATTTGAGACGCATGACAGCGCGGTGATCGCGGGCAGCCCCACGACCGGCAACCACGCCAATCTGATGCGCCGCCTCTCGTGGGCCTTTTACTCGCTCTGGAAATACTTCTCCATCTACGGCAAGGGCGGCACGAACGAACTGCCGGGCGCGAAAACTTCCTGGAACGATCTTGTCATCGTCACCATGTCGGAAATAGGGCGGACGACGGTGGAAAACACGACGTTGGGGTTCGACGACGCCGAAGCCAGCGTGATGTTGGTGGCGGGCGGCGCGGTCAAGGGCTACGGCAAGCCCACGAACACCAACGGCAGCAACGGCGGCATCTTCGCCTGCAACACCACCGGCTGCGACGGCCCGGCCTACAACAACAAGACCGTAAACTGGGTCACGGGGAACAGCGGCTCCATGTTCGCCGCCGGCGGCAACCGCTACCTCGGCCGCGCGGTGGACTACCGCTCCGTGCTGGGCCGGATCATCCGCAAGCACCTCGGCGCGACGCAAAACCAGTTGAACACCATCCTCCCCGGCTACGCCACCGAGAGCACGCAGCGCCTGCTCACCGGCGGCGTCTGCACCGACGGCATCACCATCGCCGGCGAGCCGGACTTCATCTGATACCAGTTGCCAGTTCCCAATGAGCACCGGCGGGATCGGGAAATGCCTCCTCTCCCCATCCCTCTCCTCCACTCCGAGTGGAGGAGAGGGTGCCCGAAGGGCGGGAGAGGAGGCGAACGTCGTCCAAACCACCGGTGCTCATTGGGAATTGGCATGATTCACACCGAAGCCGGAGAGCACACCCGCCGGACGGAAGGGCTCCCCGGCGGAATTCCGCTTGCACCCCGTCGCGCCCGGCCCCGGCAAAGTGAAAGAGCGCGGGCAAGGCGGCCCGCGCTCCGTGGAAGGCTCCCGAAAAACCGTGCCGGGTCACGGCACCCGCCGCAGCTCGTATTTGCGCGCGGGGATTTTGTTCGCGGCGTAAATCTTCTGCTCGTAGTCCTGCACGAGGGCGAGGTTCTTCTCGACGCCGGGCTTGAAGGTTTCTTCCTTCCATTTCTCAAACGCGGCCTTCGCCGCCTCGCCCTTGCCGTCCGGCGCGGCCTTGGCGAGCGCACCCTGCTTGACCTTCAAATCGCGCCACAGGTCGCGCAGCGGGTGCATGGCCTTGTCGTTGCGCTCCTTGTTCAACAGCGCGATGGCGAGCGCCTGCTGGTGCTGCGGGGTCTTGTCGTTCGCCTGCAATTCCACCTTGAAGCCGAGCACCGATTCTGTCCACGTGCCGACGGACTGGCCGTCAATCTTCAGTTCGTATTTACCCGGCTTCAGCCCGCGCGCGGCGAAGACCTCGCCGCTGCTGCGGTGGCCGGCGGCGGTGAGCTTGTAACCCTCGTCGGCCTCGGGCGGGAGCACCCACGGCAGCGCGTTGGCCTGAAAGGTGAAGCGGATGGTGTCGCCGTCGGCCTGGAAGTCGGTGACCTTGCCGTTCGCGGCGGTCGCGCCGAGTTTGCCCTTCACTTCCTGCACGGTGAGGCTGGAGACAGCGCTGCGCACGCCGGTGTCGTTGATGAGCGCGACGCCCATGACGACCTGGCCGGGCGCGTCGGGATGCACGGCGTCCTTGATGAGCGTGTAGTCGGGGTTCTTCTTGCGCGCGTCGGTGATGTAGTTGTTCAGCGGCGAATACATGTCCACGAAGCCCAGCCCGCGCACGTGCGCCTGCTCGCGCAGCCACGCGCCGTAGAGCGCGAGCACGCCGTTGTAGTAGGTGTCGCGCGGCTCCTGCGGCCCGCGTTTGCCCGCCCGTGCCGCACGCGCGTCGTGCATCGTCGGCGTCATCACGATGGCCTTCGCGCCGATGGCGGCGATGCGGTCGAGCAGCGTCGTCATGTCCTTCGTGTAGGTGTCGAACGTCGCCTTGTCGAAGTCGCGGTAGGCACCGTCGTTCATGCCGAGGAGGATGGTGACGTATTTCGGCTTGAACCGCGCCACGTCCTCGTCGAAGCGCGCGAGGGCGTTGGCCGCGCGGTCGCCGCCGACGCCGGCGTTGTGGAAGTGGATGCGCATCCCCGGATGCCGCGTGTAAAAATAATCCTCCACATACTGCGTGTAGAGGCACTGGTGCGTGATGCTGTCGCCGAGGAAGACGACCGTGTCGCCGTCCTTCAAATCCATCTTGGCGAGGATGGCGGGGAACTGGGAGGCGGGCGCGGCCTTTTTCGCGGCGGCTTTGCCGGGGGCCTTGGGGGTTTGCGCGGAGGCGGCAGCCGTCAGGCCGAGCGCCAGGAGAAGTGAGAGCAGTTTTGCGTTCATGATTGGTTTGAATTTTGCACGGAAATGGACGGAGACGGAGGCGATTTTGTTCATTTGCCAGCGCGCCGGGAAGTGCTACTTTCGGCGCACAAACCGATTCCACCATGTCATCCGCCGCCCAATCGCCGCACGTCCTCAAGCAGGCCCGCGAACTCTGCCGCGTCCTCGCCGCGCACGCGGGCTTCGCCGAGACGCGCCGCAAGTTCGACGAGTTCATGGCGAACGCCGAACTGCGGATGCGCTACCACATCGCCGGTGAGCGCGGACGGCTGCTCGAAATGAAACAGGCCGGCGGCCTCGAACTCACCGACCAGGAGCTGGCCGAATACCACGCCGAGCGCGACACGCTGATGCAGGAGCCGCTCGTGCGCGGATTTCAGGAGGCGCAGGCGGAAATGAGCCGGGTGCAGGAACTCCTCAACCGCTACCTCACGCTCACCTACGAGCTGGGCCGCGCGCCCACCGACGAGGAAGTGCTCGGCCATTCGTGCGGGCCGGAGTGCGAAGGGGAGAAATGAATTTATGAGACCTCTGCAAAACGTAGTGGGACAGGCATCTTGCCTGTCCAGTGGGAGGTGTATTTCGCGCAAAACTGGACAGGCTGGAAGCCTGTCCCACTACCTTGCGGCACTTTTGCAGAGGTCTCTTTCTTTGTGACGGCCCAATAACCTCAACACAAACCTCACCATGAAAAAACTCCTCGTTCTTCTCGCCGTATTCCTCGTCTCCCAATTCTCTCGCGCCGCCGTGCTGCCGCTGGTCACCGGCGTGGATGCCCAGCCGTTCTTCGCGCAGGTGCAGCGGCTCATCGAGGCCACGGACTATCTCGGCTCGCCGTTCAGCGCGGCGGACAAGGCGGCGTTGCAGGCCGCGATGAAGCCGCACGACGCCGACGCCGTGCGGCGCGCGCAGGAAATCCTCGACGCCCATTGCCTCTACTCGGTGAACATCAACCCGGAGATGCGCGTGAAGGTCGCCGCTGGCCCGGCCAAGCCCGAACTCGTCGAGCAGGGCTGGCGGCAGTTCCTCGTGAAAGTCCACAACGAGGCCGGCACCACCGCCGCGCTGCTGGCCGTCAGCCCGAACGCGCTGGCCGTGTCCGACGTGCGCCAGGCGCAGACGGCTTCGGACAAATTCTTCAGCCGCCAGAAAAAGGATTTCTCCGACGCCGCGATCCGCAACCGCTGGCTCGACTTGCAGACGTTTGACAAGCAGCCGCTCAAGCCCGCGTTGAGCGGGCTTGCGTTGGAGTATCGCATCCTCCAGCTCTACAGCCGCGACGCGGGCCAGCGCGAGGCGCGCATCTCGTTCAATGTCGGTCAGGGCACGCAGGACATCGGCTTTCGCAACGATGCGGACATTTTGTTTCGCAGCCTGCCCGCGCAGGAAATCACACTGCGCGTCAAGGACGAGAACGGCAAACCCGCGACCGCCGCGTTTCTCATCCGCGACGCGGCGGGGCGCGTCCATCCCTCGCAGGCCAAGCGGCTCGCGCCGGACTTCGCGTTTCATCCGCAGGTCTATCGTGCCGACGGAGAAAAGCTGCGCCTGCCCGCCGGGAGTTACACAGTGGAATTCCAGCGCGGCCCGGAGTCCATCGCGCAGACGCGCGCGGTGACGGTGGACAAAAAGACGAGGCAGCTGGAGTTCAAGGTCGTGCGGTGGATTGATCCGGCGCTGTTCGGCTGGTGGAGCGGCGACCATCACATTCACGCGGCGGGCTGCGCGCATTACAACAACCCGACCGAGGGCGTCCACGCGCCGGACATGGCGCGGCACTGTCAGGGCGAGGATTTGAAAATCGGCGCGAACCTCACATGGGGGCCGTGCTTCGATTATCAGAAGCAGTTTTTCACCGGCAAGGACGACAAGGTTTCCACGTATCCGTATCTGCTGCGCTACGACATCGAGGTGTCGGGCTTCGGCTCGCACAAGTCCGGACATCTCTGCCTGCTGCGGCTCAAGGATCAGATGTATCCCGGCGGCGAATCGAAGGACCACTGGCCCACGCTCTGCCTCAACACGCTGCGTTGGGCGAAGGCGCAGGGCGCGGTCGTCGGCCCGGCGCACAGCGGCTGGGGCCTGCAGCCGGCGGCGGAGGCGAACCGCCGCGACGTGGCCGGCAGCAAAAATTCCAGCGACCTCCGCATGGCCGCCGTCACGCTGCCGAACTACGTCATCCCGCCCTTCAACGGCATTGGCGCGAACGAATACATCATGAACGTGACGCACGAGGTGCCCGGCCCCGACGGCAAGCTGGTGCCGGCGGTGGACTTCATCAGCACCGTGGACACGCCGTATCTGTGGGAGCTGAACATCTGGTATCACACGCTGAACACCGGCTTCCGCACGCGCATCAGCGGCGAGACGGATTTCCCGTGCATCTACGGCGAGCGCGTCGGCCTGGGCCGCAGCTACGTGAAGCTCGACGGCAAATTGAATTATGACGACTGGTGCGAAGGCATCCGCAACGGACGCAACTACGTGGGCGACGGTAAGAGCCACCTGATGGATTTCAAGGTGAACTCCGTCGCCGTCGGCGAGCACGGAAGTGAACTCAAACTTGACTCGGCAGGTGCGGTGAAAATTTCCGCCCGCGTCGCCGCACGGCTCAACGAACAGCCCGACCCGGCCATGCGGAACCTTTCGCCTTCGCAAAAACCCTACTGGGATGTCGAGCGCGCCCGCGTCGGCGACACGCGCGAAGTGCCGGTGGAACTCCTCGTCAACGGCCAGTCCGTCGCGCGCAAAAACATCGTGGCCGACGGCGCGCTGCGGGACATTTCCTTCGACACGAAGATTGAGCGCAGCAGTTGGGTGGCGCTGCGGATTCTGCCGAGTTCGCACACGAATCCCATCTGGGTGATGGTCGGCGGCCAGCCCGTGCGCGCCTCGCGCCGCAGCGCCGAATGGTGCCTCAAGAGCGTGGATCAGTGCTGGTCGGAAAAGGAAAAGCTCATCGCCCAGAACGAACTGGCCGGCGCGCGGCAGGATTACGAGCACGCGCGGCAGACCTATCGCCGCATCCTCGCCGAGAGTGACGTGGAGTGAGTGAGTTTTGGCTTACGCCTGCCCCTGCTTGAACCGCGCGGCCACGAAGTCCCAGTTGATGACCTTGTAAAACGCCGCCACGTAATCGGCGCGCTTGTTCTGGTATTTGAGGTAATAGGCGTGTTCCCACACGTCAAGGCCCAGCAGCGGCGTGCGCCCGGCGGTGAGTGGCGAGTCCTGGTTCGGCGTGGCCTCGACGGCGAGCTGTTTCTTCGCGTCCAGCGTCAGCCAGGCCCAGCCGCTGCCGAACTGCTTCATCGCCGCGTCGGAGAATTTTTCCTGAAACTTCGTGAAGCCGCCGAACGCGGTGTCCATCGCTCTGGCGAGTTCGCCCGTGGGCTGACCGCCGCCGTTTTTCTTGAGGCTCAGCCAGAACAGCGCGTGGTTGGCGTGCCCGCCGCCGTGGTTGCGGACGGCGGTGCGGAGGTTCTCCGGCACGGTGGCGAGGCTGCGGACAAGTTCCTCGACGGATTTGTCCGCCAGCGCCGTCCCGGCGACGGCCTTGTTCAAGTTGTCCACGTAAGTCTGATGATGGCGGCTGTGGTGAATCATCATCGTCTGCGCGTCAAGGTGCGGTTCCAGCGCGTCGTGGGAATACGGCAGCGCGGGCAGCAGGAATTTTTTCTCCGGCGCACCGCTTTGGGCGAGCACGGCGGGCGCGGCGGCGAGCGTCGCGGTGGTGACGGCGGTGAGCTTGAGGGCGTTTCGGCGGGTGAGCATAAGTGTTCTTTCGGTTGACGGTTGAAAGTTGGTTCGGCGCGACATTGCCTGCAACCGGCTTGCAAGGCAAGGCGTCTCTGGCCATGTTCGGCCCGTTCGCCGAATCCAAAACTGCGCCATGAACAATCCGCGTTATCGCCCGCTCATTTTCGGAGCCGTCGCGCTCCTCGTCGTCTGGGGCGTGGCGTGGGCGGGATACAAAATCGCCGCCAACGCCAAGGTCACGCCGGAAAAGGTGCGCGCCTATCTGCACAAAATGGATTTGGGCAAACTCACCGGCGCAGACCGCGCCGCCGCGCTCCGCAAGCTGGCGGACATGATGACCGCCTTGAGCGCCGAAGACCGCCGCGCGGCGC
>JACRJY010000110.1 GCA_016235585.1 Verrucomicrobiota bacterium | reverse complement strand
GGAACGTATCTGATGATTGGACGCGTTTTTATCGCCGACCGTCGCCTCTATCAGGTAACGGCGGTGATGCCTCTTTCTCAAGGTCCAACCACGAACACTTGGCGCTTCCTCGAATCGCTGCGGTTGAACACCAATTCAGCACTCCGGCGCTGATGCTGCACAGGAACACCGGGCTAAAGCCGGGAGCGAAAAATGAGATTGTAGCGGGGAGGTGCTCTCAAAGTATGGCTCAAAATATTTGGCGTTTCCTCTACCGGCAGACGGCGTGGTGGTGCGCTTCCCGCTTTGGTGTCGCGCAGACGGCCGCTTGCTGGCATCTTCGCGTCGTTCATGAATTTCTCCTGGCCCATTGACGGCACCATCGTCGGCGTTTACCTGCTGGCCACAATGGTCGCGGGCCTGCTCGTCCGCAAATACGTCAGCCGCGTGGAAGACTTCCTCGTGGCGGGGCGCGAGATGAACGTCTATCTCGGCATCGCGTCGCTCGCGGCCACGGAGTTCGGCATCATCACGTGCATGTATACGGCGCAGGCCGGCTTCACCAACGGTTTCGCCGGCGCGCTGCCCGGCCTCTGCCAGGCGGCGGCGATGTTCCTCATCGGCTGGACGGGCTTCTGCGTGAAACCGCTGCGCGACTCGGGCGCAATGACGCTGCCGGAGCTGTTCGAGAAACGCTTCGGCAAATTCGTCCGCTGGCTCGCGGGCGTGGTCATCGTGTTCGGCGGGTTGCTGAACATGGGCGTGTTCCTCAAAATCGGCGGCGACTTCCTCTGTCTCGTTTGCGGCTTCGACATCAAATATCTCGCCGCCATCATGACCGTGCTGCTCGTGATGGTCGCCGTTTACACCATCCTCGGCGGCATGCTCTCCGTGCTCGTGACGGACTTCCTGCAATTCGTCGTGATGAGCATCGGCCTGCTCGTCGCGACGGTGATGATTCTGCAACAGGTCGGTTGGGAGAAACTCGTCGCCACCGTCGAGCAGCATCACGGCGCGGGCGGCTTCAATCCGCTCGCGAATCCGAATCTGGGCTGGACGTTCATCATCATGCAAATCCTCGGCAACACCGCCGCGACGCTCACGTGGCAGACGACCATCGCGCGCCTGCTCGCCGCGAAGGACACCGACACGGGCCGCAAGGTTTACACGCGCACGAGTTTCTTCTTCGTGTGCCGCTGGCTGATTCCCGGCCTGTGGGGCATCGCCGCGCTCGCGGTGATTGGCTGGCAGCCGTTGAAACAACTCACGGCGAACGAACTGGCGAAAGTTCCGCCCGCGATTCAGGAAAAAATCTCCGCGTCCAAACCCGGCGCGCCGCTCGCGCAACTTTCCGAAGCCGAAGCCACCTCACTCACGCCCGCCATCGCGAACAAACTCAACGACGCCTCGCTCCACGCGATGCCGAAATTTCTCAGCACCTTCATCCCCGTCGGCCTCATGGGCCTGCTCATCGCGGCGATGCTTGCGGCCGACATGAGCACCGATTCGAGCTACATGCTCAGTTGGGGCAGCGTCATCTACAACGACATCCTCGGGCCGTTCCGCCGCCGCGCGTGGACCGACCGCCGCGCCATCCTCTGGAACCGCTGCATCGTCGCGCTCATCGGCGTGTATCTGCTCGTGTTCGGCCTGCTCTACAGCATCGAGGGCAACGTCTGGTCGTATCTGCTGCTCACGGGTTCGATTTATCTGTCGAGCATGTCGGTGCTGCTCATCGCGTGCTGTTACTGGCGGCGCGCGAACAACTGGGGCGCGCTCGGCGCCATCATCCTCGGCGCCGCCGTGCCCATCGCGCATCTCTCGATGGAGAAAATCCCCGCCACCGCGAAACTCGCCGCGTCCCTCGGCAAAGACGCGGCCGGCATCGGTGCGTTCGTGGCGGCGGCGATTGGGATGATAGCTGGCTCGCTGCTCAAACCGCGCACGGAGGAAAAGCCATGACTCACGGACACGGCTTTTGGTTCTGGCTCGTTTGGGCGTGCGTGATTTGGTATTCGACCATCACGATTTACGTCAGCGTGAAGGGCGCGCTCGACATCAAGCAGATGCTCCGCGATCTGAAGGAACGGGAGCAGAAGAGGCAAGCAAGCGACGCCGAGGTGGAAACTCGTCACGGCAACGACCAAGCCAAATGACCCCAACCACACTCATCAACCTCCACTGTGAACTCGGCGAAAACCCGCTCTGGAATCCCGACGACGGCTGCCTCTACTGGGAGGACATCACGGGCGGCAAGGTGCACCGGTTCCATCTCGCGTCGGGCAGGCATACGCAAATTTACAGCGGCGAAAAAGTTGGCGGCTTCACGTTCCAGGCGAACGGCGACCTGCTGCTGTTCCGCGTGAACGACATCGTTTCGCTCAAGCCGGACGGGCGCGTGGAGCTGTTCAAGAAGTTTTCCGACGAGGGCAGCGAACGGTTCAACGACGTGATCGCCGACCCGGAAGGGCGCGTGTTCGCCGGCACCATCGGGAAGACCGCGACGAGCGGCGGACTGTTTCAGTTTGAGCGCGACGGCAGCGCGACGTTGCTCTTTCGCGGCACGGGCTGCTCGAACGGCAT
This sequence comes from Verrucomicrobiota bacterium, assembly GCA_016235585.1. Taxonomy (GTDB): domain Bacteria; phylum Verrucomicrobiota; class Verrucomicrobiia; order Limisphaerales; family JACRJY01; genus JACRJY01. Next base: position 12,165 of record JACRJY010000110.1, on the reverse strand, counting down.
GGGTTTCGCGCCGGACTTGCGGACGTTCTACTGGACGTGCTCGACGCGGCGGCGCATCTACGCCTTCGACTACGACCGCGCGACGGGCGCGTTGAGCCGCGAGCGCGTGCTGTATCAGGCCAGCGGCGACGAGGGCATCCCCGACGGCATGACGGTGGACGCCGAGGGCCATCTCTGGTCCACGCGCTGGGATGGTTTTGCGCTGGTGCATCACACGCCGGACGGACGGGTGCTGGAGAAAATCAAATTCCCGGTCGCGAAGGTCAGCTCCGTGTGTTTCGGCGGGCCGAACCTCAACCAATTCTTTCTCACCACGGCGGGCGGCGCGGCGGGCAGCGACACGCTCGACGGCGCGGTGTTCCAACTGTCCGCCGGACGGCGCGGCGCGGCGGAATTCCGCTCGCGCCTCCAGTAGCCGCCGCGTCGCAATGTTCAAAGTCATTTCATTTGCCCCGCTGCCGGAGCGCCGGTAGCATTGCCGCCAACAAACCAACACCGCGCATTTCATGAACGACTCCGCCCCCTCCCGCAAAGCCCAGGTGATGACGCTGCTGGCCGCCTTCCTCGGCTGGCTGTTTGACGGATTCGAGATGGGCCTCTTCCCGCTCATCGGGCAGCCCGCCCTGACGGATTTGCTGGGGCCGGACTCGCCGCCCACCGACGCGGCGAAGTGGTTTGGCGCAATCATCGCTGTGTTCCTCGTCGGCGCGGCAAGCGGCGGCGTGCTGTTCGGCTGGCTGGGCGACAAGATTGGCCGGGTGCGGGCAATGTCGTTCAGCATCTTCACCTACGCGATTTTCACGGGCCTGTGCGGCTTTGCGACGGAGGCGTGGCACGTCGCGGTGCTGCGGTTCATCGCGTCGCTGGGCATGGGCGGCGAGTGGTCGCTCGGCGTGGCGTTGGTGAATGAAGTCTGGCCGGGCAAGTCCCGCGCGCTGACCGCCGGCCTCATCGGCGCGGCGGCGAACGTCGGCTACCTGCTCGTCGCGGTGTTGAGCATGGTGCTGGTGAGCTTCATCACGACCACAAAGGGGATGCTGCTGGGCGTCGGCTTCTCGGAGGCGATGACGGCGAAGCTGCTGTCCAATTCCGCGTGGCGGCTGCTGATGATCAGCGGCGCGCTGCCGGCGTTGTTGATTTTCTTCATCCTCATGTTCGTTCCCGAATCGAAAAAATGGGAGGCCGAGCACGCGCGCGGCGCGACATCGCACTGGGCCAAGGTGGACTTGTTCGGCGTGCTCATCGGCAGCCTGGCGGCGCTGGCCATCATCTGGGCGTGGTCGCCGGCGGGCGTGGGCGCGCTGGCGGCAACGGTCATCACGCTGGCCGGCCTGGCCGCCGCACTGGCGGGCTACATTTATCCCGTGCGAAAATATCTGGTTCGCGCCGAGGCCGCCGGCTCGCTCAAGGCCGGGCACGGCAAGGCCATCGTGAGGCTGATGCTCATCGGCGCGGGGCTGGCGGCGGTGGCGCTGCTCGGCACCTGGGGTTCGACCCAATGGGCGCCGCGCTGGGTGGTGCAGCTCGAACCGGACGCGGCGAAGCACGCGAAGGAATGGACGCTTTTCTGGCTCTCGGTGGGCGCGATTGTCGGCACGATGGCGGCGGCGCTGGCGGCGGGCCGTTTCGGGCGGCGCATCACCTACACGGTGCTGTGCATCGGCTCCATCGGCGGCGCGCTGCTGCTCTACCAGTGCAACAAGGGCTACGATGATTTCTTCCTCTTCTCGGCCTTCGTCGCCGGCGCGATGACGGCGTCGTTCTACGGATTCTTCCCGCTCTACCTGCCGGAACTTTTTCCGACGGCAGTGCGCGCGACCGGGCAGGGTTTCACGTTCAACTTCGGGCGCATCGTCGCCGCCATCGGCGTCCTGCAGACGGCGAACCTGATGAAAATCTTCGACAACAGCTTTCCCAAGGCGGCCTCGGTGATGGCGGCGATTTACGTCGTGGGAATTTTCCTCGTGTGGATCGGCCCGGAGACCAAAGGCCAGCCGCTGCCTGAATGAACAGACGAAGCCCATCGCCGGATCGCCCCGGATAATTTTCGCGCAGATGCATCGGCAAAAAGCGGGATTGCCAGCGGCAGGCGCTGAATTATTTTTCCGCCAACGAACGTCGTGAATGCCACCGCTTCATCCAAAACCGCGCCGCCGCTGACGGAGAGCCAGTGGGGCGCCTTGTTGAAGCTGCTGACGGACGAGGACAAGAATGTTCACCAGACCGTCCGCGCGAAAATCATTTCCCAGGGCGTCGCCGCGCGCGAGCGGCTGCGCCCGCACCGGTTGAGCAGCGACCCCGTGCTGCGGCGGCGGGTGCAGGCCATTCTCGACGAACTGGAACGCCACGCGGCGGACAACCGTTTCCTCGCCTTCTGCTTGAGCCGCGGCGAAGACCTCGACGTGGAGCAGGGCGGCTGGCTGCTCGCGCAAACGCAGTATCCGAACATCCACATCCCCGCCTACCAGGCGCTGCTGGACAGCTACGCGGCGGACTTGCGCGAGCGCGTCCCGCCGGACGCGGACGTGGAAGCCGTGCTGGCGGCGCTCAACAGCTTCCTTTTCGCCGAGCTGAAATTCACCGGCAACAGCGAGGATTACTATGACCCGGACAACAGCTATTTGAACCGAGTGATGGACCGCCGGCTGGGAAACCCGATCAGCCTCTGCGCGGTTTATCTGGCGGTGTCGCGGCGTTTACGGCTGCCGGTGACGGGCATCGGGCTGCCCGGCCATTTCCTCTGCCGCTGCCAGACGGCGCAACGGGAGGTTTACGTGGATCCCTTCAACGAGGGCCGGTTTCTCACCAAGACCGACTGCGCCCAGTTTCTACGGAAACAGGGCGTGGAGTTTAATGAAGCGCACCTCGCGCCGGTCACGCCAAGGCGGATGCTGCTGCGGATGTGCCACAACCTGCACCAGATTTACGCCAGCCACGGCCTGGCCGAGGACACCGCGCGGCTCCAGCGCTACATCGTGGCGCTGGGGAAGTGACTTTTTCTTCCTCCTTCCCGTCCGCGTCCTCGAAATTGAAACTCGTTCGAGGACGAGGACGAGACCGAGAACGAAAGCCAGTTGGAAAAACCATTGACGTAACCAACCGCCCCGTCGAGCGTCTCCATCCATGAATTTGCGGCACGGGCAAAAACATTATGGCCGAGAGCAGCCTTGATGTGGCGGCCTGTCTGGAGCGTGTCCGCGTCCGGGACGAGGAAGCGGCCCGCGAGCTGGTGGCGCACCTGCACCCGCTCGTCTTGAAAATCGTGCGGTCGCATCTGCCGCGGCGGATGGACGAAGAGGACTTGGCGCAGGAAGTGTTCCTGAAGATTTTCGCCAACCTCGGCCAGTATCGCGGCGTGGTGCCGTTCGAGCACTGGGTGTCGCGCGTGGCGGTCACGACCTGCCTCGACAAGCTCCGCGCGCAGAAGCGCCGGCCCGAGTGGCGCTGGGCCGACCTCTCCGAGGCCGAGGCCGAAGTGCTCGACGCGGTGCTGACGGACGAAAAATCGCCCAACGCGGCGCAAGCTTCGGTCGCCCGCGAGGTCATTGACAAGCTGCTGGACGCGCTGAACCCGGAAGACCGGATGGTCGTCACGCTGCTGGACTTGGAAGACCGCTCCGTGGCGGAAATCCAGAAGCTCACCGGCTGGAGCGCGACGCTCGTGAAGGTGCGGGCCTTCCGCGCGCGGCACAAAATGAAGAAGCGCCTGGCCCAGATCGAAAAAGAAATGATTTATGAACGCAGATAATAAATGGAACAGGCTCGCGCAGTGCGCGCGGCAGGCTCCGCCGGCGGCGGTGCCGGATCTTCCGCACGGCTTCGCCACGCGCGTCGTGGCCCGCTGGCTCGCGGGCGAAGGCCGGCCCTCGCTCTGGGCCGCGTGGGAATGGCTCTCGCCGCGCGGCCTCGCGCTCGCCGCCGTGCTCATGCTCGCCAGCCTCGGCGCGAACTATGACCTCCTCGGCGGCAGCCTCGCCGACGAAGTCACCGCCGCCTCGTCCGTGCTCGAATCGCTCCTCGACTCATGAGCCTGCTGCGGCACTGGAAGGTCATTCTCTCCATGCTGGCCATTTTCGCCGCCGGCGTGGTGTCGGGCGGGCTGCTTGTCATCAAAATCGCCCGGCAGGTCAGCTACCGCAACAGCCCGGAAGGCTGGGCACCGCTGGCCTTCAGCGACTATAAAAACCGGCTCAAGCTCACGCCCGAACAGACCCAGAAAATCAAGCCCATCCTCGACCAGGCCGGGCAGGACATTCGCGCCGCGCGCAACAGTTCCTGGCAGGAGTTCGTCCAAATCATCCGCCGCGCCAACGACGACATCACGCCGCTCCTCACGCCGGAGCAGCAGAAGACCTTCGACGAAATGAAGAGCCAGGCCCGCGAGCGCTGGAAGACGCGGATGCAGCCGCCGCGTCCCAAGCCGCCGGAAAAACCGCGATAGCCCGCGCCGCGCGAAACGGACTTGCCCGCGCCGCCGCTACCAGTAGAGACTCGCGCTGATGCAATCAGCCAGCGGCGGCACCACGCCGGTTCACAATTTGTCCCAGCGCGAAATCTACGCCCGCGCCCTCGAACTCCGCACGACGGGCAAACTGTTTCCCCTCGATCAGCCACGGCTGGACAACACCTTCAAAGGCAGCGTCTCCCGCTTTTGTGAAATCGCCTTCCGCCTGCGCGGCTGCCGCCGCGTCCTCGATGTCGGCGCGGGCCAGGGGATGCTGCTCTCGCTGTTGAGCGCGCTCGGCCACGAGTGCCACGCCATGGACATCGAGGATCCGGGGCGGACTTATCCCGCGATGTATGCCGGCAAAAACATCACCTCCTGCGCCTGCAACGTCGAGGTGGACACCTTTCCCTACGAAGACGGCTTCTTCGACGCCACGACGTGCTGCCAGGTTATGGAGCATTTCACCCACTCGCATCTGCCCACCACGCGCGAGATGTTCCGCGTGCTGCGGCCCGGCGGCATCATCGAGATTGACGTGCCGAACGCCGTCTCCTTCCGCAGCCGCAGCCGGATGCTGCGCGGCAAGCACATCACCTGGGATTACGAAAAGTGCTACCTGCGCGCCGAGCCGATTCTCTACAAGGGAATGTCCTTCTTTCCCGTCCGCCACAACCGCGAGTTCACCCGCGCCGAACTGGAATTGCTGCTCCGCGTCGCCGGTTTCGAGCAGATAGAGGTTTCCTTTCTCAAATCCCGCCGCCACCGCGAAGGTTTTGAAAAAATCCGCAGCCTCGGCACCGCGCTCAAGGACGCCATCCCGTCGCTGCGCAAGTCGCTCATCGCCTTTGCCCGCAAGCCGTGAGGCCCGGTCATGTCGTTCACCTCGTGGCAATATGCGCTCTTCCTGCCGGCGGTCGTGCTGCTCTACTGGCGGCTGCCGCTGCGCGGGCGGATGGGGCTGCTGCTCGCGGCCAGCTACATTTTTTACGGGGCCTGGGACGCGCGCTTCCTCGCGCTGCTGCTCACCTCGACGGCGATTGATTTCTTCTGCGGCCTCGCGATTGCGGGCGAGCGGCACTCCGCGCTGAAAGTGTTCGCCGTCGCCAGCCTGCCGGTCGCGTGGCTGGCCGGGTATCCGGCCCTGCAACGGCTCGTGCCGCAATTGACCGCCGCGCCCTTGGATGGCGCGATACTCGGCGCGGCGGCGGCGTTTCCCGTCGTGTTCACCGCGCTCTACGCCGCGTTGTGGCGCTGGCCCGAAGCACGGCAGCGAAAAGCATTTTTGCTCTTGAGCATCCTCACCAACCTCGGCGTGCTCGGCTTCTTCAAATACTTCAACTTCTTCGGCAAGTCCGCGCTCGCCCTGTGCGCGCAGCTCGGCTTCGACCCCGGCTGGACGCTGCCGCACATCATCCTGCCGGTGGCGATTTCGTTCTACACCTTCCAGTCCATCGCCTACGCGGTGGACATCTATCGCGGCCAGGCGCAGCCCGCGCGCGACGTGCTCACCTTCGCGGCGTATCTCTCGTTCTTTCCGCAGCTCATCGCCGGTCCCATCGAACGGCCCAACGATTTGCTGCCGCAGTTCATCAAGGCCGCGACCTGGGAAATCGCCGACTTCCATCGCGGCCTGCGGCTCATCCTCGTCGGCCTGTTCAAAAAGATTTTTGTCGGCGACAACTGCGCGCTGCTGGCGAACTACGCCTTCGATCCCAAGACTGAATTGAACGCCCCGTGGGCCGTGCTTGGCGTCGTGGCGTTCGCGTTTCAAATCTACGGCGACTTCTCCGGCTACACGGACATCGCGCGCGGCTCGGCGCGGCTGCTGGGCATCCACCTGAACTGGAACTTCAAGTTCCCCTACTTCGCGCGCGGCCCGTCGGAGTTCTGGCAGCGCTGGCACATCACGCTTTCAGCGTGGTTCCGCGACTACGTCTATATCCCGCTCGGCGGCAACCGGCACGGCGCGGCGCGCACGCTCTTCAACCTCTGGCTCACGATGCTGCTGGCTGGGCTGTGGCACGGCGCGAGTTGGATTTTTGTTTTGTGGAGCGCGTATCACGGCGCGCTGCTGATTCTTTACCGGCTCGTGCCGGGCCTGAACTGGCTCGCCGAATCCGCCGAAGGCCCGCGCTGGCGCGTGCCGTTGGGAATGACGCTGATGTTTGCTTTCACGCTGGTGGGCTGGGCGATTTTCCGCTGCCCGAATCTGGCGCAACTCGGCGCGTGGTTCGCGGCATTCGGTCACTGGAACAACGTCGGCGCGGTGAACTGGCTCAAGCCCACGCTCTGGCTGCTGCTCCACGCCGCGCCGTTGCTGCTGCTGCAATGGCTCACGTGGAAATCGCGCGATGAAATCGAATTCACGCACCTGCCGTGGGCCGCGCGCGGCTTCATCTACACCGTGCTCTTCCTCGGCATCGCCACGTCGGCGGCGACGGACGTGGAGTTTATTTATTTTCAGTTTTGACACGCGCAACCCACCATGAACCGCCCAATCATCCAGTTGTGTTTTCAAACAGGCAGCATCACCGCCGGCCGTAGCGCAGATTGGCAATCTGCCGTGTCGCCGACTGGCAGTCGGCGGGCGGGAGCAAGCCCGCAAGCCCCGTTTTTTGGCGGCCACCCAGCCGGTTGCCAACCGGCGACACAGCAGGATGCCATCCTGCGCTACCGCATCACGGACATTCATCCGACGATTTGAAAACCCGCCCGATCACCAAAGCCTTCCTGCTCGCGCTCGCGCTGTTCTGCGCGAGCGAGCTGGTGGTGCGCGTCTTTTTCGCGCGCAATATGTCCGGGCGCTTCGAGTATGGCTACAACTCCACTTCCGGCTTCGAGGAAAAATCCGACGGCACCGTGCGGCTCGTGCGCGCGGGCGGACGGCGCTTTCATCCACAGAGCTTCACGCGGCAGCGGCCCGATGGCGTGTTCCGCGTGATGGTGATTGGTGATTCCGTGCCTCGCGGTGGCAGCCTCGCGTCATCTTACGCGGTGCAAGTGGGAGAACAATTGAACAAGCTCGGCGTCAAGGCCGAGAGCTTCAACCTCGCCGTGGCCGGATATGGCGCGCGGCGCAACCAGGTCGTCCTCCAGCAGGCGCTCAAATACCAGCCCAGCCTCGTCATCCTGCACGTCAACAACTCGAACGAATACGAGGACGAGCGCGAGTGGCGGCGCGCGCAGGAGTTCCAGAGCTGGCACCCGAAGAACTGGCTGATGAAAAGCCTCGTGCTGCGCCGCGTCCACGAGATGAAGACGGAGAAGGTTTTCTGGGAATGGCTGCCGCCGGAAATCCGCAACCAGCGCGCCGTGAACGACGCCGACGCCGAGGTGCTCGCCTCGATGGACAAAAACAAAATCCGCGAGTGGGACGAGCTGGTGCGACGCAAGACGGCGGAGAACATCGAACTCGCGCGGAAGGCCGGAGCCAAGGTTGTGCTTGTCACGCAGGCGCGGCTGGAACGCCCGCCCGGCGGCGGTGCCGAGCTGAACGACTACGGGCTGGATGAACTGGTCGAGCCGCTGCTCGGCGCGGACGTGCTCCGCGTCTCGATGAAAAAAGTGTTCGCCTCGCCCGGCGCGGCAGCGGTGTTTGCCGACAGCGCCCATCTGCGCCCGGAGGGACACAAGCTGCTGGCGGCGGCGATTGTGGAGGCGCTGCGGGGACAGTCTAAACAGTAGCCGTCCGGCGGTAGAATATTGAACCTCGAATCCGGTCTCCCTTCCTTTCGCGCGGCGGGCTTTGGAGATTGCTCTCGACAAAAGTCCGGCCACCTTTTTCCATGCAACCAAGCTCGAAGTAATGGCGGCAGGTTTGCCGCATAGCAAAGTTCGGTGGCGAGCTACACGATGGACACTCTGACTGATGAATCAGTTGCTGCATCTTGCGACTACTGTGGCCGCGAGAATCCAGATCGCCTGCCCAGATGCCCAGTCTGTAACACTTTACTGGTCGTATCGCCTCCGCCGATTCCAAAACCTAAATCCAAGGTGTTGGCTGTCTGTCTTGCGTTCATCTTTGGTCCTATTGGGCTTTTGTATGTAAGGGCGTGGGGAACAATGGTCGTCACGATTCTGGTTGGAAGCCTGTTTTATATTACACGCACAAGGAATCTTTGGGTTGCACTAATTATCAGTGTTTTTTGTGCCTTTCGGGCCTATTACGCTCTCGCGGATCAAGATAACTTGCCAAATCCAGAGCTTGAAACTTCGCGCCTGCTTGATGCGGCAGCACGTCTGGAGAGCGTTGATCGCGCTAAGGCGGTGGTAGCTTATGAGGAGATTGTCCGGTTATACCCCGACACGTCCGCGAGTAGAGAAGCTACGAGAAACATCCAAACATTGCTCGCCAGCGGTGGTCGTTAAGCGTGTTTGTCACGCCACCGGCCTCTTCCCCCGCTTCTTCCGATTCACCCAGAACACCGCTGCGGTCACGAGAATGACCGCACGATTTTCCAGTTATCGCACAAATCGCGTCATTCCCCACGTCATTCCAGTTGACTCCCCGTCGCCCGCATCGCCTTAATCCCCCCGGTCAATTTCCCATGCGATTCTGGATGGAACTCAAAGAGGGGCTGGCGATCTCGCTCGACGCCCTGCGCGCGAACAAGCTGCGCTCCACCCTCACCACGCTCGGCATCGTCATCGGCATCGTCACCGTGAGCCTCATGGGCATGGCCATCGAGGGGTTGAACCGCGCATTCCTCTCCAGCATCTCGGCCATCGGCGCGGACGTGTTCTTCATCCAGAAACGCCCGTGGTTCAGCGACGAGCCGTGGTGGAAGACGCGCGGCCGACGCGACATCATTCTCGCGGAGGGCAAGTCCTTCGTCCGCCTGGCGAATCCGGCGTGGACGGTGAGCTTCCACATTGATGGCATCCGCTCGGTCAAATACGACCGTCAAAGTGCGTCGGGCGTCTTCATTCTCGGCTGCTCCGCCGAGGCCGCCGTCGTGGACGGCCTGACGCTGCGCCAGGGGCGGTTCCTTTCCAGCGCGGAGGTGGACGGTGAACGCCCCGTCTGCGTGATTGGCGTGGAAATCATGGAGAATCTCTTTCCGCACGAGCCGCCGCTGGGCAAGCGCATCCGCATCGCGGGCGTCGCCTATGAAGTGGTCGGCGTGCTGGAGAAACGCGGGAGCTTCCTCGGCTTTGCGAACCTCGACAACATGGTCTATGTGCCGGTCACGCGCTTCGTGTCGGACTTCTACTACCGGCCCAACCTCACCATCAAGGTCAAGGTCGCCGGCGTGGCGGAAATGGCCGATGCGCGCGAGGAACTGCGCGGCATCATGCGGCGCGTGCGCAAGCTCGCGCCGGGCGAACCGGATGACTTTTCCATCCAGACACAGGAGGCGCTGATCCACACCTTCGACCGCATGAGCGCGGTGCTCGGCAGCGCGGGGCTGTTCATCACCGGGCTGTCGCTCTTCGTCGGCGGCATCGGCATCATGAACATCATGTTCGTCTCCGTCGCGCAGCGCACGCGCGAGATCGGCATCCGCAAGGCCATCGGCGCGAAGCGGCGCACAATCATGATGCAATTCCTCATCGAGGCGGCGCTAATCTGCCTGCTCGGCGGGTTGATCGGTTTGAGCATCGCGTGGCTCGCGGGCAAACTGGTGTCCGACAAGCTGCCGACGCAACTGTCGCTCACCGTGATGAGCCTGGCGCTGCTCGTCTCGCTGCTCACCGGCGTGCTCGCGGGGTTTTTCCCCGCCTGGCGCGCAGCCAAGATGAACCCCGTGGACGCGCTGCGGAACGAATGAAATGAAGACATCGCATCCTTGCCGCAACCCGCTCCATGAACCGGCCCGTAGCGCAGGTTGGCAACCTGCCGTTTCGCCGACTGGCAGTCGGCAGCCGCCCAGTCCAAACAGGGTGGCGGGCGGATTGCCAATCCGCGATACAGCAGACTGCCAGTCTGCGCTACGGGTTGGCCGAGCTGGCCCTGGAGCGCGGGCGGCCCGCCCGCGCTCCGCCGTGTGCGCCGTGGTTGAACCGCATTTAGCGTGAAACCTCCCGCCCCCATCCGCCGCCACCGCCCCGGCACAGTCATCTTCGCCGAGCTGGTCGAGAGCCTGCACATGGCGCTGCACGCGCTGGCCGCGCACAAGCTCCGCACCGTGCTCACCCTGCTCGGCGTCGTCGTCGGCGTGTTCTCCATCATCATGGTGATGACGGCGATGCGCGCGCTGCAGAACAACATCGAGGGCGAATTGAGCCAGCTCGGCGCCTACACCTTCACCATCGAGAAGTGGCCAGCCATCAACTTCGACGGCCCGAAAGGCTCGGAGAAATACTGGCGCCGCAAGAACATCACCCTCGCCGACGTGCGCGCCCTGCGCGACCGCGCCACGCTCGCCACCAGCATCGGCACGGCCACGGGCTATCTGTCCTCCGGCGAGGCGGCCTCCCGCTTCGAGCGGACGAACCCCGAAGTGCCGCTGCGCGGCGTCACCCCGGAGGCCTTCGCCGCCCGCAACTGGATTATCGAGGACGGCCGCGCCTTCACCTCCACCGACCTGGACAGCGCCCGCAACGTCTGCGTGCTGGGCCACGGCCTGAAGAAAAAACTTTTCCCCCACAGCGGCTCGGCCCTCGATGAAACGGTGAAATTCGACGGCGTCAACTACACCATCATCGGCGTGATCGAGGAAAAGGGCGGCATGGCCGGGCAGGATCAGGACAACTACATCCTCATCCCCATCACCACGGCGCTGAACCGCTACGGGGCCACCTTCCGCTCGCTGACCGTCTATGTGCAGGCACCGAGCCGCGAGCAATTCGACGACACCATTGAGCAAGTGCGCGGTGTGCTGCGCTCCGTTCGGCGCGTGCCGCCAGGGGAACCGGATGATTTTGAAATCTACTCCAGCGACTCGCTCATCGAGCAGTTCCGCAGCCTCACCCTCGCCGTGCGGGCGGGCGTCGCCGTCGTCAGCTCCATCGCGCTCATCGCGGCGGGCATCGGCATCATGAACATCATGCTCGTCTCCGTCACCGAGCGGACGCGCGAGATCGGCGTGCGGCGGGCCATCGGCGCGAAGAAGCGCAACATCCTCGCGCAGTTCATCCTCGAAGCCATCATGCTCTGCGAGCTGGGCGGGCTGATCGGCGTCGCGCTCGGCATCGCGGGCGGCAACGTCGCGGCGTGGTATCTGAAGATGCCGGCGGTGATTCCCGTGGACTGGATTTTCATCGGCCTGGGCATCTGCTCCGCCGTCGGCCTCGTCTTCGGCACCTATCCCGCCATCAAGGCCGCGAACCTCGACCCCGTCGAGTCGCTGCGCTACGAATAAGATTCGACACAGGAGACTGCGCTGAATTTCTCTTTCGTGGATACGCCGAAACTGCTACGAATACTTTCCACAAAACCAACACCTCACATGATTCCGGCCAAGCTCCGCCATTCTGCAACCGCGACGAGGAGCGGTGCCGCGCTCTCCGGCGTGCTGCTGGCGCTCGGCCTGTGGCTGGTGCCGGCGGTGCTGACGGCGAACGCGGCAACCAATGGCACCGTGCTGTCATGGGGTGGCCAAACAAATGTGCCCGGGGCGGCGCAGAGCGGGGTGACGACGATTGCGGCAAAATATTATCACACGGTGGCCTTGATGAGCGACGGTTCGGTGCTGGCATGGGGAGACAACTACTACGGCCAGTCGAGCGTGCCCGTGGCGGCGCAGAGCAATGTGACAGCGATTGCGGCGGGATAT
>JACRJY010000013.1 GCA_016235585.1 Verrucomicrobiota bacterium | reverse complement strand
TCGGGCGCTCTGACCGGAACCGGCACGCTGGCCGGAACGGGCACGTTTGAATGGACGGGCGGCACCATCGTCGGGGCCAGCCTCACCGTGGGCGCGGCGGCGCAGCTGGCCTTGAACAACGGGGCCGACCGCAGTGTGGACGGGGCGACGGTGAGCCACTACGGGACGGGCGTGGTGCGCTGCACCAACACGTGGTCGTTTGTCTACGGCGGCGTCTTCAACAACTTCGGCCTGCTCACCTTCGCGTCCGACCCCCTCCTCTACTTCCCCGGCTACGGCAGCCAGCCCGCCTTCAACAACGCCGGCACTCTCCGCAAAAACGGTTCTTCAGGCCGGTCCGCCTTTCACACCGACAATGGCGGCACGCGCCTCAACAACACGGGCACGGTGGACGTGCAGCAGGGCACGCTGGCCCTGGGCGGCGGCGGACTGGGCAGCGGCACCTGGAACGCAAGCGCGGGCGCGCTGCTGGAGTTCACCGGCAACACGCTCACTTTGACCAACGGCACGGTGTTCCAAGGGGCGGGCTTGTCGCGCATCAACGGCGGGCGCGTCAACTTCGAGCAGGGCGTCTCGGTCACCGGCACGTTGGAACTGACCAACGGCTGGTGGGGCGGCGGCGGCGTGTTCACCGGCACCGGCACGCTGGGCTGGCAGGGCGGCACGATTGACGGGCTGGTGAACGTGGGGCCGGCCCTGACCTTGGTGTTGTCCACCGTGAACGGAAAACTGCTCGATGGCGGCGTCATCACCAACCACGGTGCCGCCACGTGGAATGACGGCGGCCAGGTGAACGCCCGCTATGGCGCGCGGGTGGATAACCTGGGGACATGGAACACCACGGCGGACGCCACGTTTTACTTCGAGGGCTACGGTGCGGCGCCGGTCTTCAACAATTATGCGGGCGGGACGCTGCGGCAGGGCGGGGGCACGAACGGCACGCGCTTCCTCGGCGACAACGGCGGCTGGGTCTTGAACAACGCCGGCCTGCTCGACGCCCAGGCGGGCGTCCTCTCGCTGGAGCAGGGCAGCAAGAACCTGCTGCATGGCGGCAGCGTCGCGGGTGCCTATCGCGTGCGCAGCCTCGGCGGCACGCTCACGGTGAGCGGCACCAACACGCTGGGGGCGGGGGCCACGCTGGAGCTGGCCTCGGGCGCTCTGACCGGGACGGGCACGCTGGCGGGCAGCGGCACGTTTGAATGGACGGGCGGCACCATCGTCGGGGCCAGCCTCACCGTGGGCGCGGCGGCGCAGCTGGCCTTGAACAACGGGGCCGACCGCAGTGTGGACGGGGCGACGGTGAACCACTACGGGACGGGCGTGGTGCGCTGCACCAACACGTGGTCGTTTGTCTACGGCGGCGTCTTCAACAACTTCGGCCTGCTCACCTTCGAGTCCGACCCGGTGGTTTACTTTCCCGGCTACGGCAGCCAGCCCGCCTTCAACAACGCGGCCAATGCCACCATTCGTAAAACCGGCTCCACCAACGCGCTTGTGTTCAGCGGGGCTTCTGGCGGTGTCCTCTTCAACAATTCCGGCCTTCTGGATGTGCGGCAGGGGGCCGTGAGAGTGGATTCCCCGAATTCCATGGCGAGCACGGCCAGCACCCGCTTCGTGATCGGCGGCACGCAACCCGCCGCCGGATACAGCCAGGAATTTTTCGGCGGCACCGCCAACCTGAATGGCACCCTGCACGTCAGCCTTACGAACGGCTTCCTGCCCAACATCGGCGATTCCTTCGCGCTCGTGCAATACGCCGGACAAAATGGGAGCTTTTCCGCCACCAGCCTGCCGGCCCTCTCGCGCGACAAACAATGGCGGGTGAACTACGGCGCGACTGCGCTGACGCTGCTGGTGGAGCAGTCCCGCGTCATTTCCAGTTTCACCAAATCCGCCGGCGGGGCGGCGCAGTTTGATTTTAACGGACCAGCGGCGGCCTCCGCAGTGCTGGAAGGCTCCATCAACCTGACCAACTGGATCGCCCTCCAGACCAACAGCCCGTTCACCGGCACGATTCATTTCACCGACCCGCTGGCGGCTTCCTTCAGCAACCGGTTTTACCGGGTGATCATTCAGGAATAGACTATCTTCTCGTCTCAACGTCTTCCTTCGCGGAACTTTTCTCCCGAACTGATCCCCCGGGCGAAACACGGGGAAGGCCGGCTGAACATCATTCCGGCAGTTCGCGCCCCGGCCAAAAAAGAGAGAACCTTCGACCAGTTTCGTCTATGAAAACGCGCGGGGAATTGTTACAAAAGACGCCAACGTGAACCCCGCCCTTGCAACGCAATGGCCGAAAACCGGGCTGGCGAAGTCCTTCGCATGAGCGCCGCCGCCGCCCAAACCCCGCGTGTGCCCGGCCGCGCCGGCGATCTGTGGGGCGGCTTCGCGGCCATGCTCGTCGCGCTGCCGTCCTCCATCGCCTACGGCGTGGCGATCTACAGCGTGCTCGGCGCGGAGTTCGTGGGGCACGGCGTCATGGCGGGCATCCTCGGCGCGATTGCGATGGGGCTTTTCGCGCCCGCGCTGGGCGGCGCGCCGCGGCTGATCTCCGCACCGTGCGCGCCGGCGGCGGCGGTGCTCGCGGCGCTGGCGGCGGGTTTGCTGGCCGGAAGCCACAGTCCCGGCGGGGCGTTCACGCCGGAGAAAATCGTCGTGCTGCTGATGCTCGTGGCGCTGATGGCCGGCGCGCTGCAACTCCTCTACGGCGTGGCGGGCGGCGGGAAGCTCATCAAGTTCATCCCGTATCCGGTGGTGGCGGGATATTTGAGCGGCGTCGGCGTGCTGATTTTTTTGAGCCAGGTGCCGAAGTTCTTCGGACTGTCCAAGGGCGTGAACGTGTGGGCGGGGCTGGCCGATCCGGCGCACTGGAAGTGGCCGGGCATCATCGTCGGCGCGGTGACGATCCTTGGCATGGTGGCCGCGCCGAAAATCACGAAAGCCGTGCCCGCCGCCATCATCGGCCTGGCGGGCGGGCTGCTGGCCTACTTCGGTCTGGGGCTGGTTCATCCCGAACTGCTGCACCTGGAGCACAACAAGCTGATCATCGGCCCGATTGGCGGGAGCCTCGGCTCGCTTTGGTCGGCGTTTCTGGAGCACTGGAAGGCCATCGGCGCGCTGCATCTTGACGATTTCAAGCACTTGCTCTCCCCGGCGCTCACGCTCTCGGTGCTGCTCTCGATTGACACGCTCAAGACGTGCGTGATCGTGGACGCGATGACGCGCTCGCGGCACAACTCGAACCGCGAGCTCATCGGCCAGGGCGTGGGCAACCTCGCCTCGGCGGTCATCGGCGGGATGCCGGGCGCGGGCACGATGGGCGCGACGCTCGTGAACGTGAACAGCGGCGGGCAGACCCGGCTTTCGGGCGTGCTGGAAGGCGTCTTCGTGCTCGCGGCGTTCCTGCTCTTCGGCAATTTCATCGCGTGGGTGCCCATCGCCGCGCTGGCCGGCATCCTCATGGTCGTCGCCTACCGGATGTTTGACTGGGAAAGCTTCCAGTTGCTCAAGTCGCGCAACACCATTCTCGACTTCCTGGTCATCCTCGCGGTCATCATCACGGCCGTGGAGTTCAGCCTCATCGCGGCGTCGGGCGTCGGGCTGGCGCTGGCGATCCTGCTGTTCATCCGCGAGCAAATCCGTGGCTCGGTCATCCGCCGCAAAGTTTATGGCAGCCAGATTTCCTCGAAGAAAAACCGCCTCGACTTGGAAAAGGAAATTCTCGCCGTCGAGGGACGCCACACGGTCATCTGCGAACTGCAGGGCAGCCTCTTCTTCGGCACCACCGACCAGCTTTTTACCGAGCTGGAGAAGGACTTGAAGCACTGCCGCTTTGTCATCCTCGACATGCACCGCGTGCAGTCGGTGGATTTCACCGCCGCGCACATGCTGGAGCAACTCCAGGCGATGCTCAAGGAGCACGGCGGCATGATGATTTTCAGCAGCCTTCCCGCCAGCCTGCCGACGGGGCAGGATCTCCAGGCCTACTTCCACCAGGTCGGCGTGATGGACGCGACGGAAAACGTGAAGCTGTTCGACGCCGCCGACGAGGCGCTGGAATGGGCGGAGGATCGCATCCTGGAGGCGGCGCAGGCCACCCAGACGGAGGGAAGCGAGCGGGCGCTGGAGCTGCCGGAGATTGATCTGCTGCGCGAATTCGAGTCGGATCAGACACTTTCTGTGCTCAAGACGTGCGTGCAGGAGCGCTCCGTGCCAGTGGGCCAGATGATCTTCAAGCACGGCGACACCGGCGACGAACTCTTCCTCATCCGGCGCGGCGTCGTGCGCATCCAGCTCCCGCTGGAGGACGGCAAGCACTACAACCTCGCGTATTTCGGGCGCGGAAATTTCTTCGGCGAGATGGCCTTCCTCGACCGCGGCACGCGCTCGGCGGACGCCGTGGCCGTGACGGACACGGACTTGTTCGTCCTGTCCCGCGCGGGTTTCGACGCCACGTCGCGCCCGCATCCGTTGCTGGGTGTGAAGCTCTTCGCGCGGCTGGCCCGCGCGCTCTCCGTGCGCCTGCGCCACACCGACGCCGAGTTGCGCGCGCTGCACGAGTCGTGAGTTGCTTCTCCCCCATCCCCCATCCCCTATTGCCTATTTCCCAATCTCCTATCTCCCGTCCAGATAGAGCGTCACCCGGTTGGTCGCGCCATCGAGCAGGACGATGACCGCGCTGCGCTGGATTTCCACGCAGCGCACCTTGACCGTCTTGTCCTTCAGCTTCACCGGCAGTTCATCGCCTTGGGCAAAGCTTTGTCCATTGATCAGCGCGAGCGCGTTTTTGCCGCCGCCGAGAATTCCCTTCAAAGTCAGCCGGTCAGGAAGCGGCGAAGCCACCGCTGGCGACGCGGTGAAAAACGGCGAACCGGCATCCGCCGGGGCGGGAGCGCGCGGCGGCGGGGCCGTGATGTCGAGCTTCGGTTCCTTCCCTAGTTTCACCCAGTTCAAGACGGCCTCCCAACCCAGGCGCGTGTCGGCTTCGATGAGATCGAGGATTCTTCCGCGCGTGTAGGGGTTGGCGCGGATTTCCGCGAGTTGATTGGTGTCGCGGCGTTCCATCATCAGCTTATAGGCGCTCAATTCGCAGATGGCCTCCACCGTCTCCGGCTCGATCACGCGCCCGGCGGGCTTGTTCTCGTTGATCCAGAGGTGCGTGTATTCGTGGGCGCAGACGGTGGCAAAGTCACTTTTGAACTGGCCGCTCAAGAGCACCACGCTGTGGGCGACGCCGTCGCCTGAAGCATGGCTCAAGGAGAAACCGATGCGCCTCATGTCCGCCTGGACAGCCTGGCCGCCCTTGGAATTCCAGTAGTCCACGTCAAAGAAACCGATGTTGACCTCCGGATATTTCAGCTCCAGCGCGCCACGGGCGGTCCGCCGCAATTCGAGCGCCACGTCGTTGAACACCTCCCGCGCCGCCGCCGCCGTCATCACCACGTCCTTGAGTTCCTGCTTGCAGACAAACCGACCGTCGCCGGTCTTGCCGAAACCTTCCTTGACCGGGATGCCGCACAACGAGCAGCGGGCTTTGATTTCGTGGCACTCCTCGCAAACGACGCCGAACTTGTGCTTCCAATACCGGCCCATATACAGCTTCCGGTCGCACACGGCGCAAACCTTAACCTGCGTGTCCTGTCCGAAAGCCGCGTCCGCCCCGGACAACAGCACCGCCACGGCGGCGAACACGAGCCGCAGGCCTCGCAGGATTTGGAACGCACGTTCCATCGGGCGCGAGCGTATGAAATGCGCCGGAAAACGGAAGTCTGAATCCAAAGTCTTGGATTCTGAATCCTGTCTCCCTTGCCGCATCCCGATGTTCCACGCATTTCCACCGTCCAATCCAAAATCAAATCCCCGGAGCCGGAGGCCGGGTGGGACAAGAGGACTCATTTTTCGTCCAGCCCGGAGGCCCGGAGGCACCGCTGCATAATGTTCCAGCCATGCCGGGCTTCCCGGTGGTGCCGCTGCAAAATGTTTTACCCATTGCCGGAAGCCCGGAGGTGCCAATGCAAAATGCACCGCCCCTCCCGGCTTGCCCGGAAGGCTGGCGCAAAATGTTCCACCCCTTCCGGGCCGTCCGACCGCACCGCTGCATAATGTTCCATCACCTCCCGGCTTCCCGGTGGGGCTGGTGCAAAATGTTCCACCACTTGCCGGAAGCCGGGCAGTGCCAAAACATTTTGCAATGGCACACCCGGACGAACCGAACCCGCCGGAATATAATGTTTTACCGCCGTCGGGAATCCCATCCCGGCTTTTGAAATCTTCCCAAGTGCCTCCGGGAAGCAGAAATCGGCAAATGATCTGTTCAAAACCACTTTCCAGCATCGCTGACCCATTCCAACAAACCTCCCGACCGCCACCGCCTATCACGCCGGGGCATTTTGACCCGGTTCTTCCATTTCCCATCTTGAGCGATGGATTTCGCATCGGCTTCCGATTCAGAGGCGCATTGAAGCCCGGCAAGGCCAGTCAGCCAGGCATCAAGCCGCGTATTGCATTCATGTCTTTGCCGAATTCCCGGCGACCTTCCGCTTCCAATCGCTCGAAATCTTTCCGCGCGAAAATGGGCGACTCGACCGCTGGTCGGCTCGCGCTTTCATCCGCCGCGTCCTTGAACGCGCCAGCCACGGCGGCGATCAGCCCGTCATAGCGCTCCACCATGCCGCGCAGCTTCTGTTCCGAGCGCGTTTCCCAATACCCGCCTTCGTCGCTCACCTCAACCTTCACGCCAAGCCGCCGCCAGAAGTCTAGGATGCTGATGATTGTTTTGTGACAGCGGAGAAAATGCTCCCAGCCGTGTTCATGGGCGTATTGCGTCTTGCAGTGGCCTCTGAAAACCCATCCGCATCCTGCGCCCGTCCATGCATCATACGTGACGCATGGGGTCTTTTGCTGATACTGGCAAAGCCCGAACGCCGCGCTTTCGCACCCTTCGCCCGGCCAGATCTCTACCAGCCAGCCGCGCAAGGGCGGAAGAGCGCGCACATACCGCTCGCCCTGCCGCTCCAAAGTGACATACCAAAAGTTTCCTGGTGTGTTGGCATCCACGCATCTCACTTCGCCGGTTTCGGCGCAGCCGATTTTCCGGGCATACAGCGCCGTGCGTTGGACCAGTTCGTGAACAACAGCGCGGGCCAGCCTCTTTTCGACACGCAGCTCATAATGGATCGTCAGGCCCATAATTTATCCTCTTTTAGTCCTGCTTTAACCTTCGGTTTCGCCAGCCAATTCTTCCTGCTTTGGCGCCCGGCGCGGCTTGCCGTGAATCATCCAATGCTTCAGCAGGCCGGCCAGATCGGTGATTTTCCCTTCGTCGCTCGTGCGGCTGCCTGCCAGATGCTCCGTTTTTTCGGTGATGGCGGCCAGGCGGGCATCCAGCAACTGTTTGAACTCCTGCGCTGCCTTCTCCGTTTCGGGCAGGCGGACGTTTCCATGCAAACCTAGCTGCGACAGCGTGAAAATGATCTCCGCATGACTCCGGGTGGGCAGGTGCAGCGGTTCCGACTTGGCTTTCCCGCTGGTGCTCTGGCGGAAAAAGACCGTGCTGGCGTCCAGAAAATCGCTGGCGTCGGGCAGGCTGGCGTGGCCTTCCGGGATGGTGAAAGTTTTTCCGCCCGTGGCTTGCATCGCCAGCCATTCGGCCAGAGGCTGGTTCTCGTCGGCAGCCAGGGCGTCCCACAAATCGGCGGCCAGTTCGTCGGTGCGGAATTCACGGCCCCCGCTTTCCTTGCGCTGCTTCTGCTTGAGAATTTCCACCACGCGGATTTGCCGGAAGTGCGCGGCGGTTTCGTGGTAAAGCTCGTCGCACAGCGCCTCGCGTTCCTTCGCGTCGGCAACGCCCAGCGACTCAAACACCGCGAGATCCAAGGCACGGCGGTCTTTCATCTGCAATTCCGCCGGCAAGCCGACGGGCTTTTTCGCCAGTTCCCGCACATATTCGGGCGTGTGGCGCTCCATGAACTCCTCCTCGACCATCGGTCGCGTGTCGCGCTGGCAAAGTTTGGCGAAGGCGTCCTGCAATTTTTTGGCGACGGCCTTGGTGACATGGCGCGGGTCGGGGATTTCCAACAGATTCACGTCCACGACTTCCGTCTTGAGGTTGCCTTCCGTCCCGGCGTAGCGGCCATAAAATGTTTTGAAGTTCGCAACCAGCGTCGAATTAACGATGGCTCGCAAGGCCGCCACTTCTTCTTCCGATAACTCCAGCGGGTGAACATCGAACAGGTTGTGATTACAAATCAAGGCCTCTGGGTTGGCGGGAATGACATGGCGGTATTGCTGGGCCATTGGCCAGAAAAACGCGCCGGGCTTTGTTCCGGTCAAATCATACCACGGCTCGCGTGCGGCACAGCTTGTCCGCTCGGGAACCGGCACAGCCCTGCTCTTTTTGGAAACAAACGAAGTTTTTTCACCATAGCGGAGATATTTCTGAACGTAGGTTCCCTTCAATTCGCTCATGGGCTTGTCCACTATTAGCACGAGCCGATCAAGTTCACTGGTCAATATCACCGGGCGGCTGACCTTCATCAGGCTGTGCACTTCCGGCTTCAGAAACTCCGCCTCGACCGGATGCACTGTGCCGTCGCCGGCTTCAATCAATTTCACCGCGCCTGATTCCACCTCGGCCCGTTTGCAGTGGTTGATGAGCGGCGCGTCGTTCCATTCCAGCTTGGAATACTTTTCCAGAAAGTCCGCGCTCACGTCGCGCGGCATGAAGAAGGCATCGCAACCGCTCGTAATGCCGCGTCGAATCGTGGCGATTTCGCCCAGCGGCACAAAACGGCCGGCGTATCGCTCCATGATGCGGAAGTAGAGATTTGGCGCGCGAAGATACTTTCCCCATTTGCCGCCGCCGTAGCGCACGCCGTAAGGCGCGGGGCTTTCATGCAAGATGCCGTTGCCATTCTCGTCATACGCCCCGTTGTCCCCGTCCTCGCCTTCGTCTTCGTCGCCACCCGCTGTCCGGCGGACATTTTCCGTCAAGTCCCGCTGGCGCTGCATTTCAAAGAGACGGCCCGCGCGCAAACCATCTTCCCAAAGGTCTTGCTGCTTCTTCACCACCACGCGCCAGCCATCGCGCACCGCATTCCTTTTGCAGGCCAGGATGTCGGCGCGAAACTGTTCGGCGGCGGTCTGGCGGGCATTCTCGTCGGGCCGTTTGCCGAGGATCGCCGCCAGCGGCGCGTCCAGCCGGACGAAGCGGACAAGCTGCGCGTTACGCGCCGCCGGATCGTCGCAGCGTTGGAGAATGACCGCGCACGTCTTGACGCGGGCCTCCTCGAACCACGGCTCGGCGTTGCTCTCCAAAATGGCGTGAATGCGAAAGTGCGACAGCACCCATTCCTGCAAGGCAAAGCCGTATTCCACATCCAGCCAGCTGGAGGAAACCAGAAAACCGAACCAGCCATTTTCCTTGAGGAAGAAAGTGGCGGCAGGCCAGAAATAACAATGCAGGTCGCTGCGCCCGCTCAACTTCAATCCGGGCCAGAACTCCGCGCAAAGCTCCGCGATGTCTTCCTTGGCCTGCATCGGCTTCACGCCTTTCTGACCGCGCTTGGGGATCAGCTCCTGCCGGACATAAGGCGGGTTGCCCACGATGGCGTCCAGTGGCGGCAAAGGCACCGGGCCGGGTTTGCGCTCGCCTTGCAGTCCTTGTGGCAGATGGCAGAAGGGCTTTTTCTTCGCTACTTCATCGGCGACCTCGAAGAAATTGCCACGCCGGACGCGAGGATAGTTTTCCTCATCGCGAATGTCGCGGGCCGCAAGGTTCAAGGTGCAGAGGTGGGCGGCGAACAGGGAGATGTCCACCGTGTAGATTTGCCGGAGCCAGTCCTGATGGGAAACGCCGGGGTGTTTGAGCTTTTCGCTTTGCTTCAGCCACGCCTTGCGATGATAGCCGCGCACGACAAAGCTGCCGGAGCCGCCCGCCGGATCGAGCACGTTGGCCTCGGCATGGCGGATGCAGAAGGCGTTGACCACGTCCACCAAGTTTTCATTGGTATAGTGCTGGCCGAACTTGTGGCGCTCCTCCGGATCAATGATGCGGCGGAAGATGCCGCCCAAAATGTCCGTCGGAATAAGTTTGAAATTGAACGGTTCCAAATTCTGGAGAACCGAACGCCACGCTTCCGCTGAATCAGCATGGCCGAAGATCAGCGACCCAGCCCAATCCTTTTCAAACGGATAGAACAGCGTCTCATAATCCCCCGTGGCCTCGACGGCTTTCTGGAATGTCTTTTGAAAATGTTCGTAGAGGGCGTCAGCCGCCGTGACTGCCTTTGGAATTCTTAATCCGTCCAGTTCCACGAACTTGGCGCGGACGGATTCATAAAAAATCAGGCGGTTGGCAAAGACGTAGCAGAGCGTGCGAGCGGCGCGGTCCAGAATGTCGCGCCACTGCTTGGGATCGTTCCGCGTGAACAGCCAGCCCTGTTCCCGGCCAACCCAGTCCTGCAATTGGTGATCGAAGGTTTTGCCGGCCTCGGCTTTCGCCCACAGGAATTCAGCGGTGAGTTTGACCGGCCAGGCAATATGACTTTCAAACGACTTGATGAACCATTCATCCAGCCGCATTCCCCATTCCGGCTGCTGGCCAGCCAGGATCGCGGCGAGCTCGCTGAAGAATTCGGCCAGGAACTGTTTGATGCGCGCCTCCGCTGCCGGATGGTCAACATCCGATGGTTTCGCGAGATCAAGGCCGAGCGGATAGTCTTTGACCCGGCGCTCCAAGATGGCGAGATGCCACTTTTTGCGGTCAAAGAGAACAAACTCATTCACGTTCCATGTGAAGAAAAACTCGGCGGCGGCGTTGTCGGCCTTGCGGGCGGAATCGTCCACCAAATCAGAATTGTATGGACTTTGACCTTCTTTTGTTCCGGGCATCTTCACTTCCCCGGCCAGAATCAGCTTCGCCGCCTCGCCGTAGAAACGGAGATCGGAGCGTTTGCGGTTGATGGCCTTTGATTCCTCTATCTCCGCCCGGCGGAAGGGCCATTCAGGATGCTCCGCAAAAAGCGCATTGGCCCAACCGGCCACCCGGCTGCAAAAGGTCACTTCATGGGTGCGGAGGTCAGAACCAGCCATGACGAACTTCCTCAATTGCGTCCTCTTTGAAACCATTGCCATTCAGCGCAGCCTGATCTGGAGAAGATGCGCGACAGGAATATGTAAAATGATTGCTCAACAGTTTTCTCTTTTGGCTGACGGACGGTGATGAGCCTATGCCGATGGCCAGATTCCGGCAATGGGTTTCAGGTGGACAGGTGCTGCCGCCGCTACAGGGCTTTGGAAATAGTTTGTGCGCTTGATCCTGTCTGTGTTCCATCCGTGGCTGAATCAGCCCTCCCCTACTCCACCGTCACGCTCTTGGCGAGGTTGCGGGGCTTGTCCACGTCGCAGCCGCGCGCCACGGCGATGTGGTAGGCGAGCAGTTGCAGCGGCAGCACGGCGAGGATGGGATTCAACGGCTCCAGCGTCGCCGGGATGTAAATCACATCATCCACCTTGCCGCGAATCCGCGTGTCGCCCTCGGTGGCGATGGCGATGGTCGGGCCTTTGCGCGCCTTGGTTTCCTCCAGGTTGCTCAAGGTTTTCTCATAAAGCGAATCGTGCGGGATGACGAAGACGGACGGCGTGCGCTCGTCAATCATCGCGATGGGGCCGTGCTTCATCTCGGCGGCGGGGTAGCCCTCGGCGTGGATGTAGGAAATCTCCTTGAGCTTGAGCGCGCCCTCGAGTGCGACAGGGAAGTTGTATTGGCGGCCCAGAAAGAAAAAGTTTTCGGCCTGGGAATATTTCAGGGCGATTTTTTTGACGGCCTTGTTCTGCGCGAGAATTTTCTCCAGCTTGCGGGGCAGTTCCTCCAGCTCGCGGATGAGCTGCGCGCCCCGGCTGCTCGACAACATCCGAATGCGCCCCATCAGCAACGCGAAGAGCGTGAGCACCGTGACCTGCGAGGTGAAGGCTTTGGTGGAGGCGACGCCAATCTCCGGCCCGGCGTGGAGATAAATGCCGCCGTCGGCCTCGCGCGCGATGGTGGAGCCGACGACATTGCAGATGGAAAGCACCTTGTGGCCGCGCCGCCGGGATTCGCGGAGGCCGGCGAGCGTATCGGCAGTCTCGCCGGACTGCGTGATGACGAGCACGAGCGTGTGCTTCTCGATGGGGGCGTTGCGGTAGCGGAACTCGCTGGCATATTCCACCTCCACGGGGATGTGCGCGAACTCCTCGATCAGATATTCGCCCACGAGCGCGGCGTGCCAGCTCGTGCCGCACGCGGCGATGACGATGTGATCCACCGCACGCAGCTCGGCGAGCGTCATGTTCAGCCCACCGAACTTCGCCGTGGCCTCGTCGGGGTCAATGCGCCCGCGCAGGGCGTTCTCCACGGTGCGCGGCTGCTCGAAAATCTCCTTGAGCATGAAGTGCGGGAAGTCGCCGCGCTCGGTGGCCTCGGGGCTGAACTCGATCAGGCTGATCTGCACCTTCGCCGTGTCGGAGCCGAGGTTGTCCACCTCGAAACGATCCTCGTGCAGCGTGGCCACGTCGTAGTCGTTGAGATAAACGACCTGCCGCGTGTGGGCGACGATGGCCGCGGCGTCGCTGGCGAGGAAGTTTTCGTCCTCGCCCACGCCGATGATGAGCGGCGAGCCGCGCCGCGCGCCGACAATGACCTCCGGGAAGTCCGCGCACTCCACTGCGATGCCATAGGCGCCGATGACTTCGCGGAGGGCGTTGATGACGGCCTGGGTGAGCGGATGCAGTTCGCCGGCCTGGCCCACGGTGGCGTCGTCCCCTGCCCTGACTTTTTCGTAATGCTCGCCGATGAGATGGGCGAGCACTTCGGTGTCGGTGGAGGAAACAAACTTGTGCCCGGCCTTGATCAGGCGTTCCTTGAGGCGCTCGTAATTTTCGATGACGCCGTTGTGGACGACGGCGATGCGTCCGCTCTGGTCGAGGTGCGGATGGGCGTTCGCGTCCGAGGGCGGGCCGTGCGTGGCCCAGCGGGTGTGGCCAATGCCGGCATTGCCTTCGAGCGGCCTGGCCTCCAGCAATTTCCCGAGGCCGTCGGCGATTTTGCCCTTCTTCTTGCGCGACTCGATGCCGCCGTCGCGCAGCACCGCGATGCCCGCGCTGTCGTAGCCGCGATATTCGAGCCGGCGCAACCCCTCAAGGATGATGGGGCTGGCCTGGCGTTTGCCGACGTAGCCGATGATGCCGCACATGACAGGATTCTTTTCGCAGGGCAGGACGGGTTGCTGCTTGCCCTCACGCGGGAGGGGAGGTTATAGAAGGGGCGACGGTTCGCAAGTAAGGATTGCATTATGGCTAACAGCAAACGCATGGGGCCGGATCACGGAAACGTCCTCGCGGTCATCATGGGCGGCGGCCAGGGGACGCGCCTGTTCCCGCTCACGAAGGAGCGCGCCAAGCCCGCCGTGCCGCTGGCCGGCAAATACCGGCTGGTGGACATCCCGATCTCCAACTGCATCAACTCCGGCATCCGCCGCGTGTATGTGCTCACGCAGTTCCTCTCGGCCTCGATGCACCGGCACATCGCGTCGAGCTACAAGTTCGACCATTTCAGCGGCGGCTTCGTGGAAATCCTCGCGGCGGAGCAGACCTTCACCGACACCTCGTGGTATCAGGGCACGGCGGACGCGGTGCGGAAAAACCTGATTCATTTCCTCAACAACAGCTTTGAATACCTCCTCGTGTTGAGCGGCGACCAGCTTTACCGGATGGATTTCCGCCCCATCGTCGAGCAGCACGCGGAAACGGGCGCGGACGTGACCATCGCGACCATCCCCGTGGCGCGGCGCGACGCGCAGTCGCTCGGCATCATGCAGATCAACGACGAGAAGCGCATCACGCGCTTCGTCGAAAAGCCGAAGGATCCCGCCGTGCTCGACACGCTCCACATCCCGCTCGAGATGTATCCGGCGTTGAACATCGCGGGGCAGGACGAGCTGTTCCTGGCCTCGATGGGCATCTATGTCTTCAACCGCGAGACCGTCATCAAGCTGCTCGACAACAACCTGACCGATTTCGGCAAGCACATCATCCCCGGCGCGATTGAAACGCACAAAGTCTACTCCCACGTGTTCCAGGGCTACTGGGAGGACATCGGCACCATCCGCAGTTTTTTCGAGGCGAACCTCGATCTCGCCTCCGAGCTGCCGAAGTTTGACTTCTTCAACATGGTCGCGCCGATCTTCTCCCGCCCGCGCTTCCTGCCCGCCTCGAAGATCAACGGCGCGGCGATTGACCACGCGATCATCTCCGACGGCTGCATCATCACCCGCAGCCAGATTCAGCAGTGCATCGTCGGCGTGCGCAGCGTCATCGGCGAAGGCTCGCGCCTCAACCGCGTCGTCGTCATGGGCAATGACTACTATGAAACCGACGCCTCCATCCACGACCATGAGGCGCAGGGCGAGCCGCGCATCGGCATCGGGCAGAATGCGCGCATCGAAAACGCCATCATTGATAAGAATGCGCGCATCGGCGACAACGTCGTCATCTCCCCCGCCGGCAAGCCCGAAACCGTGGATCACCCGCTCTACTTCGTCCGCGACGGCGTCGTGATCATCCCGAAGGGCGCCGTGATTCCGCACGGCACGGTGATTTGAACTTTTCCAAAGCCTTGAATGACGCGGGCTTCAGTCGTAGGACAGGCGTCCCGCCTGTCCACCAGCACGGGCTGACGACCGAACGGCGGAATCGGAAATTGTATGCACCGCTGGACAGGCAGGATGCCTGCCCCACTACCCGATGAAGCGCACCGCCGTCCTCAACGTCGTCGGCCTCTCCGAATCCCTCCTCGGCCCGCACACGCCCGCCATCAATGCATTTCGGCAGCGCGGCGCGCTGGCGACAATCACGCCCGCGTTTCCCGCCGTCACTTGCACCGCGCAGTCGAACTACCTCACCGGCAAAACTCCATCACAGCACGGCATCGTGGCCAACGGCTGGTATGACCGCTCGCTCGCCGAGGTGCAGTTCTGGAAACAATCCAACCACCTCGTCACCGCGCCGAAAATCTGGGACGAACTGCGCGCGCTCGATCCGCAGTTCACCTGCGCCCAGCTCTTCTGGTGGTATAATATGTATTCCACCGCCGACTGGAGCATCACCCCGCGCCCGATGTATCCCGCCGACGGGCGGAAGTTTTTCGACATCTATGCTTGGCCCTACTCGCTCCGCACGGACATCAAGCGCGACCTCGGCGAATTTCCCTTCCCCGGCTTCTGGGGCCCGGCGGCGGGCATTGACACGCCGCAAGGCAAGGCCGACTCCGTCTCGCGCTGGATCGCCGACACCGCGAAGTGGATGGAGGAAAAACAATCACCAACGCTGAACCTCGTCTATCTCCCGCACCTTGATTACAATTTACAACGCCTCGGCCCGCAC
>JACRJY010000108.1 GCA_016235585.1 Verrucomicrobiota bacterium | reverse complement strand
GGTGAACAGCACGCCCGACGAGAGCGCTTTTTCTGCCGGCGCGGCGTATGTGTTTGTGCGGAGCGGGGGCGCGTGGAGCCAGCAGGCGTATCTCAAGGCGAGCAATGCTGGAGCCAATGACAACTTCGGCATTTTCGTGTCCGTGTCCGGGGACACGGTGGTCGTCGGGGCCAACGGTGAGGACAGCAGCATGACGGGAGTGAACAGCACGCATGACGAGGCAGCCAGCAATGCCGGTGCCGCCTACATTTTCATCGGTCTAGGCCCAACAGCCAACGTCCCCGGGGCCATCGCTTGGTTTCGCGCGGAGAGCAACGCGCTCGACAGCGTCGGCCCCAATCACGGCACGTTGCTCGGCGGCGCGACGTTCGCGGCGGGGCAGGTGGGGCAGGCGTTCAGCTTCAGCGGCGCGAATGACGCGGTGAGCGTGCCGGCGAATGCCGCGATGAACTTCGGCAGCGGCGATTTCGCCGTCGAGTTCTGGTGCCGCAGCAGCGTGAGCGGCGTGCGGATGCAGCCCTTCACCTCGCACAAGAATTACGGCACGCTGAACCTCGACTTCGATTTCAACGATCCCGATCCCACCACCATTGGCGGCACGCAGGCCGGGCTGTGGGTGTTCTGGAATAGTAGCGGTAATAAGCAACTCACCGTCGGTGCACCCGGTGCCTACACCGACGGCCAGTGGCATCACATTGCGCTGTCGCGGGCCAACTCGCTGATGACGCTTTACGTGGACGGCGCGGCGGTGGCCTCCACAAATTCGACCGAAGTGATTGACATTTCCAGCGACACGTTCATCGGCAACACCGAGCCGGGCGGCATGGTCTGGCAGGGGCAGGTGGATGAAGTGACGATTTACAGCCGCGCGCTCACCGCCGCCGAGGTGCAAGCCATCTACACCGCCGGCAGCGCGGGCAAGGCGGCGAGCGGCACGGCTTATCTTTGGAATGGCAATTCGGGCGACTGGTTCACCGCCGCCAACTGGTCGCCACCCGGCGTGCCCGGCTCGAACGACACCGCCGTCCTCACTCTCGGTGGCGTCGTGGATGTTTCCGCCGACGCCACGGTCGCCAATCTCACGATCGGGGCCAATATGCTGCTGGATGGCGCTGGCAGCTTGACGGTGCTGGGCGCGGCCAACTGGACGGGCGGCATCATGCTCGGCTCCGGGGCCACGGTCATCGCGCCGGGAGCCACGCTGACCATCAGCGGCGACAGCGAGAAGCGGCTTGTCCGGCGGCTGGACAACTTCGGCACGGTGACGTGGAGCGGTGCGCGCATCACCGGGCAGAACGGGCCGGTGATCAACAATCACGTCGGCGCGCTCTTCGACATCCAGACGGACGCCACGCTTTATGAAAGCTACGGCGGCGGTGACGGCACGTTGAACAACCTCGGCACACTGCGGAAGTCCGCCGGCACCGGCATCAATTACATCACCGGTATGTTTAACAGCAGCGGCACGGTGGACGTGCAGACGGGCACGGTGCAGCCCGTCACCACCGTGGCGCTGACGAACGCCACGTTCACCGGCGCGGGGCGGTTTCTGCTGAACGGCGCGCCGACGACGCTCGATGGCACGGTGACGATTGCGCCGGGCGCGAATTTTGAATTTGCCAGCGGAACCATCACCGGCACGAACACCATTCTCGGCACGTTCAACTGGACGGGCGGAATCCTGGGCAGCCCCGGCACGACAACCGTTCCCACCAACAGCGTGCTGCTCGTCACCGGCGACAATGAGAAGCGGCTGGTCCGGCGGTTGGACAATTACGGCACGGTGACATGGAGCGGCGCGCGCATCACGGGTGAAAACGGGCCGGTGTTCAACAACCATCCCGGCGCGCTCTTCGACATCCAGACGGACGCCACGCTCTACGAGAATTACGGTGAAATCCTCGGCACGTTCAACAACTCCGGCATCCTGCGGAAATCCGCCGGCACGAACATCAATTTCATCACCGGCACGGTGAACAACAGCGGCACGATGGAAGTGCAGACGGGCATCGTGCAGCCAGTTGGCCTGCTGAACCTGAACACGTCGAGCCTCACCGGCGCGGGCCGGCTGCTCGTGAACGGCGCAACCCTGATGCTGAATGGAACCGTGACCGTCGCCAATGGCTCAACCTTCGAGTTCGCCGCCGGCACCCTCGGCGGCACGGGGACGATTTTCGGCACGTTGAACTGGACGGGCGGCACGATGGACGCACCCGGCACGACGACCATTGCCACCAACGGCGCGCTGGTTATCAGCGGCAGCGCGGAAAAGAAACTGCTGCGGCAGTTGGACAACTACGGCACGGTGACGTGGAGCGGCTTTCGCATCACGGGGCAGAACGGGCCGGTCATCAACAACTTTTCCAACGCGCTCTTCGACGTGCAGGCGGACGCGACGCTTTTTGAGAGCTACGGCGGGGCCGTGGGCACGCTCACCAACAGCGGCCTCGTGCGCATCGCCGCCACGAACACGTTTCAAGGCACGTTCATCAACACGGGCACGCTGGAACTGCGCCGCGGCCTGCTGGCGTTGGCCGGGAATTATTCGCCGGGGGCGGCCAGCGCGCTGCGCGTCATCATCGGCGGCACCGCGCCGGGGACGGATTTCGGCCAGTTCCAGATCGGCGGCACGGCGGCGCTGGCCGGGACGCTGCGGCTGAAGCTGACCAATGATTTCATCCCCACGGCGAGCGACACCTTCCCGATTATTTCCGCCGCGCCGCGCGCGAGCAACTTCACCGCCGTGAGCGGGGCGTTCATCGGCGGCGGGCTGTTTTTCAACCCGCTCTACGACGCCACGAGCATGACGCTTCAGGTGCGCGCCGCGTCCACGACGAACTTCACGTGGAACGGCAGCAGCGGCAACTGGACGGATTTCGCGCGCTGGACTCCGACCGGCATTCCCGACGACGTGGACACCGCCACCATCAACAGCGGCACTGTCACCGTGGGTGCCAGCACCGTCGTCAGCACCTTGAACCTCGGCGGCGGCACGCTGGACGGCGCGGGCACGCTGACGGTGACGAACATGATGAACTGGACGGGCGGCACGATGGCGGGCGCGGCGGGCACGACAACCATTGCGGCGGGCGGCGCCTTGGAGATGAGCGGCAGCAGCCAGAAGACGCTGCAGTCGCGCACGCTCAACAACGCGGGCACGGTGACGTGGAGCGGCACGGGGGCGTTGTCGAGCCACACCGGCGGGACGATCAACAACCTGGCGGGCGCGCTCCTTGAAATGCAGAGCGACGCGAGCCTGGCCCGGTTCAACAGCGCGCTCACCCTCAACAACGCCGGCACGATCCGCAAGAGCGGCGGCACGGGCACCAAGACGATGGATGTCGCGTTCACAAACAACGGAACTTTCGAGGGGCTGGCCGGGACGATGACGGTGCTGGGCACATCGTTCAACAACCACGGGCTGGTGCGGGCGGCGGGCGGCAATGTGAACTTGAACATCGGCGGCACCAATGGCGGCAGCTTCGAGTCGGTGGGCGCGAACGGGATCTATTTCAATGGCGGGACGCACACGCTGACAAACGGAGTGCGGCTGATCGGCACGGGCACCAACTACATCAGCTCGGCCACGTTGCGAGTGTCGGGCAATGTCGGTGCCGACCGCATCGGGCTGGCCAGCGGCGGCACGCTGGACGGCGCAGGCGCGCTGACGGTGACGAACACGATGGCGTGGACGGGCGGCACGATGGGGGATGCGGCGGGCACGACGACCATTGCGGCGGGCGGCACCTTGGAGATGAGCGGCAGCAGCCAGAAGACGCTGCAATCGCGCACGCTCAACAACGCGGGCACGGTGACGTG
Organism: Verrucomicrobiota bacterium; assembly: GCA_016235585.1. Taxonomy (GTDB): domain Bacteria; phylum Verrucomicrobiota; class Verrucomicrobiia; order Limisphaerales; family JACRJY01; genus JACRJY01. Next base: position 26,719 of record JACRJY010000108.1, on the reverse strand, counting down.
GAGCGACCCCGGCGTGTTGTCGAGCCAGGGCGGGGGAGTGATCAACAACCTGGCGGGCGCGCTCTTTGAAATGCAGAGCGACGCGAGCCTGGCCCAGTTCAGCGGCGCGCTCACCATCAACAACGCCGGCACCCTGCGCAAATCCGGCGGCACGGGCACCAAGACGATGGCCGTTGCCTTCACCAACAGCGGCACGGTGGACATCCGCTCGGGCGTGCTCTCGTTAAGTGGCAGCTATGCCCCCACCCTGACCAGCACGCACCGCTTTGCCATCGGCGGCTATGGCGCGGGGACGGAGTTTGGGATGTTGCAGGTGTCCGGCACGCTGACGCCGGCGGGGCAGCTCGACTTGTTGCTCGTCAACAGCTTCGTCCCGACCAACGGCGCGGCCTTCCCCATCGTGACGGCGGGCACGCGCAACGGCACCTTTGCCACGGTTACGGGCCGGGACATCGGCGGCGGGCTGTATTTCACCCCGACGTATCCGGCGGCGGGCGTGACGCTGCTCGTGGCGGAGCCGGCGGCGCGGTTCGCGACGAATTTCTTCAGCCTGATCAGCGGGCAGTTTCAATTCCGCGTGCAGGGCATCGCCAGTGAAACCTACCGGATTGACACCTCGACGAACATGAGCCGCGCGACCAACTGGGTGCCCGTGGCGACGAACGTGATTCCCGGCGCGGGCTACTTTGATTTCACCAATGCGGCCGGCACGAACGCCCCGCCCCGCTTCTTCCGCGCGGTGTTCCTGCCGTGAAAAACGGCGCGGCTGAATGCGTCCTCCCTCTCCGGCGTCGGAAGACGACCATGCGTTCAGGATTTTGCATTGACCGTCCGCCGTCCCGGCCTACCATCACGCGCACCATGTTCACCAGAAAAGTAGCGCCCGCACTGTTCACTCTGCTTGCTTCGTGCTGCCTGTTTTCCGCCGTCGCGGGTGGCAAGGAAGGCGTCCTGATCACCGAGCAGACCGGCAAGCTGCGCGTGGAGATCAACGGCGAGCTGTTCACGGAATATGTCTATGAGGGCGCGCGCCGCCCGTATTTTTATCCCGTCATCGGCTCCACGGGCGAAAACATGACCCGCCACTGGCCGATGAAGGACGGCGTGGCGGGCGAGGAAAAAGACCACGTTCATCACACCGGCCTGTGGTATGGGCACCGGCACGTGAACGGCCTCGGCTTCTGGGAAAACTCGGCGAAGGAGCCGGGCAAGCTGGGCACCATCAAGCACGACCGGTTTGTCAGCGTGAAAAGCGGCCAGGATGCCGGGGAATTCCGCGAGATCAGCAAGTGGGTCGCCGACGCCGATGGCAAACTGGTGCTGACCGAGGAGCGCACCGTCCGCATTCACAACCGCAAGGAGGGCCGGGTGATGGATTTTGAAATCACCTTCACCGCGCCGAGGGATGGCGAGGTCGTGTTTGGCGACGACAAGGATGGCGCGTTGGCGATCCGTGTGCCGGAGTCCAGCCGCGTGCAGAAGCCGAAGGAGAAGGGGCAGAAGAAGGCCGCGCCGGGCGAGGGCCACATCGTGTTGAGCACCGGTCAGCGCGACTCGGAGGCGTGGGGCAAGCGCGCGGCGTGGTGCGATTACTTCGGCCCGGTCAACGGCAAGACGGCGGGCGTCGCGATTTTCGATCATCCGGGCAACCCGCGCCACCCGACGTGGTGGCACGTGCGGGAATACGGACTGTTCGCGGCAAACCCGTTCGGCAAGGCGCAGTTTGAGAAGCTGCCGGAAAAGGACGCCGGGGATTTCAAGCTTCCCGCCGGGCAGAGCGCAACGTGGCGCTACCGGTTTTATTTCCACGCGGGCGACGAGCAGCAGGCCAAGGTCGCCGGGCATTATCAGGAATACGTCAAGAGCACCGCCGTGAAGAAAAAATAGTTTCCGCAAACCTCAACCAAAACCAAATCCCATGAGCCAGTTCAACCGCCGCCACTTCCTCAAATCCTCCCTCTATACCGGGGCCACGCTCGCGTGGACCGCCAAATCCTGGGCCGCCGTCAAGGGCGCGAACGACTCCATCCGCGTTGGCCAGGTCGGCTTCAAGGGCCGCGGACAATCCCACTTGAGCGGCTACCGCTCGCTCGCGCCGGAGGGCGTGAAGATCACCGCGCTGTGCGACGTGGATTCCAAGGTGATGGACGCCAATCTCGAAACCGCCAAAAAGAAGAATGAGACCGTCACCGGTTACACCGACATCCGCCAGATGCTGGAGAAGGAAAAGCTCGACGTTGTCTCCATCGCCACGCCGAACCACTGGCACGCGCTCGCGGCCATCTGGGCGATTCAGGCGGGGAAGGATGTTTATTGCGAGAAGCCCGTTTCCAACAACGTCTGGGAGGGCCGCAAAATCGTCGAGGCCGCGCGCAAATACAACCGCATCGTCCAGACCGGCACGCAGAGCCGCAGCAGCCGCAACATCGCCGAGGCCGTCAAGATGGTGCAGGGCGGCAAGCTCGGCAAAATCGTCATCTGCCGCGGCCTCTGCTACAAGCGGCGCGACACCATCGGCAAGACCGAGGGCGCGCAGGAGGTGCCGGCGAACATCAACTACGACCTCTGGTGCGGCCCCGCGCCGCTCACGCCGCCGCGCCGCAACGGCAAACAGGGGCCGATTCATTACGACTGGCACTGGTTCTGGGCCTACGGGGCAGGCGACCTCGGCAACCAGGGCATTCACCAGATGGACATCGCGCGCTGGTTCCTCGGTGTGAACGAGCTTTCGCCGCGCGTGTGGAGCGTGGGCGGGCGCGTCGGCTACGTGGACGACGCGGAGACGCCGAACACGCAGATTGTCTATCACGAATACCGCAAGGCCCCGCTCATCTTCGAGGTGCGCGGCCTGCCCGCCGTGCCGGGCGAGAAGACGGGGAAGAAATCCGAGGACATGGACAAATATCGGGGCGCGAGCATCGGTGTCATCGTCGAGTGCGAAGGCGGTTATGTGACCGTGCCGAACTACACCAGCGCCATCTTCCACGACAAGGAAGGCAAGGTGATTCAGGAGCTGAAGGGCGGCGAGGAGGGCAACTCGCACTTCGACAACTTCATCCACGCCGTCAAGACGCGGAAGCGCACCGACCTTCGCGCGGAAATCTGGGAGGGCCACCTCTCCAGCGCGCTTTGCCACACCGGCAACATCTCCTACCGCCTCGGCAAGAAGGCCGCGCCCGGCGAGATGCTGGAGAAGATGAAGGCGCTCAAGGGCATTGACGAGACCTTTGGCCGCATGAAGGAGCACCTCGCGAGGAACAACGTGGACATCGAGAAGGACAAGCTCACCATCGGCCCCGTGCTGAACATGGATCCGAAGGTCGAGAAGTTCGTCGGCAACAAGCTGGCCGACGCGCTGCTCACCCGCGAATACCGCGCGCCCTACGTGGTGCCGGAAAGGGTGTGACGAAGGACGAGGGGAGAAGGGCGAAGTCCGAAGGGCCGAACCAGTTCCCATGCTGGGCGGGTTGAGCTTGGCGATTTCAACCTGCTTTTTGCCGTTCAGCAAACTGAACCCGGCGTTTGGCAACTGCTATTCTCCGTCCGGCGACTTGAACTTGGCGTTTAGCAACTGCTATTTCCCGCTCGGCGAGTTGAACCCGGCGTTTAGCAACTGCTATTTCCCGTTCAGCGACTTGAACTCGACGTTTAGCGACTGCTATTTCCCGTCCAGCGACTGCTATTTTGAGTTTAGCAGTAGTCCATTTGGCTTGAAACTAGCAAGTTACGCCGTTTCATGCCGGGAAAGTGAGAAAAGGGCGAGTTTTCCTAAAACCCCAGCCGGAGTGCCGCCTACTGGTTGGTCTTGGTGAGGGTCTGGAAGTCCGGGTTGCCGCGCAGGAGGGCGGCGATGGGGCTGGCGGCATCTTTGAGGCGCGGGTCGTTGTTCAGCATGGCGCGAAGGTTGTTCCCGTTGGTCTGCGTCTTGAGGCGCGCGTCGCTGTATTGGATGGCGCGCTTGAAGGAGGCCACGCCCTGCGGGATGCGCCCGGTCATGGCCTGAATCCAGCCGAGGTCATACCAGGCTTCGGGGTTGTTCGGGGCGAGGTTGACGAGGCGGGAGATGGCCTGCTCGACCTTGCCCATGTCATTGAGCTGGTTGTAGCAGTTGGCGGCCATCATGAGGGCGTTGGCGTCCACGGAGTTGAGCAGGAGGATGTCCATGACGGCGCGGGCCTCGTTGGTCATGCGCACCTGCATATAGGCGCCGAAGAGGTTGAAGGCGAGCGGGGCGTTGGTGGGGCTGGTGTTGAACTCCATCCGCATCTGGTTGAGCTGGTTGGCGAAGTTCTGCATCTGCGCGCCGCCGCCGGACTTGTCCTGCTCCATCATGGCTTTCAACTGGTTGACGAGGCTGATGGCGTTGCCGTTGTGCGGGTCGAGCTTGAGGAAGGTCAGCGCGATGGAGAGCGCATCCTGGTAGCGCCGCAGGCTGATGAGGAGGTTGGTGTAGCGGAAGACGGCCTCGGGGCTGTAGGGGCAGAAGGCGAAGGACTGGCGGAAGGCGAAGTCCGCCTCCTTGACCATGCGCTGCTGGACGTGCGGCTGGCCGGCGGAGGGGTTAATGCGCCAGGTGTAGACGCCCGCGATGGCGCTGCGGAGCTTGGAGAAGGCCTTCTGCGCGTCCTCGTCGCGGATGAATTTGCGGTCGCCCTTGAAGTTGGTGAAGTCGCGCTTGATGTAGACGCGCTCGACGAAGTCGCAGATGTTCGAGACGGAGGTGTCGTAGGTGATCCAGTTGCCGATCATGCGCTCGGAATACCGGCTCCAGAACTCGTGGTCGCGCTTGACCATCTCCTCGGTGATCTCCGCCACCGGCTGGCGCTCGATCTTCAGGATGATGCCGAAGGGCGTGAGGTGCGGGAACATCCAGTCCAGCGGGAAGCTTTCCTCGACGTAGAAATCGTGGTTCGGATTCTTGTCGAAAATGTCCTTGGTGAGCAGGCCGTTGATGGCCATGACGGCGACCTGGCCGGAGACCTGGATGCGGTTGTCCACGACCTTCACGTCCTCGCCCGGCTTGATCTGCTTGGGTTCGTTGGGGAAGGAGATGTCGTGCTGCATCCGCTTCTGGGCGTCGTTCACGTATTCCTCGAAGGCCTTCTGCGAGTCGTTCGGGCCGGGCGTGCGGATTTCCAGATCGGGATAAACACCGCCCTCGCTCTTGGTGATTTCCTTCGGGAAGGCCTCCTCCAGCAGGATGCGGTTGAGGCGGATGTGGGAGTATTTCGTGGGGTTCTGCTTCACGAAGCGCATCGTGCGGTCGGTGAGCTTGATGCCGGCGAACACCTTCTCGTCGAAGATGGGCGGCTTTTCCAGGAGGGTGTTCAGGTCTTTGGCGAGGGCTTTGCGAAGCGCCTTTTCATCGGTGCCGGAGAGCAGCGCCTGCGTCTTGGCGCTGATGTTTTCAAAGAGGAATTTGCCGAGCGGGGTTTGCTGCGGGCCGGCGCGGAGCAGGGCGGCGAGCGAAGTGACGTTGGTGAAATGCTCCGGCTCGAAGTAGGACGCGCCGGAGCGGCGCTGCGTCTCGATGTAGGCGCCGAGCGCGGTGAACGGGCGGTCGAGCACCTGGTAGGCGATCCGGGCGAGGAGGTTGGTGCTGGTGCCGCGCGATTTTTCCTTCGAAGAACGGACAAATTCCTGGAAGAACGGCGGGTCAGTCTGCGTGCTGCGGTTGAAGTGCGCGCGGATATACATCAGGTAGGTCGCGTCAGCGAGGGCGTTCTGCGTGATGATGTAGACGTCGCGCCGGTCGTAGTCCGGGTCGCGCGGCTTTTGGGACGGCGGCGTGAAGCTCTCGCAGAAAATCGTGTAGGTCGGGCAGAAGCGGCCCGGATCCGTGCCGCCGTAGAGCACCGTGTCACGGGTCATCTCCGGGTAGATGAGCTTGCCCTTCACGGGGTCTTTCAGCAGTTCCTCGCGCTGTTTTTTGTCGTAAGTGAGCTTGCCATCCTTGCCGGGGAAGGGCGGCGTGAACATGTCGTGCCCGAACCAGTAGCCGAAAAGGTGGTCTTTCTGCTCGTTGCCGTCCCAGTGCGAGAGGACGGACTTGAAGGGCATCACGCAAAACAGCGCCAGCATCGGAATCATCGGCGCACGCTGCCGGGCCACGGCGAAAATCAGCACCGCCGCGCCCGCCATCACGAGGCTGAACCACGTGGTGAAGCGTTCCAGCGCGTCGTAGCTCGGCTCCAGGCTGAACAGCGCGTCGTAAAGGCCGGAGAAAACGCCGCCGCCCGACGTCACCTGCGCGGCTTCCACGCCGGTCTCATGCACGCGCATCACCACGTAGAGGGCGATGCCGGTCGAGGCCGCCGCCGCGCCGAGCAGCCAGTAGCGCGCCCGCTCGTAATAAAGCGAGACGAGCGCGCCCATCAGCGTCAGCCCGTAGCCGATGAACATCGCCAGCATCACGTGCGACGCGGTGAAGAACACCTTGTTCAACTGCAAGCTCTGCCGGTCGGCCTGCGGGTTGAGCAGAATCAACAGCAGGATGGCGAGGCAGAGGTAAATGGACGTGAGGCCGAGCATCCACGCCCGCTCGCGCTTCTGCATCCGGTGGATGAAGAAGAACGGAATCAGGCCGATGAGCAGATACACCACGTTGAACTCCTCAATCGCCCCGCCCGCCAGCAGGAAGAGCTGCTTGATGAACGTGCCGATGTCGCTGGTCGGATGCGCCCCCTCATACTGGCCGCGGGTCAGCGCGTGGTAAAAGCCCTCGACCGTGCGCGGATAGCCCCAGTTCAGCGGCGGGTTCGACATCGAGGCAATCGGCATATAGAGGTAGAACGCCGCGCCGACGACGTAGGTGAAGCCGAGAATCAAACTCGACTTCCACTCGGTCAGCAGCTTGCCCGTGTCAATGGTCATCCAGACCGCGAGCGCCATCGAGAGCAGCCCCACCGCCACGAACATCCCATACATCACGCCGTTCAACGCGGCGAAGGAGCCGTTGGACTTCATCAGCAGCACGATGATGAAGATCACGCTGTTGAAGAAGAACAGGTCACGCCCCAGCTTGCGGTCGCGCAGCATGATGGTGAACTCGATGCCCATCGCCGCCACGATCAGCGTCTGGTGGTTCGTGAAGCAGATGCCGAAGATGAACAGGCACCAATACAGGAACTTCCGCTGCTCCGGCGCGTAGAGCCAGCGCATCAGCAGGCACATCACCGCGACGAGCGAGAGCACGCCAAAGGTGTAGACCTCCACGATGTTCGCCTGGCTCCAGAAATAGCCGTTGAAGCCCATGAGCATCCCGGCCACGAAACCGGCCACGACGCACGAGGCGTTTTCCAGTTTGCGATCCAGCTCCTTGAACGCCGCGATGCTCTCCAGAATCATGCTGCTGCCGCGCGACACCATCAGTGCGATCAGGCCGCAGGAGAGCGCCCCCGCGACGGCGGAAGACACGCTCACGCGCCAGGCGATGTTGGAAACCGGCAGCAGCACGGTGAAGAGCCACGAGTAAATCGTCCACACCGGGTAGCCCGGCGGATGCGGCACGCCCGCATACATCGAGGCCACGGCCAGCTCGCCGGAGTCCTGCAACGTCAAGTCCGGCGCAATCGTGAGGTAATAGCCGATGAACACCAGCAGCGTGGTGATGACAAACGACAGCCAGTCCGCCCGGCGGAACATCGGCGGCGGCGGAGTGTAGGGAGCGACGGGCGCGGCCTTGGTTTTGGGCGCGGGCGACGGGGCAGGGGGGCGGTTTTTCTCCGCGCCCTTGCCGTTGCCCGGCTTTGATTTGTCCGTGCTCATTCGGTCAGTTGTTCAAAAAGTTCGTTCCCGACACAGTAAAGGAAGGGGTAGTTGAATTTGAAACGCCCCGCTTTGTCCATTCAAAACTGGCCCGCTGCCAGAGGTTGCGGTGGTTGTTCGAGTCCGTTTCCAAGGCGGCCGCCCAGCCGCGGGCGGTCGGATTTGCGTCTCCGAGCGGCGCGCCGGTGAACGTCAGCAGCGTCAGCGCCAGGCTGGCGGCGAAGCCCAGCGCCGGCGCGGACCACGCCCAGTTCGTTCGGAAAGCAAGGCGGAGGCGGAATCGTAGCGCAGACTGGCAGTCTGCGGTGTCGCGGATTGGCAATCCGCAGGCACCGTTCCTGTCCGCCGCCGGGCCGACTGCCAGTCGGCGAAACGGCAGGTTGCCAACCTGCGCTACGGGCGGCGAAGTTTCCGCCGCAAACACTCGCGCCTCAACCCTCGGCGAGGGGCGGCGCGGCTTCCAGGAGTTCAACCACATTTCCAGTTCCGTGTTCATGTTCAGTTCCTTTCAGGCAGGTTTTCAGCTTCTCCAATCCATAGCGGTAACGGCTCGCCGCCGTGTTCGGCGGGCAGCCGGTCAGCTCGGCGATGGCCTCGAACGTGTGGCCGTGCCAGATTTTCAGCACGATGACCTCGCGCTGCTCCACGGGCAGGCGGCGCAGGCATTTCATGGCCGTGCGTTCCAGCGGCGACTCGCCCGCCGCGCGCTCGAACCACCGTTCGCACTCCAGCTCGGCGACCATCCGCCGCCAGAGCGAGCGGCGGTGGTTCAGCGCACGGTTGCGGAAGGCCCGCAGGCAGTAGCGCTCCGGCGCGTCCGGCGGCGCGGCCAGCGCCAGCAGCGCGACGAACGTGTCCTGCAGCACGTCCTCCGCCTCGCTGCGGCCCAGGCCGAGCGCGCGTCCGTAGAGCAGCAGGCCCGCCGCGCGGGCCTCGTAAAGCTCGCGCAGCCAGGGCGCGGCGTTCGGTTCGGATGCGGACATTCACAACATGGACACCGGGGGCGGGAGATTTGTCTAAAAAATTTTCGCACGAAGTGGAAACCCACTGGCTGTGCTTCCTCCCCGTCCTCGGTTTTCGCGGACGAGGACGAGAAGTGCGGTGCGGATTTATCATTGCAATTTCCCACCACTGGCCGTTTTTATCTGGCCCACGTTTATGAAAACCAAAGTCGCGCAGTTCGGCCTCGGCCCCATCGGCATTGAAACCCTCCGCCTCGCCGCCGCCAAGCCGTGGGTGGAAATCGTCGGCGGCATTGACATTGACCCGCAGAAGGTCGGGCGCTCGCTCACCGAGGTGACGGGCATCAAGGGGCTGGAATCCGTGCGCGTTTATTCCTCTGTCGAGCAGTTGCCGGTGAAGCCGGACGTGGCGCTGCACACCACGGTTTCGCGTTTCAAGGCCGCGCTGCCGCAGCTTCAATCGCTCGCCCGCGCCGGCATCAGCGTCGTGTCGTCGTGCGAGGAACTGCTTTTTCCCCGGCTCAAAGACCCCGCCGGCGCGGCGGAACTCGACGCGCTCTGCCAGAAGCACGGTGCGCGGATGGTCGGCACCGGCGTGAACCCCGGCTTTGTGATGGACGTGCTGCCCGTGTGCCTCACCGGCGTCTGCCGCAGCGTGGGGAAAATCGAGGTCACGCGCGTCGTCAACGCCTCGTCGCGCCGCCTGCCGCTCCAGAAAAAAATCGGCAGCGGCCTCGACCCGGAGGAATTCCGCCGCCTGTTCCGCGAGGGAAAGATGGGCCACGTCGGCCTCGTGGAATCGCTCGCGCTGGTGGCGCACTGCCTCAAGTGGCCCATCGGCCCCATCAAGGAAACCTGCGAGCCGGTCATCGCCACCGAGGACATCAAGACCGAGTTCCTCGAAGTGAAGAAGGGGCTGACCTGCGGCATCCATCACCGTGCGGAGGCGGCGGTTCACGGGCAGACCGTCATTGAGCTGGACTTGCAGATGTATCTCGACGCCATCAACCCGCGCGACGTGGTGCGCGTGGCGGGCGACCCGACGATTGAGTTTGTCGAAACCGGCGGGGTGCAGGGCGACCGCGCGACGGTCGCCGCCGTGGTCAACGCCGTGCCGCGCGTGCTCAAGGCCCCGCCGGGGCTGCTGCTGATGACGGACTTGAGCGTGCCGTGCGTGAGTTGAGGTGGAGGCGGATTTTTAGCCACGGATGAAACACGGACAAGGAACGCGGCACTCATGCCGCTTCACCGTTCAGATGTTTTCGCCAATGGAAGCAGGCTGAAGCCTGCCCCCTGAATGGCAGGGTCAACAGGCGTTCGGTGTATCAATGTTTGGCACGGGGGTTCACAGCTTTCGGTTGATTGCCGGGAGATTACCCGCCGGGGAAAAGACGGGCGGCGGCGCTTTTTTGTTTGTTTCCCGACGGGCGGGGTGACAAAACCTGCCCGGCAAAACCCGGCCCGCCCGTGGGGCGGGATGATTTTTGGCATCCAGCCTGCCGCCGGTCGGCGGGAACTGGGTAGGGAAAAACTGTAGGAAAAAAAGTTTGTGGAACGGGCGGGATTTGCCTAACGTGTCGGCATTCCAATCATGGACAAAACGGACTGTGACAGGTTGTGGCAGCGAGACTTAAGAAACGAGAGCAAATCCGGCCCCGCGCCGGGATTGTTTTTTCGCGCCGCACCGGTCGTTCGCGCCCGTTGATGCTTCGATTTCAGAACACTTCATGACCACCGAAACGCGCGCTCCCGCCACCTTTGCTGGCGTTGCCCGAAGCAAGCTTTTGCCGGGCTGGCTCCTCTGTGCCCTGCTGCTGGGGGCCGGCCTGCTGCCCGCGCGGGCGCAGTTCAAATTCACCCTCACCAGCTCGCCGCGCAACGACTACCTCATCCCCAACGGGCAGGTGAACGCCATCCTTGAGCACAGCAACGTCGTCTACATCGGCGGCGCGTTTTCGCAGGTTGCCACGAACACCGGGCATGGGATGTTCATCAACGCCTCGAACGGTGCTCCGCTGGGTGTCCCTCCGCGCTTCGAGCGCGACGTGTTTGACGCCGTGCCGGACGGGGCGGGCGGGTGGTTTGTCGCCGGCGATTTCCAGACGGTGGACAACACGCCGAAGTTCCGCCTCGCGCACATCCTGCCGGACCGCACGCTGGATCCGAACTTCTCCGCCGACTTCGACAACTCGGTCAACTCGATCATCCTCGCCGGCACCAACCTCTACGTCGGCGGCGCGTTCACCCGCATCACCAACGTCGTCAGCCTTACGAATTCCGTCGTCACCAACCGCTTCCGTTTCGCCGTGCTGAACCCGCAGACGGGCGCGCCGCGTTCGCTGCCGTCGAACCCCTCGTTCGACAACGCGGTGCAGGTGCTGCTGCTGGACGGCGACACCATGTTCGTGGGCGGCACGTTCATCCGGGCCACGAACATCCTCACCGGCCTCGCCACGAACGTGCTGAACCGCCGGCGCACCGCCTCCTTCCGGCTGTCCACCGGGCAGGTCACGCCGTTCCAGGCGGACGTGGATGCGGTGGTGGTGACGATGGCCATCCAGGGGCCGACGCTTTTCATGGGCGGCGTTTTCACGAACGTGACCAACAGCGGCATCACCACGGATTCCGGCGGCAACTACCGCCCCCGGCGCGGCTTCGCGGCGGTGGATCGCAACACCGGCATCCCGCTGACGAACTTCTGGGTGGACTTCAACAACAACGTCCGCGCCATCGCGGTGGGCAGCAACGGCATCTACATCGGCGGTGAATTCACCGGGGCCAGCGCCGTGGTCCGCCGGGCCTATGATCCGACCAGCGGCACTTACACCAACGAGATACAAAACCGCACCCGGCTGGTGGCCTTGGATTTGCCCAGCGGGAACATCAACCCCTTCTGGACGCCGCAGGCGGACGGCACCGTTTTCACCCTGCTTATCCAAGGCAGCAACGTGTATGCGGGTGGCGCCTTCAACAACATTCGCGAGGACAGCGTCGGCGGCGGCAACCGCGCGCTGAACAAGCTGGCGGCCATCAGCAGATCCCTGACGCGCAACTCCACCGTGTCGTCCATCTTTGACGCCGACGTGGGCGACACGGTGAACGCGATTGCCTTCGACGGCACGAACACGTGTTTCATCGGCGGTGTGTTTCAGTTCACCAAGGGCGTGGTGCGCAACCGGCTGGCGGCCTTCAACGCCACGACCGGCCAGTTGCTCCCGTGGAATCCGAACGCGAACAACACCGTCCGCGCCATGGCGCGGGTGGGCACGAACCTGTTTGTCGGCGGCGATTTCGTCCAGTTCGGCCAGGGCGTGAACGCCTCGCCCCGCGTTCGCTTTGCCGCCCTGGATCTCACCCTGGGCGCGGTCGTGGCGAAATACACCAATGGCTTCCCCGCCGTCGTCCGGGCGATGGCGAGCAACGGCACCAACCTGTTCATCGGCGGCGATTTCACCCAGGTGACCAACCGCGGCGTGGCCCTGACGCCGGCGCGAAATTACTTGGCGTCCATGGACATCACCACTGGCGACATGACCAATTTCAACGCCACTCTCGGTCAGACCAACGCGATTTACGCCAGTTCCAACGTCACCTGCCTGGCGATCTCCGGCACCAACCTTTACGTCGGCGGCCTGTTCACCGGGGCCGGTGGCCAGCCCCGCCGCGGTCTGGCGGCGGTGAACATCCGCAACGGCGCGTTGAACCCCAACTGGCGCTGCGACGTGAACACCTCGAACGTGCTCGCCCTCGCCGTCAGCGGCTCCTCGCTCATCGTCGGCGGCCAGTTCCTGCGGATGACCAACTATGTCGGCACCAACCCCGTCACCTTCACCCGCAACCGCATCGGCGCCGTGGGCCTGAACGACGGCAGCGTCAACCTGACGTGGAACCCGAACTCGCCCCAGCACGTCATGGCCCTGGCCACGCGCGGCACGAACCTCTACGTCGGCGGCCAGTTCGGCGGGGCCATCGGCGGCCAGACCCGCAACCGCCTCGCCGAGATCAGCACCGTCAACGGCCTTTCCACTCCGTGGAACCCCGATGCCGACAACATCGTCTGGTCCCTTCATGCCACCACCAACCGCGTCTATGCCGGCGGTGTGTTCACCGTCATGGGCGTGGCCTCGAACGTCCAGTCCATCCTCGACTTCGCCGTGTTCGACAGCACCAACTCCGTGCCCGTGCTGGTGATGAACACCAACGCAATCCTCTACGACGAGGCCGCGCCGCTGGTGCCCATTGACGGCGCGCTGCGCGTGAGTGACGCCAACCACGTCGCGTTCACCAACGCCATCATCACCGTCTCCAACTACTTCGCGGCGGAGGACTCGTTCAGCATCACCTCGTCCTACGGCGTCCGCGTCACCTCGGCGGTCACCAGCAACTTTCTCACGATCACGTTGAGCGGTCGCGCCGGCATTCCCGCCTACCAGCAGATGCTGCGGACGCTCGCCTACACCAACACCAGCCTCTCGCCCACGCAGAGCGTGCGGACGGTGCGGATCACCGTGGCCGATCCCTTTGGCGACGTCAGCCTGCCCGTCGCGCGGCCCATCAGCGTGCGCCCGCTCAACACCACGCCCACGCTCGCCCCCCTCACGAACATCGTCCAGACCGTCGGGCAGCCCACCAACCGCACGGTCCAGCTCACCGGCATCTCCACCGGCGGCGACAGCAACCAGGTGCTCAACGCCTCCGCCTTCTCCACCGACAACAGCATCGCCCAGCCCCTGATCGTCTATGCCCCGAACAGCACGAACAGCACCGGCTCGCTCCTCTTTACCAACCTGACCCGCGTCGGCACCGCCACCATTTCCGTGGTCATCCGCGACAGCGGCGGCACGGCCAACGGCTCCATTGATTCGGTGACGAACACCTTCTTCATCCGCATCGTCGCCTCCAACTCCCCGCCGGTGATGGATGCGCTGCCCAGCCTCACGGTCATCCAGCAGGACACCGGGCCTTACACCAATTTCTTGAGCAACATTGATGTTGGCGGCAGCGGCCTGCTCACCATCACCGCCACCTCGGGCAACCCCGCGCTGATGCCCGATCCCACGGTGATCTACCATGCGCCGGACACCACCGGGATGATCGTTTTCGCCCCCACGGCGCGCGCCAACGGCACGGTCACGAACACCGTGCTGCTCCGCAACGGCGGCCTGACCAACAATTCCTTCACGAACCAGTTCGCCGTCACCGTCCTTTCGAACGTCGTGCCGACACTCGACCCCATCGCCGATGTCCGCACCAACGTCAGCGCCGCCGTGGTCGCGGTGCCGATGACGGGCATCACCGCCGGGGCGGGGGCGAACCAGGTCATCACCATCAAGTCGGACACTTCCGTGGTCGAAGCCTTCCGGACGAAGCTTTCCTCCTTCACGAACTTTTTCTTCACCGCCGGCTATTCCACGACGAACGTCGCCATCACCAACTTCTACGCCACCAACCTCACCTTCACCAATGTCGTCGGCACCAACTCGGTCGTGACCAACGTGGCCGTGACGCACGTCAGCGTCACGAACATCAGCGGCACCAACGTCACGACCGCCAGTTTCTTCCGCACGAACTTCGCGGTGGCGATGGTGGAGGGCACGAACACCGTCGTGTCGAACCTTTCTCTCACGAATTTCACGGCCACGAACACCATCGTCTCGAACTTCAGCCTCACGAACGTCGCGGTCACGGTCGTCACCACCAATCTCGTGGACACCAACACCGTCGCCACCAACATCACCGTCACTCGTGAGGCCGTGTCCGGTGTCGTCGCACAGACCGAGGTCAGCGTGGACACCATCAGCGGGGTGAACGTGGTTTATGCCAGCCCGAACACCAACGGCACGATCTTCCTGACCCCCGCGCCCGGCGTGGTTGGCACCGGCGTCGTCAGCGTCGTTGTGCGCGACAACGGCGGAATCGCCAACGGCGGGCGGGACGCGATCACAAACACGTTCCGCGTGTCGCTGGCCCCGAACTTGACGCCCACGCTTGATCCGATTCCCAACATCGTGACCAACACCAGCCCCGGCCCGCAATACGTCATCCTCACCGGCATCACCGCCGGGCCGGGCGAGAGCCAGCAGCTCACCGTCACCGCCACGTCGGACAATCCCACCTTCATCAATCCGGTCGTCACCTACAGCAGCCCGGACAACTTTGCGTTCGTGGACATCACGCCGCCGACCGGCGTCGTCTCCACCGCCACCATCACCATCGTGGTGCAGGACAACGGCGGCACCGCCGGCGGCGCGGTGGACGCGGTGACGAACACGTTCACCTACACCACGCTGACGAACACTGCGCCCTACTTCGACATCGCCGCGTATAACCCGCTCACGGACGTTCCGTATTTCATCAACCCCACGAACCTGATCGTCGCCCAGAACGCGCTCACGAACCTGTGGCTGTCAAACATCGTCCAGGGCATCGTCCGGCCCGGCAACACGAACCTCGGCCAGACGCTGGTCTTTGAGTTGAGTTCCAGCAACCCGAACCTCGTCACGCCGATTGCGATCTATTTGAGCGCGAACCCCACGGGCATCGTCGCCATCACGCCCCGGCCCAACGCCAGCGGCAGCACGCTGCTGACCCTCACGCTGCGCGACAACGGTGGAACGACCAACGGCGGCGTGGACGGCTTCACGCGCACGTTCACGATGACGGTGCTGAACACCATCGCCGACTTTCCTCGCAACGATTTCCCGCTGGCCAACGGGCCGGTCCACACCCTGCTGGAGACGAACGGCTTCCTCTACCTCGGCGGCGGCTTCACGGAGCTGGGCACGAACACGGGCAAGGCCGTGCCCGTGAACGCCACGAACGGCGACCCGCTGGTGGGCTTCCCGAAGTTCGACCGCGATGTGAACGTCATCATCCCCGACAGCACGAACGGCTGGTATGTGGGCGGCACGTTCCTGAACATTTCGGGCGTGCCGCGCCTGCGGCTGGCGCGGCTGCTGCGCGACTTCTCGGTGGACGTGAACTTCACCGCCGACTTCGACAGCACGGTGAGCGCGCTGGCGCTGCGGGGCGGGGAGCTTTACGTGGGCGGCGCGTTTGTGCGCGTGACCAATTACGTCGGCGGCGTGCGGACGGTCACCGGCCGCTCGCGCTACGCCGTGCTCGACAGGTTCACCGGCGCGCCGAGCCGTCCGGCGGATCCGGTCTTCAACAACACGGTCAACGCCATCGCGCCCGGCCCGCTCAACCGGATTTACGTGGGCGGCACGTTCACCCTCGTCACCACCGCCACCGCCACCAACGCGCTTTTCCGCCTCGCCGCGCTGGACGCCGCCGGCGGCATCTTGCCCGGCTTCCAGGCGGATGCCGACGCGGGCACGGTGCGCGCGCTGTCGGTCAGCTCGGACGGCCAGACGCTGTTCGCCGGCGGCGACTTCACGCGCATCACGAACGGCGGAACCACCTTCCCGCGCTTCCGCCTGGCCGGGTTGAACATCGGGGCCAACGGCGCGCCGGGCGCCTTCCAGAGCGACATGTCCGCGCCGGTGCGCGCGCCATGGTTCCTGACCAACGCCAATCCCCCCCGGCTCGTCGCGGGCGGCGACTTCACCGTCGTCACGGGCCGCAACCTGACCCTCAACTCCGGGCGCATCGCCTCGCTGGACGCCGTGCTCGGCGACCCCAGCACAGTGTGGACGCCGGGCGTCGACGGCAGCGTGAACGCCCTGTGGCAGGACGGGGCGAGCGACTATGTGGGCGGCGCGTTCACCAGCGTGACCAATGTCCTCGGCGGCGGGGCCACCGCCCGCCGCCGCGCGGTGGCGTTGAGCACCAACCAGGCCGCCACGGCGGTCGTGCAGGCGTGGAACCCCGCGCCCGCCGCCGCGGTGAACGCCCTCGCGGCGAACCGCGGCACGGCCTACGTGGGCGGCGTGTTCAACTTCACGCGCGGCGTCGCCCGCAACCGCCTCGCCGCCATCGAGACCGCCACCGGCCAGATCACGCCGTGGAACCCCAACGCGAACAACACCGTCCTCGCGCTCGCCACGGCGTATCTCGGCGGCGCGACCAACGGCTCGAACGTGCTTTACGCCGGCGGCCAGTTCACCACCGTCTCCGGCGGCCCCGGCCTGCGGCTCGTGATGCTCAACACCAACGTCTACGAGACCAACGCCACCAACCCGCTGGTCATCTCCACCTTCACCAACGGCTCCGGCGACGTCCTCTTCACCAACGGCTTCAGCGGCACCATCCGCGCGCTGGCCGTCGGGCCGACCAACCTCTACGTCGGCGGCGACTTCACCAACTACCGGAGCGCGCGCGCCAGCGGCCTGACCAACATCACCAACACGGCGGTGCGCTTCGGCCTCGCGGCGGTGAACCTCACCAATGGCGAGTTGCGGGCGAACTTCATCGCCAACGCCCGGCCCACCGGCGCGAGCAACGTGCTGACGCTGCTGCTCTCCGGCACCAACCTTTACGCCGGCGGCACCTTCCTGAACATCACCAACCCCACCCCGACGCTCACCACCTTCAACAAGGCCCGCCTGGCCAAGCTCAACCCCGACACCGGCCGGCCGCTGACCACGTTCACCAACAACTTCGACGCCCCCGTGGCGGCCCTGTATCTCAACGGCACCAACCAGCTCCTCGTCGGCGGCAGCTTCAACCGCAGCACCAACCTCACCGGGCGCACCAACACCCACCTCGCCTACGCCCTCCTCGAGCCGGCGACCGGCTACGACCGGATCGCCAGCGTCTGGTTTGACATCTGGTTCCGGCCCAACGGGCGCATCTCCGCGCTGGCCGTCATCGGGACGAATTTCTACGCCGGCGGCGCGTTCACCAACCTGCTCAACAGCGACGACCCCATCAACGACAACAACTTCCTGCGCCCGCGCAACCGGCTGGCCGAAGTCACCCTGCCCGACTTCCCCCTGGGCGGCACCATCGACAGCCGGGCCACCGCGTGGAACCCGGACATGGACAACGAAGTCTACACCCTGCTGGCGCGCGGCGGGCGGCTGTATGCGGGCGGGCCGTTCACCGCCTCCGGCTCCGGCTCGGCGCTGCGGGCGCGGCCCATCCAGGGGCTGGCCGTGTTCGACACGAATGTCGCCCCCGTCGTCATCCCCTCGCCCGTGCCGACGCTCTTCACCGTGGGCGACCCGCCGGTGCCGGTGGATCCGGGCCTGCAGATTCGCGACGCCAACAGCGCCCTGCTCGTCAGCGCGACCGTCCGCATCACCAACAACTACTTCTTCGGCGAGGACGTGCTGGGCTACCAGGCGGTTCCCAACGGCATCACCGGCGTGTTTGACCCGACCAACGCCACGCTCACCCTCACCGGCGTCGCGCCGGTGGAGACCTGGCAGAACGCGCTGCGCGCGGTGACGTATAACAACACCCTCGGCCCCGCGCCCACGCGGCTCATCCGCGCCGTGGAGTTCACCGTGGACGACGGGCAGGGGCTGCTCGGCTCCGCGCGGCAGAACGTGAACGTCGTCACCGTCAACGGCGCGCCCACGCTCGACCCCATCCCGAACCTGACGCTGCTGGAGGACGCCCTGACGAACCTCGTGCTCACGGGCATCAGCGCCGGCAGCCGCGACGGCGTGAGCGACACGAACGTGATCAGCATCCGCCTCGAGACGGGCAACACGAACCTCTACCTGCCGACGAACACCGTGGTGACGACGAACGGCCTGGTGGTGACGACGAACACCTACGTGATGCTCACCTACGCCAGCCCGGACGGCACGGCGCTGCTGAACCTCACGCCGCTCACCAACGCCGCCGGCACCGCCACCCTTACCGTCATCGTGTCCGACGACGGCGGCACGTCCTACGGCGGGGTGAACGCGGTGACGAACACCTTCAGCGTGGTGGTCAACCCGCTCAACGACCCGCCGACGATTTCCGGCCCGACGAGCACCGTCTATCTGAACGAGCACACCAACCCGGTGCCGCTGGTCTATTCCATCGGCCTGTCGAACATCACGGTGGGGCCGCCCAACGAGCAGAACGTGCAGACGCTCATCACCTTCACCGCCGCGTCGAGCGACTCCGGGCTGATCCCGAACCCGGAGATCGTCTTTGCCAACGCCAATGGCATCACCACCGGCACGCTCAAGTTGACCGTGGCCCCGAACCAGCAGGGCAGCACCAATCCGCCCGTGGTCTTCACGATGATCCTGCGGGACAACGGCGGCACGAACAGCGGCGGCGTGGACTCCGTCACCAACACCTTCCTGGTCGTCATCGGCACCAACTTCCCGCCCACGCTGGATCCCATCGCGAGCTTCGCCACCAATGCCAGCCCCGGTCTGGTGACGGTGCCGCTCACCGGCATCAGCGGCGGCGGCGGCGTGATCGAGCCGGTGTTTTTCACCGCCAGCTACACTTCCAGCGTCCCCGGCCTGGTGCTGTCGAACCTCTTGGTTTCCCCGGCCACCAACCTCGGCTCCTCGACGGGCCTGTTGAGCTTCACGCCGGCGGAGACGGAATTCGGCACGGCGACCGTCACAGTGATCGCGCGCGACAGCAGCGGGAGCTTCACCGTGGGCGGAACCAACTACGGGGTGGACGCGGTGACGAACACCTTTGTCGTCACCATCCGCACCAACGCCGTGCCCACGCTGGCGCCGATTGCGAACATCCGCACCAACGCCAGCCCCGGCACGATGGCGCTGACACTGTCCGGCATCACGATGGGCGCGGGCGAGGGCGGGCAGTTCATCAGCATCAGCGCCCGGACGATTTCCAACGTCTTCAACACGAATTTCTTCGGCACCAACCTGGGCATCTTCAGCACGAATGTGCTGACGAACATCAGCGACGTGGTGGTTACCAACGTCACGTTCACCACCAACCTCGTCACCACCACCAACGCCAACGGGAGCACGAACTTCGAGGCGGTCACGATCACGGCGAACTACGCGGCGGTGACCAACCAGGTGACGAACAGCATCGCCGTCACCAACTTCATCGTCGCCGCGTTCCTGGATACGAACTACACCAGCCCCGGCTCGAACGCCGTCCTGTATCTCACGCCGATCCCCGGGCTGGTGGCCACATCCACGGTGGAGGTGGTCGTGCGGGACAACGGCGGCACGCTGGGCGGCGGGCGCGACGCCGTGACCAACACCTTCACGGTGGCGACCACGGGCAACAACCCGCCGACGCTGACGCTGGAGACCAATGTGTTCACGACCATTTCGACCGGCCCGGCCATCACCAACACCGTGCGGGTGCCGGAGGATCCCGGCCTGCTGATCGTGGAGCTGTCCGGCATCACCACGGGCGAGCCGCCCGGGGACAATTCGGACGGGCAGTCGCTCATCGTGGTGGCCACCTCCAGCGCGCCGGCGCTCATCTCGCCGGTGGTCGAGTATGTCAGCCCGAACACGACGGGGGCCATCAACATCACCCCCGCGCGCAACGCCAGCGGCACCGCCGTCATCACCGTGACGGTGGTGGACGACGGCGACAATCCGAAGGGCAGCGGCCCGGGCACGTTCACCACGAACTTCCTGGTGGTCGTGGACGCGGGCGTGGCGGATCTGCCGCGCCACAATTTCATCGTGCCCAACGGCCCGGTGCAGGCGCTGGTGGCGACGAACAACACGCTCTACTTCGGCGGCGGCTTCACCGAGGTGGGCACGAACCGCGGGCGCGCCGTGCCGGTGGACACCACCACGGGCGACCTGCTCTCCGGCTTCCCGCTCATCGAGCGCGGGGTGAACGCGGTCATCGCGGACGGGCAGGGCGGGTGGTATCTGGGCGGCGATTTTGTGACCGTGGGCGGGGCCAGCCGGCAGCGGATCGTCCACCTGACGAGCACGCTGACGGTGGATCCGGTGTTCACGCCGGATTTCAACGGCACGGTGAACGCCCTGCTGCTGTCGGGCACGAACCTCTTCGTCGGCGGCGCGTTCACGGCCATCACGAACTACGTGAACACGACGTTCACGAATTTCACGACGAACTTCACCACGAACTTCGTCGTGGTGACGAACCTGATCACCTTCACCAACTCGGTCTCCACCAACCTCGAGGTTGTCGCCACCAACACGGTGGCCCTCACCAACGTCACGTTCACCACCACCAACTTCCCGTCTCTGACGGTGGTGACGAACCGCTTCCGCTTCGCCGCGTTGGATCCGGCGACGGGCCTGCCGCGCTCGTTCATCAACCCCGTGGGCACGAACCGGTTCGCGAACAATCCGGCGTTCAACAACAGCGTGCTGGCGCTGGGCATCCTCACCAACGGGAACAGCCTCTTTTTCGGCGGCACCTTCACCAGCATCACCAATGTCAACGTGAGCGCGACGCTCACGAACCTGGTCACGAACAGCCGGGTGCGGCTGGCGAAGATGGATCTGTTCAACGGGCGCATCGAGAACAATTTCGCGGCGGATGCCGACGCCGCCGTGCGGGCGCTGGCGATTGACGAGCAGCCGGGCATCGGCTCGACGGTCTACGCGGGCGGGGATTTTGTGCGGATCACCAACGGGCCGAACATCCTGCCGCGCACGCGGCTGGCGGCGCTCAACTCGACGCTCGGCTCGCAGGAAAGCACGCGCCCGTGGTCGAACGGCTTCAACGCGGCCATCCACGCGCTGCTGCTGGTGGAGACGAACCTCGTCATCGGCGGGGATTTCACGGTGGTGACGAGCGGGGCGGGGGCCGCGCCGCGCCAGCGGCTGGTGGTGCTGGACACGACGGCGGCCGTCACGGGGGGCGTGCACGCGGTGAACCTGGCGTGGAGCAACAACGTGAACGGGTCGGTGCGGGCGCTGGCGATGGATGTGCCGTCGAATGCCGCGCCGGCGAACACGCTCTATCTGGGCGGGCTGTTCACGGCGGTGAATGACGTGCCGCGCCGGCGGGCGGCGGCCTTGGACGCGGATTTCACGGTGGACACCACCAACGCGCCGCCCATCGTGCAGGCGTTCGACCCGGCGATGAGCGGGCCGGTGCTGGCGGTGGCGGTGTCCGGCCCGCGGGCGTATCTGGGCGGGACGTTCAGCTTTGTGCGGGGGGCGTTCCGCAGCCGGCTGGCGGCGGTGGATCTGGCGCGCAACGAGCTGCTGCCGTGGAACCCGGACGTGAACGGCAGCGTGCTCACGCTGGCGCTCAACAACGGGAACGTGTATGCGGGCGGGCAGTTCACGCTGGTGACGAACATTTTGTTCGGGGCGACGAATGTGACGGCGCCGGCGCGGCTGGCGGTGTTCAACCCGTCGAACGGGCTGGTGATCCAGTCCTTCTCGAACGCGTTCAACAACACGGTGCGGGCGCTGGCCTTCGGCGGCGGGAATCTCTACGTGGGCGGGGATTTCACGCTGGTGACGAACAACAGCGTGGCCAACGTGCGCTCCGGTCTGGCGGCGGTGAACGCCATCAACGGGGCGATCAGCACGAATTTCGTGCTGCACGCGCGCTCGACGGTCGCCAGCAACGTGCTGGCGCTCTCGTATGTGCCGAGCGCCTACTTCGGGGACCGGCTGTATGTGGGCGGGGCGTTCGTCGCGCTCGGGGCGGACGCGACGAACACCGGCACCGCCGTGACGGTCAGCGGCGGCGCGCCGCGGCTGCGGCTGGCGTCGGTGAGCATTGATGAGAACGGGATTGATTTCGGGTTCAACTGCAACTTGAACGGGGCGGTGACGGCGCTGATCGGGTCGGAGACGAATGTGTATGTGGCGGGGGAGTTCACGTTTTCCACGAACAGCTCCGGCAACAGCCTGGTGAACCGACTCTTCGCGGCGGACTCGCTGACGGGCGATCCGTATGTGATCGGTTTTGACGAGGAAACGGGTCTGCCGCTCTTCTGGGCGCCGAACGCGAACAACCGGGTGAACGCGATTTCGTCGGTGCCGGGGAGCACGAACATTTATGCGGGGGGCATCTTCACGGTGCTGGGCGGCACGAACCGGCTGCGGCTGGCGGAGCTGGACAAGTCCATCGAGACGAACAACGCGTCGCTCTGGGCGCCCGCGCCGGACAGCGACGTGTTTGCGGTGCTGGCCACGCCGTCGCGGGTGATCGTGGGCGGGGCCTTTAACGTGATCGGGCCGCTGCCGGTGCAGGGGCTGGCGGTCTTCGAGCGGAATGTCTCGACCATCGTGCAGACGACGCCCTCGCCGCTGACCTACACGGCGAGCGTGGTGCCGCCGCTCGCGCTGGCGGTGGATGCGGGGGTGCGGCTGATTGACCCGAACGTGGCGTTCATCACCAATGCGCTGCTGCGGTTCGAGACGAACGCGCTGCCGAACGGGCCGATTTATATTCCGGGCGAGGATGTGCTGGTGTTCAACACCACGAATGGCATCACCGGCCAGTTTTACCCCACGGAGGTGCCGGCCACGCTGGACGCGCCGGGCATCAGCGCGGGCAGCCTGGTGTTGTCGGGCAGCGGCACGGTGGACCAATATCAGGACGCGCTGCGGAGCGTCATCTACGTCAACACGAATTCGCTGACGACGAACCGGCTGCGGCAGGTGTCGTTCCTCGTGAACGACGGGTCGGCCAAGCGCGACATCAACGTGGTCTTCACGAACGCGCCGCCGTCGTTTGACCTGGTGTTTACAACGAACTTGAACGCGAGCGTGCCGTATCCGGTGGTGGTGTTCACGGGCACCAATGTGGTTGGCGGCGGTGGCGGAGTGGTGTCCATCAGTGTGACGAACATCATCGTGTATGAGGATTCGGGCTACGTGACGCTGCAGTTGAGCAATGTCATTGCGGGCGGGGGCCTCTCGCAGTTCCTGACGGTGAGCGCCGAGGCGGCGGATGGGTTTTTGTTTCCGACACTGGATTTCAACTACACCTGGCCGGCCACGACGGGCACGCTGCGGTTTGCGACGCTCACGAATTTCCCGTTCACGACGAACCCCTACTCGTCGGTCGTCTCCGTCATCGTGCGGGATGACGGCGGGACGTTCAATGGCGGGGTGGACGCCTTCACCAACACGTTCACCCTGACGGTGCTGCCGGTGAACGACGCGCCGACGCTGCAGCCCATCGCCAGCCTCACCATCATCGAGGATAACGGCGGGGCACCGCTGGTGATCCCGTTGGATCAGATCCGGGTGGGCGGCAGCGAGCTGCAGTTCATCACGGTCACGGCGGCCTCGAGCAACGCGGGGCTGATTCCCAACCTGCCCGGCAACCTGGCGGTGAGCTATAATTACCCGGACTCGACGGGCCGGCTGACCATCGTCCCGGCGGCCAACCAGCGCGGCACCACGACCATCACCGTCACCGTGGCGGATGATGGCGGGACGAGCCGGTCGGCGGACGTGGATCGGATCAGCCGCACGTTCACGATCGCCGTGGTGGATCAGAACGACGCGCCGACGATGACGCCACTTCCCGACCTGACGATCCTGGAGGATTCCGGCCCGACGAACTTCAGCCTGCTCAACATCACCCCGGGCGGCGGCACCAACGAGGCCGGCCAGGCGTTGACGGTCACGGCGTTCGTGAGCGGGGTGTCCGTGCCGGCGTTTGTGACCAATTCCAGCGGGGTGCTCAACACCAACGTCATCGCGCCGCCGCTGCTGGCCTACACGAATTCGACTGGCACGAACTACCCGAACGCCGGCACGCTGACGATCACGCCGCTGACCAACGCCTTTGGCACGGTCACGATCACGGTGCTGGTCAAGGACGATGCGGGCACGTTGAACGGCGGCGTGGACACGCGCACCAACACCTTCCGGCTCACGATCACGAATGTGAACGACGCGCCGACGCTCAACCCGCTCACCAACCTGGTGCTGGCCATCAGCCCGCCCTTGCAGCTCGTGCCGTTGAGCGGCATCGCGGCGGGGCCACCGAACGAGATCACGCAGAACTTCACCTTTAGCAGAAGCGTCGTGGCCGCGCCGTCCGCGCTACTGGCCACGGCTGGCGTGACGAACAGCTACCAGTATCCGAATTCCACCGGCCTCTTGAGCTTCCGCCCGGCCGCCAGCCTTTCCGGCACGGCGACGATTACCGTGACGGCCGGGGATTTTGGTGGATCGGCCAATGGCGGCACGAACAGCATTTCAAGAAGTTTCACCGTCACCGTGCGGCCCACGAACTCCCAGCCGACGTTCACGCTCGAATCCAACGCCGTGACCATCGTCGAGGATGCCGGGGTGCAGGTCATGAACCTGACGAACGTCACCGCCGGCTTGGAGACGCAGCCGCTCACGATGTCGGTGCTGTCGAGCGACACGAACCTGGTGCGGATTGTCGCCACGAACTACACCAGCCCGAACGCCAACGGCCAGATCGCCTACGCCTCGCGCACGAACGCCAACGGCACGGCGACCATCACGGTGATTCTTCGTGATAACGGCGGGACAACCGCCGGCGGCGTGGATGCCTTCACCAACACCTTCACCGTGACGGTGCTGCCGGTGAACGACGCGCCCACCCTCGGGGTGATCACCAACCTCGCGTTCTTCCCCAGCCCCGGCCCGCAGACCGTCCTCGTGACGAACATCGCGCCGGGCGGCGGGCCGGACGAGGCGGGGCAGGGGCTGACCCTGACGGCCACGGTCATCGCCTCCAGCAACCCGGCGCTCATCCCGGCCACGCCGGTCACCTCCGTGAGTCCGAATTCGACGGGCCAGATTTCCTTCACCCCGGCGGCGGGCGAACAGGGCACCGCGACCATCGCCGTGGTGGCGCAGGACAGCGGGGCGACCGGCAACGGCGGGGTGGACGCGACGACGAACACGTTCCTCGTGCAAATCTCGGCCAACGCCCCGCCGACGATGGATCTGATTGCGAATCTGACGCTGGCGGAAGACCCCGGCCAGATCGTCATCCCGCTCACGGGCATCAGCGCCGGGCCTTACAACGAGGCAGGCCAGGTTCTTACCATCACCGCCGATGTCGTGACGGCGATTCTGCCCCGGCCCGTCCTGTTCGCGGAGGACTTCGAGTCGGGGCTGGGCCGGTGGACCGGCAAGAATGGCGGCACCAACCAGGCGGTTGTTGTCAACGATCCGCTCGGCACCCGGGGCAAGGTGCTGACGTTCACGGGAACGAATGACGGTGGCGACCTCTTCACCACCAATGTTTTTTCCACCTTCTATTCGATTGAGATCAGTTTTGACTACCTTGGCCTTTCCCAGGTCGGCAGTGTCGCGGATGACTTCGGCGGCATGGTCGGTGTTTCACCCGGCTTGGACGCCGGCGGTGAAACGTGGATTGCCGCAACGTCCGATGCCTTCCCCGGTGCCTTCCAGCTTTTGGACGACGGCCAGTGGCATCGCGTGACCGTCAACTTGGAGGGCACGAATGTCGGGGCGTTCCACCTCAAGCTGCAAGACTGGCTTGGCTCCGGTGGAGTTGCCGGCGACGCCCTTTTCGACAACATCGTCGTCCAAGGCTATACAAATTCCACGACGCCGGTCATTTCATCGAACCTGCTGACGCTGATCTACACGAACGGCCAGTCCACGGGGCAGTTGAGCTTCACGCCGGCCGAGGAGGCCAGCGGGACGGCGACCATCACCCTCACGCTGCGGGACGACGGCGGCACGCCGCCGGGCGGCATTGACACCTTGATCCGCACCTTCACGGTGACGGTGCTCGCGTCGAACGACCCGCCGACGATGAACCTCTTCACCAACCTCACCCTGCTGGAGGACGACGGGGCGCAGACGCTGCTGCTCGACGGCATCACCACCGGCGGCTCGCTGGATGAGCGGTATCAGACCCTCACGCTGACCTTCAGCAATTCCAACCCGGGGCTGCTGCCGGAGCTTACGAACTTTGTGATCACCAACTTCACCGGCACCGTCGGCACCTCGATGGAGCTGGCCTTCACCCCCGCGCCCAACCAGAGCGGGACGGCGGCCATCACGATTCTGCTGCGGGACAACGGCGGCACCGTCAACGGCAGCTTTGATTCGCTCACCAACACGTTTGTCATCACGGTGCTGGAGGTCAACGACGCGCCGACGTTGAGCTTCCCGCCCGACCTGACCATCCTGGAGGACGCCGGGACGCAGTTCGTGCCG
>JACRJY010000109.1 GCA_016235585.1 Verrucomicrobiota bacterium | reverse complement strand
CACCACGTCGCGTAGGTGGAGAATTTGTAGCCGCGGCGATACTCGAACTTCTCGACGGCCTTCATCAGGCCCATGTTGCCTTCCTGGATGAGGTCGAGGAAGGAGAGGCCGCGGTTGGTGTATTTCTTGGCGATGGAGATGACGAGGCGCAGGTTGGCCTCGACCATCTCGGTCTTGGCTTGGAGCGCCCGTTTGCCAAAGTGCTGGAGCTGCCGGTAGGCCTCCAGATACTGCGTGTGGCTCATGCGCACGAACTCCTCGAGCGCGCGGATTTTCTTGCGCTCGGAGTCAATGATCGCCTGCTGCTGGTTCGATTTGCGGTGCTGCTCCATCTCGTGGATGGCGGTCAGGCTCGCCTGGATTTTGTCGTGGATGTTCTCGGCCACGAGCGTCATCTCCTCGATGACCTTCTGCTTGTAAAAAAACTTCGGGAATGATTTTTGCAGCCTCTCGTCGGCCTTCTTGAAGGCGGCCTGCGACTTTTCCTTCTTCGCCTTGTTGGGCGCGTGCTGCGTCGCTGCGAAATGCTCGTCCACGGCCTGATCCTGGGCGCGGACTTCCTTGACGAGCTTGCGGAGGGCCTTGAGGTGGTTGTCGCGGCTCTCGATCTTTTTGTCGAGGATCACGCGGTCGAAGCGCTCCTTCGGCGGCTCGGAAATCAGCTTCTCCGCGAGTGCGATGTGCTCCTTGCCGGCAAAGCCGAAGCTGTAGATGATCTTCTTGACCTCGTTCTCCGCGTCCTCGATGCGCTTGGAAATCTCGACTTCCTGCTCACGGGTCAGCAGCGGCACCTGGCCCATCTGCTTGAGATACATGCGGACGGGGTCGTCGAGGATGTCGAGGCGCGACTTGTCCTCCGGCTCCTCCTCCGGCTCCGGCTGCTTGACGCGGTCCACCTCGGCCTGGTCCACGATCTCGATCTCAAGGTTGCGGAGCTTGGAGAGGATTTCCTCCATGTCATCCGGCGTGATCAGCGTGTCCGGCAGCGCGTCGTTGATGTCGCCATAGGTCAGGTAGCCCTGCTCCTGGGACAGCCGGATCAGATCCTTGATCTTCTCGGTCAAATCGAGGCCCGACTGGCTCTTGATGACCTCGGTCAGGCCGGGGGCCGCCGGATCGCCATTGGCGGCGGGGGGGACGGGGGGCTTGGCCGGGGCGGCGGATTCCTTGTGGCCGCGCGCCGGCTTGGCGGCGCGCGGAGCAATGGATTTGGGCTTGGCGGCGGGGCGGGCCGGCGTCTTCACCTTTGGTTTGGACATAGTGGTCTTTGGGAACTCAACTCACACTCGAATCTCAAAAGAGCCGGAAAATATGGAGAGCGCCTCCGCCCCCGTCAAGGGATGAAACAGAAAGTTTCGGTGCGCTGATTCCGGCACTGTTCCTGCGATGCCCTCAAAATCTGACGGCGCGCCAAACCCCGCCCTACGGCTTCTCCGGCACGGCGCGGATCTCCACCTCCACCGCTCCGCCGACCGTCACCTTGCCCCGGATGCCGCTGACCGCCGACCCGCCTTGGGTTTGGGCCTGGCCGACGGCGGATGCCTCGGTAAAACCACCGCCAAAGTAGAGAACGGCGTTGCTCCGCGCGCCGCCCACGCCGCTCTGGTTCGCCGGGACGGCAGCTTCGAGCCGCTGGACTTGCGTCTGGCCCAGCTTCGCCCCCTCGGCCTGCGCCTGCCCCCCCGGCGCGGCGGCGGATTCAAAATTCCCCCGGAACACCACCGCCTGACCCAGCGTGCGGTTGAAGCCAAGCGCCACAAACGAAACCGTCTCCATCGCGGTGGACGCGGCGGCGGGAGCCGCCTGATCACTCAATGTCACGGCGGATTTTGCCTTCATCACCCTTTCCGCCTCGACCGCCTTTTCAACTTTCGCCGGTTCGACGCGCGCGGGGATCGGCGCTCCGGTGATCTGCCCCTCATAGACCGAGCCGTCGTCCTCGATGATGCGAATCTGCCGGCCCGTCTGCTCGATGACGAAGGAGTTCATCACCTGCGGCTGCTCCGCCACGACGGCGGACTGGCGGAAGCGCGCCCGCTGGGAGGACTGTTGTGCGAGCGGCTGCTGGTCGAGTTTTTTCTGATCATCCCCGGCCCGCTGCACGCGGGCGGCGGCGACGAGCTGCCGGGTCATCTCCTCGATGGACTTGGTCGTCTGGCTGCTCTCGGCGAACTGGACGGATGCGGACTGCAGCTCCGTGTAAAGCCCGTAGAGCGGCTCCGGGCGCGTGACGAACTCCGGCGGGCGGTTCCGGGAAACGCCCGCCGAGCCCTCGTAGCTCGCCAGAAGTTTCCGCTCCGCCGGCTCGCTGAAGCGCAGTTGGGTGCGCCAGTCGGCCAAGTCTTTTCCCGCCACTCCGCCAGTGTCCGCCACCGTCACGGTGAGCGTTGCTGTGCGATCTGAAGATGTCGCCGTGACCGCCAGCTTGGGCGTGTCCGCGCGCCGGGCGCTGGAGGCGGCATCGCGCGTCCGCAACATTTCCCGGCCTGACAATTCTTTGTTTTCCGGCGGCTTGGTGGCGGCGGGCGCGGCGGGAGGCGCGGGCGTGTTTTGTCTGGCTTCCGTCAGGCGATCCGCGCTGGCCGGTTCGGAGGCCGGAGCCATGCCGCGCGGCTTTTCATTCTTCGCCAGATCAAAGCCCTCCTTGCCCGGGCGCATGAAAACCGCCGCCGCGACGATCACCGCGCCCACCGCGCCGGCAAAACCCAGCCGCAGCCACAGGCTGCCGCCGAACTTCTCCCCCACCTCGGCCTCCGCCGTTCCCGGACGCCAGGTGCGCGCCGCCTCGTCCCGCAGCATCTGGCGCGTGGCCGGGTGCAGTTCCGGGATGCGCGCCGCCTCCTCCCGCCGACGCTTGGAGTAGGCGCGCAGCAGTTTTTCAACGTGTCTTTCCGGTTCGGCTGGCATATCGCGTTCAGTTGGACGGGGAAACCGCCGTCCGCTCCCGCAAAAAAAGTTCCTGCACGATGGACTCCAGCTTGTCGAGGCACTTGCTCAAGCGCGAACTCACGGTCTTTTCGTTCAACTTCAGCTCGCGGCCGATTTCCTCGTAGCCGAGGTCGGCGAAGTAGCGGAGCTGGATGACTTCGCGGCACGGCTCGTTCAGCCGGTCCACCGCCTGCATCACCAGCCGCTCCTGCTCGCCGAGCACCGCCTGCTCGTCCGGCGCGGGCAGGTCGCTCGGCGGATCCAGCGGCAGGCCCGTCTCCGGGTCTTCGGCCTGGAGCGACACCGCCGCCCGCCCGCCGCCGCGCTTGGCGGCCCGGCCCCGCTCGCGGAAATCGCGCGCCTTGTTGAGGGCGATGCGGAAGAGCCACGTCTGCAACTGCGCCTGGCCGCGGAACGAGGCCAGGTTCTTGATGGCGGCGAGGAAAGTTTCCTGCGCGATTTCCTCCGCGTCCTCGGGCGAAAGTTCCGGCCCCGTTTGCAGCACGAAGCGCCCGACCGCCGCGTAATGCCGGTCAAACACGGCATCCCACGCCGCCGCGTCGCCCTGGCGGCAGCGCGCAATCAACTCGGCTTCGGATTGGGACGCCACGCGCCGGTTGTAGCCGGAAACACGCCGCGATGCCAGCCAAAGTATGCGCCCGCCGCCCGCGGCGCGGTTTTCGATGGGGGGGGGTGGGGGGGTGGGTCTGCACGTATAGGCAGTTTTTGGGAAGATGCTAATCTGCGCGCGTTGACGTTTGAAAAGTTTGCCGGACGCTAGGGAAAAATTGATGGGAGCCGCGCGGGAACGGGGATGCGCGCGGGAGCGGGACATGGGCGGGAGGAAGGCGCGGAATTGGAGGCGCGCCCTCCTGCTCCATCCGGGTGCGGTGGAAGCGTGGCGGGTTCGTGGCAGCGGGAAGTTTTCGTTGCCAAACAGTCACTTGAAAAATACGATCATTGAGTGTTCCAACAATGCGTCATCTGATGACGCTTTCAACGAGTGTTGAGACGTCGAGGGGTGAACTGCTGGTAATCGGGTGACAAATCATAACCGTTAAAAAATAAGCCAAACACTATGCCCTCCTACGACAGCGAAGAATCTGAAGCGAGCGAACCGTCCGACTTGAGCAGCGGCGGATCCGAGGCCAGTGAAATCTCGGATTTGAGCAGTGGCGGATCCGAGGCCAGCGAGGTTTCCGACTTGAGCAGCGGCGGATCCGAGGCCAGCGAAATCTCGGATTTGAGCAGCGAGGGTGGCTAATGCCGCCAGTTTGTTAAGCGAGGCAAGGCCCTCACCGGCTGCCAAAACCAAATGAGGCGGCGCATTCCGATTTTTTCCGATGGACACCCGCACCCGCCTCACTGAAACGCCCGTCGCCGGCAAGAAGGACGTGAACGACGACCGCATCGCGCGGTGGGGCCGCTCGCGGCACGAGGGCTATCACAAGTTCAAGCACCGCTTCCTCCAGCCCGCCCCGCTGCTCTTCACGCAGGATCATCATCCGCTCTGGCTGGGCGACCTTTACCGGGGCCGCTCGGCGTTCCTGATCGCGGGCGGGCCGTCCTTCGCCACGCTGGATCATGCCAAACTCCACCAGCCCGGCGTGCTGACAATGGGGCTGAACAATTCCGTGAAGACCTTCCGCCCGAACCTCTGGACGTGCGTGGATTCGCCGGATCATTTCCTGCGCTCGATCTGGCTCGATCCGACGATACAAAAGTTTGTCCCCATCTGCCACGCCGGCAAATTCATCTTCAACAGCGACGCGTGGAAGTTCATGGAGCTGCGCGTGGGCGACTGCCCGAACATGGTTTATTTCAAGCGCAACGAGCACTTCAAGGCGAAGCAGTTCTTGTGGGAGGACTGCATCAACTGGGGCAACCACAAGGAGCTGGGCGGCGGGCGCTCGGTGATGCTGGCGGCGCTGCGCATCCTCTTCACCCTCGGCCTCCGGCGGGTGTATCTGCTGGGCGTGGACTTCACCATGAACGAGCAGAGCAAGTATCACTTCGAGCAGGATCGCCACCCCGGCTCGATCAAGGGGAACAACGCGACCTACCAGCAGTTGAACGAGCGCTTCGCCGAGCTGCGGCCCCTGTTTGAGCAGGAGGATTTTCACGTTCTGAACTGCAACCCCGCGAGCAACCTCAAGGCGTTTGATTTTATTTCGTTCGACGAGGCGGTGGAGAACGTGCGGGATGAGTTTGACTTTGTGGACGTGCGGAACGAGCGCACCAAGGGCCTTTACGACACCAAGACGAAGGACAAGAAAGAGGGCAAGGGGAAATGAGCGCCTGCGTGCTCTACTACAATCGCGGCACGTCCTGCTGCGTGCGCCTGCTGACCTCGATCTTCTCGCTCCGCAAGCATTACTCCGGGCCGGTCAAGCTGATGCAGGAGGGCGAACTGCCCGCGCAATTCGCCGCGCTGCTCGCGGAGCTGCGCGTGGAAATCCGCCCGCTCCCGCCCTCCGCCGACACGGTGCTCGTCGCCAAGGCCGCGCTCTGGCGGCAGATGGAGGACGACCACGCGATGTTTCTGGACGCGGACACGATTGTGCGCGGGCCGGTGGAGGAATTCCTGGAGTGGACGCGCGAGTTCGGTTTCGTGGCGACGTGGTTCAACGGCTGGCGCACGGATTCGCCCCGCATGACGCGGCGCATCACGGAGTGGAACAAGGTCGCGCCGGAACTGGTGCCGCCCGCGCTCGCCTACGGCAAGGCGATCAACAGCGGCGTCCAGGGCTGGTCGAAGGGCGCGGCCATCCTGCCGGCGTATGAGGAGCTGACGCGGCGCGGCGTGGCGGCGGAGTGCAACCGGCTCATGGTGGACGAACTCGCGCTGCAACTGCTGTTGCCGCACCACCGGCATTTTCTGGCGCACCATGTCTGGAACACTTCGGGAGCGTTCGGCGACATCGAGCAGGCGCGCATCGTGCATTATCACGGGCGCAAGCACTGCCAGCCGGACAATCCGCGCTGCGACCTGTGGAAGGAACATTATTTTGAACTGCTCGCGTCCTTTCCGAAGCACGCCGACACGCTGCGGGAATCCTGGGGCGACCGGCGGCTGGCGCGCTTCCACAAAACACTCCGCCGCCGCAAAGATTTGACGGTGGTGACGGCGGTGGATCCGCAATACGCGGCCCGACTGAAGGAAAACATCCGGGCGTGGATGCGGCTGCCGGGGCTGAAGGAGCAGCGCTTCCTGATTTTCGTCAACGGCTTCCAGGGCAGCCACGAGCGGGAATTCCTCGATTACCCGAACGTCAAAATCGTGCGCTGGGAATATCCGCACCCGGCGGCCAGCCGGCGGGAATTCATGCTCGCCGCCTTTTTGCCCGGCGTCGCCCGGCACGTGGAGACGGAGTATTGGATGAAGCTGGACGCCGACTGCCATCCGCACCGCCCGTGGTGGGAATGGCCGGACTACGCGAACCACACGGTGGTCAGCCACCGATGGGGCTTCACGCGGATGAAGGGCGACGCGGCGGCGACGCAGCACTGGTTCAACCGGCTGGACGAGGTGTTCAGTCCGCAGCAGCCCCGCTTCAAAACGCGGTTTGAAGTGACGGACAAGCCGGTGAGTCACCGCCCCGGCAACGCGCACGGGCTGCCGCTGCGCTTCAATTCCTTCTGCCACATTGAAAAAACGGCGTTCACCCGCCGCATGGCGGAACACCTGGAGCGCACCAACGGCGGCCGGATGGCCATTCCGAGCCAGGACACGACGAGCTGGTATTGCGCGACGCTCTGGCAGGAGCCGGTGAAGCTGGTGAACATGAAGCGGTGGTTTGACAATCGGAGAAGCGTGACGACGACGAAAACCGTCCGCGACCTGCGCTGCCACGAGGTCTACGACTGCTTCATGGCCAGCCAGGACAAGCTGCTCGACGTGGAGTGGCTCACGTATTTCCTCATGCCGCACTGCCGGTATCCCCGTTTGAACTGGCACGGCACGCGGCTGCGGATCGTGCAGTATCCGGCGGAGTTTGCGCGGTTCCTCGTTTTCCTCGCCCGCAACCACGTCCGCTCCTACGTGGAAATCGGCGTCAGCACGGGCGGCTCGCTGTTCATGGTGGACTCGTATCTGCGAGCTGCGGTTCCCAATTACGAGCGCACCGTGGGCTATGATCGGACGAGCAAATTGAGGGACTGGGAGGCCTACCGACAGCGCTTCGGCAGCATCGAGTTCCGCCCGCAAAACTCCAAGGACATCAACCTGGCCGGCGAGTCGTTCGACGCCGCCTTCATTGACGCGAACCACAGCGAACCCTGGGTGCTGCAGGATTTCGAGAAGGTGCGGGCGCACTGCCGCCTGGCGGGATTTCACGACATCGTGCTGGCCGGGGCTTCCGTGGACAAGGCCTGGCAGCAGATCAAATCCCAACACCAACGCCACTGGGAGTTCATCGAAACCCGCCTCCCGCCGGAATGCCGCTGCGGCATCGGCGTGGTGGCGGTCAGGGAAACGCCCGATCTTTGGACCGGGGAAACGTGAGCCGCCCGCTCACCGCTGGTCTTCGAGGTGCCGGCCAAATTCCCGGTCGTGAAAGTGGTTCAGGTGAATTAGCTGAAACGTGAACCAGCGGGGAAGCTTCCTCCGCGCACCGCCGGTGCGGGCGATTCTTCGGCGAAACTGGATGTCGCTCCGTGCCTTCTGGTAGCGCTCGTCCCACGCCCAGTCAGCGTTCTCCTCCGGTCGCACGTAATAGCCGTCGTGCGGCGCGTGCCGCACGTTGATGAGCTGCGAATAGCCCGCGCCCACGTTGCTTTTGCGGATCCTGGGCCGCAGCGCCTCCGCCCGCGCGTAGGCGTTTTCCACCAGACAGCCGCCCGTGGAAATCGCTTGGTCCACCAGCGCGTTCGCCTGCTCTATCGGGTTGCTCATCCGCCCGGAGCTCAACATATAGGTCGCCTGCGCGTGGGCGCGCCCCAGTTCCGCCGCCAGCCGCTCAAAATACTCCGGGTGATAAACCATGTCGCAGTCGGCGAAGAGCAGCCACTCCGTGCGGCATTCCTGAAGCTGCCGGTTCCGCACCAGGCCGCGCTTCTGGAACAGCGAAAGCTCATTCCAGGTGGAACCTTTGATGGTCAGGTGCGGCGCAAAAAATTGCAGCACCGTCTCGGTGCTGGGCGTGCCGTTCCCCGGCAGATGCGCCACGTCCACCACCAGCAAATCCTTGCGCGTCTGCTGGCCCAGGCTGGAAAGCATCCAGCAAAGCCGGTTTTGAAAATTGTGGCATTGCACCGCGATGGTGACCAAGACCGCCGGGTGCAAAGAAGGCTGAACCGGACAAGAATGCAAGCGCTTGGGGTTATGTTGGGCAATACACTTTTTGACCATGAACCCGCCAAGCATGGAGGTCGAGCCGAACTTTCCCGCGATTTTCAACAAGGAACCAGGCGGTTGAACTTCGCGA
Organism: Verrucomicrobiota bacterium; assembly: GCA_016235585.1. Taxonomy (GTDB): domain Bacteria; phylum Verrucomicrobiota; class Verrucomicrobiia; order Limisphaerales; family JACRJY01; genus JACRJY01. Next base: position 5,265 of record JACRJY010000109.1, on the reverse strand, counting down.
TTGGAATGGCAATGGTTCAAGGCCGGCTCCTACGGCCCCGGCGGCGGCGCGGAACGTGGATGTCGCCAGGGCCGGAGTTGGTGGCGTCAGCGCTGGGATACATGGCGGCGGGCTGCGCCGGGTGTCGGCGGGTCAAAGACACATGGCGGCGAACTGGTGCCAGCAGCCTGTCGGACTTTCCGCGCTGCTTTTCAGCGTGCTTTCCGCGCCACTGACACCCTGAAGGGTGGACGCCAAACCGCGCGGTTCGCGGGAAAATTTTTTGCGGCGCGTTCTGCCGTGTTCTGCCACAATCCGCCGCGCAGTCTCGAACCGATGAAATCTTCCGCGCTGTCCCAGCTTGGCCGCCGCACCGGCCCGCCCGCCATTTCGTGGCTGATACAACTGGCGCTCACACGCCCCAACCTCATCTCGCTCGCCGCCGGTTTCACGGACAACCCCTCGCTCCCCGTGGACGACGCGCGCGCCGTGCTCGATGAAATCCTCGCCTCGCCCCGCACCGGCCAGCCCGCGCTCCAATACGGCTCCACCGCCGGCGACCCGCTGCTGCGCGAGCTGACGGCGGAACGCCTGCGCCACCTCGACGGCGCGAAGCGCGGCGCGGCGGCCTACGCGGTCGAGCGCGTCGTCATCACGCACGGCTCGCAGCAACTGCTCTACATCCTCGCCGAGGCGCTCTGCGACCCCGGCGACATCGTGCTTGTCGAAGACCCGACCTACTTCGTCTTTCTCGGCATCGCGCAGAGCCACGGCCTGCGCTGCCGGGGAATCCGGCTGAACGAGGACGGGATTGATTTGGAGCAACTGGAGCACACGCTCGCCGCGCTGAAACGCAGTGGTGAATTGCGCCGCGTGAAACTGCTCTATCTCGTCAGCTATTATCAAAACCCGACCGGCATCACGACTTCGCTCGCGAAGAAAGTTGCGGCGCTGCAAATCCTGAAACGCTACGAGCGCGCCGCCGGCCATCCGATTTACCTGCTCGAGGACGCGGCGTATCGCGAGCTGCGCTTCACCGGCGGCGACGTTCCCTCCGCGCTCACGGCGAAGGGATTTTCCGAGCGCGTGATTTACACCGGCACTTACAGCAAGCCCTTCGCGACCGGCATCCGCGTCGGCTTCGGGCTGCTGCCGGAGCCGCTGCGGACGGTTGTTCTCAACATCAAGGGCAACCACGATTTCGGCACGGCGCATCTGCTGCAAAAACTCCTCGCCCGCGCCATCGCCTCGGGCCGATACGAGAAACATCTGGTGGAGCTGCGCGCCCGCTACGCGGCCAAGGCCGCCGCGATGCACGTCGCGATGAAAAAACATTTCCCGGCGGCGGTGCAATGGCGGCGCGCGGAGGGCGGGCTGTATCACTGGGCGCGGCTGCCGGCGCGCGTGAAGACCGGCGTGAAGTCGAAGTTCTTTCAGGCCGCGCTCGCGCGCGGCGTGTTCTACGTGCCGGGCGCGCTGTGCTACGCGGACGATTCGTCGCGCTCCAAGCCGGACGGCGAGATGCGCTTGAGCTTCGGCAGCGCAGGCATCCCCGACCTCCGCACCGGCATCGAGCGGCTGGGCACGGTGCTGCGCCGCTTCATCAAGGAGTGAACATGAATTACGCCGTCCTGCAAAAGTCGCTGGAGATTCCCGACGTGGAAAAACTCAAGGCCGCCTTCGCCGGCATCCCCGGCCTGACGGCGGCGGACGCGGCGATTCTGGCGAAGGATGCGTTCGGCGTGCTGGTCAAGGGCAAGTCCGCGGAAGTCGCGGGCAAACTCTCCGGCACCTTGCGCTCGCAGGGAATCGAAACCCTCGTCGTGCCGGAAAGCGAACTGCCGGTGCTGCCGCCCACCAAGTTCCTGCGCCGCCTCGAATGCCAGCCACAGGGGCTGATCGTTTACGACGCGATTGGCCGGCCTTTCACCGTGGACTGGCGGCACATTTCCCTCATCGCGGCGGGGAGCATTCTGGTGTCGGAATTCGCGCGCACGCGCACCGAGTCCACCTCCGGCAACTTCGGCTGGGGCGACGCCGCGCGGATGGGCGCGAACACGGCGGCCATGATGATGGGCGCGGGCATCGGCATCCCCCTGCCCGGCAAAAACAAGCCCGTGACCGAGTTCCGCTCGGAGGAACAGCGCGTCCACCGGCCGGTGCTGGATATTTTCCTCGGCCGCGCCGTGGCGCGCTACTCCGTCGAGATCGACACCGCGCCCGCGCTGCTGTTCCAATATCTCGGCGCGCGGCGGACCAAAGACCCGCTCAAAGACCTCACGCTGATCGTGCAGGATCTTGCGCGCTTTGCGCCGCAGGCGGCGGTGAACCGCGGCGCGTATCTGCTGCGCGAAAACGCCGGCGAGCTGTTCGCCTATCCGAGCAAACACGCCTTCCACGAGGAAATCACCTGGATACTCTGGCAGTTTTCCAGGGCGACACAGGCCGGCGGGACAAGCTGAACTCTTCTTGAAGTTTGTGAGCGACCTTCCCCTCACCCTAACCCTCTCCCTTGGGGAGAGGGAAAAGTCATCGAAAACTCCACGTTGTTTGAACGCGAGCTCTGCTTTTTCCGCGCCTGGCTTGCCCGAAAGCGGAATACGATTCTCCCTCTCCCGGCGGGAGAGGGCCGGGGTGAGGGGGAAGGCGGCGGCAGTTGGATAATTGCACGGAACACCAGCGCATGAACAACTTCATCGGCATTGAAATCGGCGGCACGAAACTGCAGCTCGTCGCAGGCGGCGCGGACGGCATCATCCGCGAGCGCCGCCGCTTCGACGTGGAGCGCGCGCGCGGCGGCGAAGGCATCCGCGAGCAAATCGCGCAGGCGCTGCCGGAACTGGCCCGCGCGACGAAACCGCGCGCCCTCGGCGTCGGCTTTGGCGGCCCGGTGGATTCGGCGACAGGGAAAATCTGCCGCTCGCATCAGATCGAAGGCTGGTCGGAGTTCGCGCTCGGCGCGTGGCTGAAATCGCTCACCGGCCTGCCGGTCGCGGTGGACAACGACGCGAACGTCGCCGCGCTCGGCGAAGCGCTGGGTGGTGCGGGGAAAAGTTTCAACCCGGTTTTCTACGTCACGCTCGGCAGCGGCGTGGGCGGCGGGCTGGTGGTGGATGGCCGCATCTATCACGGCGCGAAGCCCGGCGAGTCCGAGATTGGCCACGTGCGCCTCGACCGCAGCGGGACCATTGTCGAGTCGCGCTGCTCCGGCTGGGCGGTGGATCGAAAAATCCGCGAGCGCGCAGCGGGCGCGCCCGGATCGAGGCTGGCAAAACTGATTAGTGGGACAGGCATCTTGCCTGTCGAAGAGAGCGGCTCAATGCACTTGGGCGCGCTGGAGGTGGCGGGAGCCTCAACGGACAGGCGGGACGCCTGTCCCACTACCGCCGCATCGCCCGGCGGCGAAGCGCGCTTTCTCGCGGCGGCGCTGCAACAGGGCGACAAACTCGCGCGGGAGATTCTCGATGAAGTCGCGGAAGACCTCGCGTTCGGCCTGTCGCACGTCACGCAGTTGCTTCACCCGGAGGTGATCATTCTCGGCGGCGGGCTGTCGCTCGTCGGCGAACCGCTGCGCGCGGCGGTGCAGGCGGCGCTGGGCCGTTTTGTGATGGAGGTTTTTCTGCCGGGGCCGCGCGTGCTGCTCGCCGGGCTGGGCGAGGACGCCGTGCCCGTGGGCGCGCTCAAGCTCGCTGGCGCTGCCAGTGCGTGACTTTTTTCCGCAGGCTCGCGGCGGTGAGCCAATACCAGCGCTCGTAGCGGCGCAGCGCCTTGGCGCGCTCGGCGGGGTCGTCGCGGATGAACTTCGTCGGCAGGTCCGGCTCCTCGGCGACGGAGGGTTTTTCAAACGTGGCGTTCAGGCGCGTGCCGGGCAGGTCGCCGTCGAGCGCGTCCAGGCGCTTCACCTTGAAGCCGGTCTTCTGCGCGAGCCGCTGGAGCGTGCGCGGGGAAAAGGCGTAGTGATGGGCGACGTGGAAGAAATGCGAGAGCCGCGAGCCGGGCGCCTCGACGTTCGGCACCTCCACCACGAGCAGGCCGTTGGGCTTCAAAAGTTTCTTGATCGTGGCAAACACCCCGGTCGGGCTGGTGGTGTGTTCGAGCACGTGGTTCATCACCACGAGGTCGAAGCCGCCGGCGGGCAGCTTGTGCGTGACCTCGTGCAGCAGGCCGCAACGGATGTCCAAGCCCTTTTCCTCGCGGGCAAACTTCGCGTGGCCCTCGTGCGCCTCGACGCCGATGAACTGCCCGGTGGCCCCGACGTGGTTCTTCATGGACCACAGCAGCGCGCCCACGCTGCAGCCGATCTCCAGCACCTTGATGCCGGGCCGGAGATGCGACCGCAGCAGCGCGAGCATCGGCCTGATCTTCGGCAGGCGGCGCTTGAAAAACTTTTCATCCGGCGCGGACTGATCCTTGTAATCGCCCCAGTATTGCTTGTGGTAAAACTCCGCGTTGTCGCGCTCGGACGGGCGCGGGTTCGTGTAGACGAGGCCGCACTCGCGGCAGATGACGGTGGTGAGCTTCGAGCCGCCGCGGCCTTTTTGCGCGAAGACGCTGCAGGACGCGCTGCCGCACAGATCGCACACCTGCCGGGGGGCGGCGGGCGGGCGGGCTTCGGCTGGTCTGGCGGCGGCGTGTGGCATCGCGGCGGCATCATCGCCCATCGGCGGGAAAAGTCAAAGGGCGCGCGGACGGGGCTGGAACCAATCTCCACCCGTGAGGGTCTGGCATCAGGTCTTTCCCAAAACGGTTTCGATGGCCGCCAGCAAATCTGCGCCGGAGAACGGCTTGGCCAGCGTGCAGGCCGCCCCCAGATGCTGCGCGACCGGGAGATAGCTGCCGGGGGTGTTGCGCCCGCCGCCGGACATGGCGATGATTTTCAGGGCGGGAGCGGCGTGGCGCAGTTTCTGGATCAGCTCCAGCCCGTCCATGTCCGGCATGATCAGGTCGGTCAGCACGAGATCCACGGCGTGCGTGTCGTAGAGCTGCAAAGCCTCCGCGCCGTTGCGGGCGCGGAAGACCTGGTGCTTGGCCCGGGTGAGGATTTTGTGGATGACATTGGCGAGCGCATCATCGTCGTCCGCCAGCAGGATCGTAGGCATAAGTTCAGGCGGGGTTGCTGCTGGCCGGCGGGTGCAGGGCCTTGTGCACTTCGCGCAGCAGCGTCGTGTTGGAGTAGGGCTTGAGCAGCACGGTGTTGATGCCCATGGACTTCAATTCCTCCAGCTTGCCTTCCACGCCGCCGCCGACCATGGCCCCGGTGGAAACCAGAATCCTGACGGCGGGGTT
>JACRJY010000106.1 GCA_016235585.1 Verrucomicrobiota bacterium | reverse complement strand
CCGCCATAGAAACGAAGACACGCCGCCAGAGGACTTGTTTTGATTCATGGCACCCAAAGTTTAGTGCGTAAATCGCCTAATCTCGAATCAGATTGCGCCAGTTCATTTCCTCTACCCCTTCATCAACTCCTGCACCGAAATCCCCCGCAGCGCGAACAGCCGCCGGATGGTGTCCTCGATCAGGTTGTTCGGGCAGCTCGCGCCGGCGGTGATGCCGACGGTGATTTTGCCGGCGGGCAGCCAGTCTTGCGTCACTTCCTCCACGTGCGTGTGCTGGTTCCAGTGCCGGATGCGCGCGGTGGATTCCATCATCGCTGCGTTCTTGATGAAGTAGGTCGGCAGCACCTTCTCGCCCATCTCGGCCAGATGTGAGGTATTCGACGAATTGTAGCCGCCGACGACGAGCATCAGGTTCATCGGTTCGCGCAACAGTTTTTCCAGCGCGTCCTGCCGGTCCTGCGTGGCGCCGCAAATCGTGTCGAAGAAGCGGAAGTGCTCGGCGACCTTGTCCGCGCCGTGCTTTTTCTCCATCGCGGCGCGAAAGCGGCGCTGCACCTCCTCGGTTTCGCCGCGCAGCATCGTGGTCTGGTTCGCCACGCCGACGGCCCGCAGGTGAAGTTCGGGATCAAAGCCGGGCGAGTGCGCGCCCTTGAACTTCTCCAGAAACTCCGCCTTGCTCCCGCCGTTCAATATGTAATTGCAGACGTAATCCGTCTCGCCCAAATCGAACACCACGAGGTAATGGCCCGCGCCGTAGGCCGTCGCCTGCGAGGTGGTGGCCTTGGTCTCCTCGTGCTTGGCCTTGCCGTGGATGATGCTGGTGACGGACTCCTTCGAGTATTGGCGCACGCGCTTCCACACGCTCATCACGTCGCCGCAGGTCGTGTCCACGGTCGCGCAGCCCTTGGCTTCGAGCTTGCGGCGCGTGGCGACCTCGGTGCCAAACGCCGGGATGATGACGCAGTCGGCGGAAGTGAGCTGAAGCTTCTCCAGCTCGTCGTCCGTCGGTTTCGGCGAGAGGCTCACGATGCCCATCGCGCGAATCTGGTCGTTGACCTCCGGGTTGTGGATGATTTCGCCGAGCAGAAAAATCCGCGTGGGCGGCGGGAAGGCCTTGCGCGCGGCGTAGGCGAGATCAATCGCGCGCTCGACGCCGTAGCAAAAGCCGAACTCCTTCGCCAGCCGGATGGTCAGGCCGTCGGCGGAGACGACGTTGCCGCTGGCGCGGATGCGCTCGACGAGCGTGCTGCGGTAGTGCGACTCCACCTCGGCCTGCACGGTCTCCATGATGTCGGGCCGGCGCAGGTTGATCTTCGGCGGCGCGGAAGGCGCGATGGTTGACATAGCAAGAGTAGTCTAGCAGTGAAGAACGGGGCGTCCAGCGTGCTTTTGGGAACAATCAACGGTAAATCTCCTTGCGGTCGCCCACGGCCAGAATCAGCACGAGTAAAACGACATCGTGAATCTCGTAAATGATCCGGTAATCCCCGACGCGGAAGCGGTAACAGTTTTGCGGGCCGGCCATTTTCTCCACGCCCACGCGCCGGGGATTTTCCGCGAGCTTGCCGAAAGCGTCGTCCAGTCGTTGTTGGAGTTTGGCGTCCCTGATTTTCGGAGCACCTTCTCCACCGACGGACGGATTTCCAGCCGGTAGCGGCTCATGCCCAGCCCAGGCGCTTGCGGGCTTCGGCCCACGGAATGTTTTCGCCCGGTTCGGCCAGCGCGCGGTTGGCGGCCTCGTTGTCACGGCGGTCTTCCTCGCGGCGCAGCTGTTCATCCACGAACTGATAAACCTTCCGCTGCTGAACCTTCGGCAGCTTCTTGATTTCTGAAATGACTTCGACGGCGCTCATGGCGGTTAATTTAATCAAATCGTCCGTCTTTTCGAGGGAAAAATTCAAGGGCCGGAGCGCCCCGCCTGCATTTGGAGAATATCCCGACTCGGCCTCTGCGTCCTCGGCGTCAAAATTCAAACACGGAGGACGCAAAGGATTCCGCGAGAAGTCGCGGAGTCACTCATCACTATTTGGCTTATTAACGACGCCTTCTTTTCCGACCTCTATTTTGTCCGCCACCAGCCAGTTCATGATGGCCTTCTGCGTGTGCAGGCGGTTTTCGGCCTCGTCAAAAATCGTCGGCGCGTGGGCCTCGAAGGTCTCCTCGTCAATCTCCTTGCCGCGATAGGCCGGCAGGCAGTGCATGACGAGCGCGCCGGGGTTGGCGAGCTTCACGAGCGCCTGGTTGATTTGATAGCCGGTGAGAACCTTCAGCCGTTCGGCGGCCTCGGCCTCTTTGCCCATCGAAATCCACACGTCGGTGTAGAGCAAATCCGCGCCGGTCGCGGCAGCGGCGAGGTCGGCGGTGAGGATGATTTTCCCGCCGGTCTCGCGCATCTGGCCGGTGATGATTTCACCATTGCCGTGCGGCTGGCTGTGGACGTGGCTCACGCCCGCGCGCTCGAGCAGCGACAGCGGCGGCTGATACGCCTTGGGTGCGGCGATGCGGAGTTCAAAGCCCAGCTTCGCGGCGGCAAAAACCCACGACGCCGGCACGTTGCACGCGCCGTCGCCGACGAAGGTGACGATCTTGCCCTGAATCGGCCCGCGCTTTTCCTGGAACGAAAAAATGTCCGTGAGAATCTGGCACGGATGCTCCTCGTCAGTGAGCGCGTTGATGGTCGGGATGTTCGAGTAGCGGGCGAACTCCTCCACGTCGGCCTGCGCGTAGGTGCGGAAGACCGCGCCATGCACCATGCGGCCCAGCACGCGCGCGGTGTCCTTGATGGGTTCGCCGCGCCCGAGCTGGATGTCCGCCGCGCTCAAAAACATCGCGTGGCCGCCCAGTTCGCGGACGCCGACCTCGAAGGAGACCCGCGTGCGCGTGGAGGATTTGCTGAAGATGAGCGCCCACGTCTGCCCGGCGAGCGGCAGCTTGGCGTGCCTGCCGCGCTCGCGCTTCAGGACGGCGGTGGCGGAGAGGATGGTCTCCATCTCCGCCCGCGTCATCTTCTCAATGCTCAACAGATGTTTCATCGTTCCGTCCCGCAAAGGCCGAGAGTGAGACGAAAACCGCGGAGATTCTCAAGTGAATTTATGCCGGGGTTTCAACCACGGAGGACACGGAGCACACGGAAGAGGGAGAACTTCCAGAAACCAACTCGTTCACGAATCGCGCCCTTCAACCACAGACGCGTAGCGCCGCCGTCCTCGGCGGCGAGTTCCGGCGGCGTCCCGCTGCCAGGAACGAAACGGGGCGGGACGCCCCGTGAACCCGCAGGCGGGACGCCTGCGCTACAAGCCGGTTCATCGTTTTCGGTGTCTTCCGTGTCTTCCGTTGGTGATCCTGCCCGCGCTTATTTCCCGCCGAGGATGGCCCGCAGCTTGTTCCGCAGGGCGTCGGGCTGGAAGGGTTTTTGGATGAAGCCCGCCAGCCCCTTGCCGAGGAAGCGGCCCGAGGCGTCCTGCTCGTTGAAGCCGCTCATGAGCAGCACGCGGGTATCGGGCCGGACGCGGCGGATCTCGCGGAACGTCTCCTCGCCGTCCATGTGCGGCATGGTCAGGTCAAGCAGCACGATTTTGAACCGGCCCGGCTGCGCCTGGAACTTCGCCAGCCCCTCGCGCCCGTCCGCCGCGAGCACGACCTCGAAGCCGAACGCCTCAAGCATCCGCGCGGTGACGGCGCGGACGGTCTCCTCGTCGTCCACGACCAGCGCGAGGCCGGTGCCGCGCCAGTCCGATCCGGCGGCGGGCGTGTCGGCCACCGCCGTGGCCTGCCCCTGGGCGCAGGGAAGCAGCAGCTTGAAGGTCGAGCCGCGGCCCGGCTCGCTGTAGACCTTGAGCGCGCCCTTGTGCCCGCGGATGATGCCGAGCACGGCGGCCAGGCCCAGGCCGCGCCCGGTGAACTTGGTGGTGAAGAACGGCTCGAAGATGCGCGCCTTGATGTCGGGCGTCATGCCACACCCATTGTCGCTGACTTCGAGGAAGACGTAATCACCCTCCTTCATATAATCGGCGGACGGATAGGTTTCATCGAGATACTCGGCGTCGGCGCGCTGGAGGCCGGTGTGGACGGTGATGACGCCGCTGCGCTCGCCGATGGCCTCGGAGGCGTTGATCACGAGGTTCATGAGGATCTGCCGGAGCTGCGTGGCGTCGGCGGAGATGGCCGGCAGGCCGGGGGCGAGGGTGAGCTTGAGCACGGCCTTCTTGCTGATGGACATCTGCAGCAGTTGTGTCATGTCGTGCGCGAGCGCGCTGATGTCGAGCGGCTGGATGACGAAGCGGCCCCGGCCGGAGTAGGCGAGCATCTGCTTGCACAGTTCGGCGGCGCGCAGGGAGCTTTGCTCGATCTGTTCGAGGTAGCGGTGCGTCTCCCCGCCGGGGGCGAGGAACATCCGCGCCAGCCCGGCGTTGCCGAGGATGCCGGTGAGGAGGTTGTTGAAGTCGTGCGCGATGCCGCCGGCCAGCACGCCGAGGCTCTCGAGCTTCTGCGTCTCCTGCAGCTTGCGCTCCATGTCCGCGCGCTCGGCCTCGGCGTGCGTGCGCCCGGTGATGTCGCCGCCGTAGCAGTGGACGGCGCGCACCTCGGCAATGGGGAAAAACGACCAGGAGATCGTGCGCTCCGCAATCTCGATCTCGACGCGCAGGATGCTCTGGTTCTCCGCCAGGCAGCGGGCGACCAGCGCGACGGTGTCGGGCGGGAGGATCTCGGAGAGCAGCGGTTTGTTGAGCTGGCGCAGCAGCTTGTCGGTGGCGGCGTTTTTATACACCACTTGGCCGGCGGCGGAGAACTCCAGCACCGGGTTGGGGTTGTGCGCGGCGAAGCTGGCGAGGCGGCGCATCTCCGCCTGGGCCGTGATGCGCTCGGTCACGTCGCGGCTCACGCCGACCAGGCCGGTGATGTTCCCGCCGGCGTCGCGCAGCGGCACCTTGTTGGTGGCCAGCCAGCCGCGCGCGCCGTCGGGGGAGATGAACGGCTCCTCGCGGTTGAAGATCGGCTGGCCGGTCTGCAGCACCTTCAAATCATCCTGATGGTAGAGCCGCGCGATCTCCCCGGGAAAATAGTCGAACACGGTTTTGCCCAGCCCCTCCGCCGCGGATTTCAAGCCCTTGGAGCGCGCGTTGGCCTCGTTGTGCAGCACGTAGCGGCCCTGCGTGTCCTTGATGTAGACGAAGTGCGGCAGGTTGTCGATGAGCGTGCGCAGGAGGTTGTGTTCCTGGGCCAGCGCGATCTCGGCGCGCTTGCGCTCGGTGATATCCCGGCTCACGCCGAGCAGGGCGCTGACTTCGCCCCGCTCGTTGCGCAGGGGCGCGGCGTGCGTGTCCAGCCAGCGGCGCGTGCCTTTGGCCCCGACCAGCTCGAATTCCAGGGTTTCGGTTTCGCCGCGCATGACCGCCTGGTGCAGGCGCTGGAACGCCCCGTGATATTCGGGCGCCACCCAGTGGATGAGCGGCCGGGCCTGGGCCGCCGCCAGCGAGTCCACTTCCAGCATGGCGAGGCCGGCGGTGTTCATTTCCACCAGATCCCCGTCCGGGGAGACGACTTTCACGCATTCCGGCTCGGTGGTGAAAATCGCCCGGAAACGCGCCTCGCTGGCGCGCAGCCTGCCGGTGCGCTCGGTGACGAGGCGGTCGAGCTGCTCGTTCATCTCGCGCAGGGCGGCCTCGGCCTGCTTTTGCGCGGTGATGTCGCGGACGGTGGCCTGGAGGAAGACCTGCCCGGCGTGTTCCGTGCGGCTCAAGAGCACGGTGGCGTGAAAGGGCCGGCCGTTCATCCGCTGGTGCGTCCACTCGAAGAAATGCGAGCCCTCCCGCAACGCCGTCGCGATCATGGCCTCCGCTTTCTCCGCGGAAGGCCGCCCGTCCGGCTGCGCCTCCGGCGAGACGTTCCACGGGCCGAGCGTGCAGAACTCCGCCTCGTCCCGCACGCCAAACAGCTCGAGGGCGGCGGGATTGCAGGAGGTGAACTTCCACGTGGGCGGCGCGATCGTCATCATCGCGTCCCGGCTGCTGGTGATGAGCAGGCGGTGCCGCTCCTCGCTCGCCCGCAGCGCCGCCTCCGCCCGCCGCCGCTCGGCCTGCTCCAGCGCCAGCGTCACGTAGTTGGCGGCCGCGATGGCGAACTTGTTCTCCCCCGCCGACCATTGCCGGGCCGGGCCGGTGTGCTCGCAGCAGAGGACGCCCAGCAGCCGGCCGCCGGTGCGGATGGGCACATCGAGCAGGGACGTGATGCCCAGCGGCCGGAGGTAGCCCGCGCTGAATTCACTCGTGGCCGGGTGCGCGTGCGCGTCGTCCGCCAGCACGGACTCGTGGCTGGTGATGGCCTTGAAATAACGGGGGTAATCCGCCGCCGCCAGCCGCAGGCCGCGCTCGTGCGCCTGCGCGCCCCGGAGAAAAAGATCCTGGCATTCGAGGATCGTGTGGCCGGCATCCAGGAGCCAGATGCTGGCGCGCTCGATCTGGAGCGCGCGGGCGACGCTGGCGGTCACGTTGCGGAAGAACACCGGCAGCTCGTCCCCCTCGTGATCGCGCAGGGAGAGCAGGCTGCCCTGAAACAGCGCCATTTGCTGCATCTCCCGGCTCTCGGCCTGGTGCCGCTCGATGGCGATGCCCGCCAGGTGCCCGGCGCGCCCGATGAGTTGCAGCTCGGCGTCTGCGGGCCGGCGGGGCGCGCGGTAATACATGGCGAACGTCCCGATCACCGTGCCCGCCCCGGACTTGATCGGCACCGACCAGCACGCGCGCAACTGGTGCTGCCGCGCGAGGGCGGCGAATTCCTTCCACAGCGGATCGCTGGCGATGTCCGTCACGATGACCGGCTGCCCGGTGAACGCCGCCGTGCCGCACGAGCCGACGCATGGCCCGATGGCCACGCCGTCGATGCGCTGGTTGTATTCCGCCGGCAGGCTGGGGGCCGCGCCGTGGCGCAGGTGCTTGCCGTCCTTGTCCAGCAGCAGCACGGAGCAGAGCATCCCCTCCGCCTGCGCTTCGATGGCGTGCGCCAGTTCCGGGAGAATTTCGCCCAAGGGCCGCCCGGTCGCGATCAATTCCAGCACGCGGCTCTCGCCTGTGCTTTGAAAAGAAGAAATGTCGGCCATGGTGCCCGTCCAGGTTGCTGTTTGCGGCGGCTGGTGTAGCAAGGATGGCGGCGGGAAGAAAGGCAAAAACACGGTGAACCTCCCGCTGGGTGTCCGCGCCGGCCCGGGTGCGCGCCCGTTTTTTTCCTTTTTCCCGCCGCCGTTTTCCCTAGCCTTCGCGCGATGTCACGACTGCCGTTCGAGCTGATGCTGGCCCTGCGCTACCTGCGCCCGAAGCGCACGTTCGTCTCGGTCATCACGCTTATTTCCGTCATCGGCGTCATGCTCGGCGTGGCGGTGCTCATCATCGTGATCAGCGTGATGAGCGGCTTCGACCGGCAGTTGCGGGAGAAAATTCTCGGTTTCAACGCACACCTCAAAATCTTCCACCGCGATGCCACGCTCGCCAGCCACGAGGAACTCGCAAAAAAAATCGCCGCGCACCGGCTCGTGAAGGGCGTCGCGCCGTTCGTGCTGGGCAAGGTGCTCGTCGAGACCCAGCCGGAATCCGGCAGCCCCGTGTGGGACGCGCCGGTGCTGCGCGGCATTGATGCGTCGCTGGAAAACAAAGTGAGCGTGCTGCCGCAGAGCATCGTCGAGGGCGCGTTCGACGTGCGGGGCAACGGCCTGCTTGTGGGCCGCGAACTGGCCCGCGCGCTCAAGCTGCGCGTCGGCGACCGGCTGGCGGTGCATTCGCCGCGCAATCTCCAGCGCATGAAGGAAAGCCAGAAGACCGGGCGCGAGGAGGCCTTCCCGCCCGCCGAATACGAGGTGAAGGGCGTCTTCGACGTGGGCTACTACGAATACAACGCGATGGTCATCGTCGGCTCGCTGCCCAACGCGCAGGACTTGTATGACATCGGCGAGAACGTCCACGGCCTCTTCGTCATGCTCCACGATCCGTATCAGGCCGACGCGGCACGGGTGGATTTGGAGCGGACGCTCGGCGAGGAATATGTCGTCCGCACATGGCTGGAGGAAAACTCCGGCATCCTCAACGCGCTGCTCGTGGAGAAAAACGTGATGTTCTACATCCTGTTCTTCATCATGATTGTCGCCGCGTTCGGCATCACCAGTGCGCTCATCACCTTCGTCATCCAGAAAACGCGCGAGATCGGCGTGCTCAAGGCCGTCGGCGCGACGAACCTCCAAATCATGGCGCTCTTTCTCGGCCAGAGCGTCATCGTCGGAGTGATTGGCGTCATCTGCGGCTTCGGGCTGGGGATGCTCGCGGTGTCGTATCGCAACGAATTTCTCCACTTCATGAACCACGCGACGGGCTTCGAGTTGTTCCCCGCCTCGATCTACAGTTTCAGCGAACTGCCCGCGCTGATCATCCCCGGCGACATCGCGATCATCTGTGGCGGCTCGCTGTTCATCTGCCTGCTGGCCGGGCTGCTGCCCGCGTGGAACGCCAGCCGGCTCAAACCCGTGGAGGCGTTGCGCCATGAGTGACGCGCCCACGGGCAACAGCCCATCCGTCTTGCTCGACGCGCGCGGCGCGCACAAGACCTACACGCTCGGCAAGCGCGCTCTCGAAGTGCTGCGCGGCGTGAACCTCACGGTGCAGCGCGGCGAATTCCTCGCCCTGCGCGGCGCGTCCGGCGCGGGCAAGAGCACGCTGCTGCACCTGCTCGGCGGACTCGATTCGCCCACGCGCGGCGAAATCTGGTGCGGCGGAAAAAACCTCGCGGACTTTTCCAACGGCGCGCTCGCGGCGTTCCGCAACGCACAGGTCGGCTTCGTCTTCCAAGCTTATCATCTGCTGCCCGAACTCGACGCGCTCGAAAACGTCTGCGTTCCCGCGCGGCTGGCACGAATGGACGCCGCGAAGGCCGCGTCGCGCGCGCGCGAACTGCTCGCCCGCGTCGGGCTGGCGGAGCGGCTGGAGCACCGGCCCTTCGAGCTTTCCGGCGGCGAGCAGCAGCGCGTGGCCATCGCGCGCGCGCTCATCAACGACCCGCCGCTGATTCTCGCCGACGAGCCGACTGGCAACCTTGATTCGCACACCGGCGAGGAAATCATCGAACTGCTCTGCCGCCTGCGCGCCGAGCGGCAGTCCACACTCATCATCGCCACGCACGACGCGAAAGTGGCCGCGCGCGCCGAGCGCGTGGTGGAACTGGTGGACGGGCAGATTGGCGGCTGAACCGGCGGCGAATTTTCAGGAAACAATTTCCCGCAGCCGCCGATAGACGAGCGTCGTCTCTCGCTCGTTCAGCGGCGTCGCGTCGAGCCGGGCGTGCAGACGGGCGGGGGAAACGAGGCCGCGTTGCACCACCGCGCGGCACAGCTGCAAATCTTTCGGACGGCCAGTGCGAAGTTTCACGACCAGCAAATCCTCCGGGGCGAGCGCGGTGGCGTTGGTCGCCGCATCCAACGGCACGAGACGAGATTCCCAGCCGGTCGGCAGCGTTTCGATGATTTCGGGCCGCAGGATGTCCGCGTGATAGCCGGTGCGCTGGGAGAAAAGACTGCCTTCGCCGACGGCTTCGTGTAGCAAAGCCGCGAGCTGTTCGTCGCAGGGTTCCACCAGCAAATCCGCATCGAACGTCAGTTCCAACGGGCCGCCCGCCTCGCCCAGTTCGGCAAAGCTGCCGAGCAGAGCGCTGGAGCCAAGCACACGAATCCGCTCGCTGTGCGCGAGCGCCCGCACCGCCTCGACGATGTGCTTCAATGCCGGTAGCCGCACAGCTCCTTTGCCCGTCGGCGTTCCTCGCGCGTGAGGATGCCCGCCAGCGGATGAAACTCCCGCAGCCGCGCGCTGGCCTCATCGGCCCCGGCCAGCACGTTTTGCAGCCGGGCCAGGCCGGGCGCGCCGGCCTCGGCGTCCGCGAGCAGCGCGTCCCACTCGCGCAGCCGCGCCGCGCCGCTGTGGCCCTCGCCCAGCCAGCGTCGGCAGTTCCCCCGCGCGACGCGCAGCAGTTCGGGGTGCGCGGCCAGCTTGTCAGCCAGCAATTCCCACAAGCTTGGAGCGGGTTCGTTCACGTTTGGATGAAAGCGGAAACTCGCCGCGCTGGCGATGCAAAAGTGGCCGCCCGGGCCGAGCGCGTGGTGGAACTGGTGGATGGACAGATTGGCGGCTGATGCCGGGAAGGACGCGCAATCCCTTGCACGCCGCCTGATTTTCAGCCACGGATTGACCACGGAACAAACACGGATTT
>JACRJY010000104.1 GCA_016235585.1 Verrucomicrobiota bacterium | reverse complement strand
CCCCAGCCCTCACCCCAAGGGAGAGGGCGTGCGGACTCTCGCGTCGCGCACCACGAGGGGGGCGGGGCGGACCCCGCGCTGAAAACGACTCTCCCTCTCCCAGCGGGAGAGGGCCGGGGTGAGGGAGAACGCCGCAATGAAGCACAAGGCGAACTTTCACAGTTGGGAGCGCAGACAGGTGTCCGCGTCGGCGTGCTGCTGCCCAACGTCAACGCCACGCCCGTCGTGTTGTTGGCATTATGGAAGCTCGGCAAAGTCCCCGCCGTGCTGAACTTTTCCACCGGCACGCCGACGATGCTCGCCTGCGCCGAACTCGCTGGGGTCAAGCACATCATCACTTCGCGCACGTTTCTCGAACGCGCCAAGCTCAAGGCCGAGCCGTTCGAGCAGGCGGGCTTGAAGATGATTTACCTCGAAGACGTGAAAGCCGGCATCACCGGCTGGCAAAAATTCTCCGCGCTGCTGGCCAGCTATTTCAGCCTTCAACTTTCAACCTTCAACCTTTCCACCGACTCCGCCGCCGTCATCCTTTTCACCAGCGGCTCCGAGGGCGTGCCGAAGGGCGTGGAGCTGTCGCACAAAAACATTCTCGCGAACATCCGGCAGATGCTCGCCATCACCGACCTCACCGACCACGACCGGCTGTTCAACTGCCTGCCGCTCTTTCACAGTTTCGGCCTCACCGTCGGGCTGCTGCTGCCGCTGGTGCGCGGGATGTATTGCTTCATTTATCCGTCGCCGCTGCACTACCGCGTCATCCCGGCGGCGCTTTACGACCGCGACTGCACGGTGTTTCTCGGCACGAACACCTTCCTCAACGGCTATGCGCGCAAGGCGCATCCCTACGACTTCCGCTCGATGCGCTACCTGTTCGCGGCGGCGGAGAAATTGCAGGAGGCGACGGCGCAGACGTGGTCGCAGAAGTTCGGCGTGCGCATCCTCGAAGGCTACGGCGCGACGGAATGCGCCCCGTGCGTGAGCGTCAACACGCCGCTCCAGCCGCGCTATGGCTCCGTGGGGCGCCTGCTGCCGGGCATCGAGTGGCGGCTGGAGGCGGTGGAGGGGGTCAGCGGGGCGGAGGAGCACGTGAGAAAAGGAGAAAAGGAGAATGCCCCTTCTCCCACTTTCCCCTCTGCTCCTCTGCCCATTGCGGCTTCGTCTCCTACGGTGGGAAGGCTCTTCGTGCGCGGGCCGAATGTGATGAAGGGCTACCTGAACGCCGACGCCAACGCGAAGTTCCAGGCGCTCGGCGGCTGGTATGACACCGGCGACATCGTGAGCGTGGACGCCGAGGGTTACCTGCACATTCGCGGGCGCATGAAACGCTTCGCCAAGGTGAGCGGCGAGATGGTGAGCCTTACCGCCGTCGAGGATGCGCTGGCCGGGGCATTCCCGCACTACGGCCTGCGCTGCCAGGTCGCCGTCGTCACGCGCCTCTGCGAGGACAAGGGCGAGGCGCTCATCGCCGTGACCAATGAGCCGAAACTGACGCTCACCGAAATCCGCGACGCCATCAAAGCGAAGGGACTGACCAACCTCTGTGTGCCGCGCGAAATCAAGGCGGTGAAGGAAATCCCCAAGCTCGGCACGGGCAAGGTGAACCACCGCGAATTGCAGGCGATGATGGCCCGCGCCAGTTGAAATCGGCGCTCCAACTGCACACGGCTGCTGTTGGATGCGCCTGGAAGCGCGGCGTCGGTTTGTGTCAGCCGCCGCGCAACGCTGCGCGCAGTTCCCGCACGTCCACCGCCTCCATGCCGGCGGCGCGGATGGCTTCCATGCCGAGATCGGTGTCCTCGTAGGCGCGGCAGAATTCCGGTGGCACGCCGATGCGCCGTGCGGCTTCGAGGAAGATGTCCGGCGCGGGCTTCTGATTCACCACGTCCTCGTTGGTGACGACGGCGGCGAAGAGGTGGTGGATTTCCAAATGCTCCAAAACCTGCCCCACGTTCCGCCGCGAGCCGCCGGAGGCGACGGCGAGCGGGATTGTGCCGTGGTGCTCCCGCGCGATTTGCAGCACGGGATCAACGGGCCGCACGCCAGAAACAAGCGGCAGATACGCGGCCTCTTTTTCCTTCGAGACGGCGAGGGGGTCAATGGCCAGGCCCTGTTCGTCGGCGAGGATGCGGAGGATGTCGCGCGAGGGCTTGCCGCCGTAGGCGTAAAAACGCTCTTCGGGAAAATGGATGCCGTGGCGCGCGGTGACGACCTGCCACGCCTGCCAGTGCAGCGGCATGGTGTCGGCCAGCGTGCCGTCGAAGTCGAAGATGAGGCCTTGGATTTTCATAGCGCGAGCGCCGCGAGTTTTTCGACGAGGTCGTGGTTCATCAGCGGGTCAATCAGCTCGTCGAGGTCGCCGTTGATGAAGTTCGCCAAGTTGTAGAGCGTGACCTCGATGCGGTGGTCGGTCACGCGGTTCTGCGGGAAATTGTAGGTGCGGATTTTTTCGTTGCGCTCGCCGGTGCCGACCTGCTGCTTGCGGTGGGCGGCATACTTCGCGTTTTCCTCGGCGATTTTGGCTTCGAGCAGGCGCGAGCGCAGCACGGTCATGGCCGTGGCCTTGTTCTTCTGCTGCGAGCGCTCGTCGGCGCAGCGCACTTCGAGGCCGGAGGGCTTGTGGAAAATGCGGACGGCGGAATCCGTCGTGTTCACGCCCTGCCCGCCCTTGCCGGAAGCGCGGCAGACGCTGATCTCAATGTCATCAGGCCGGATCTCCACGTCCACCTCCTGCGCTTCGGGCAGCACGGCGACGGTGGCGGTGCTGGTGTGGATGCGCCCCTGCGCCTCGGTGGCGGGCACGCGCTGCACGCGGTGGACGCCGCTCTCGTATTTCATCCGCTTGAAAACGTCCGTGCCGTTGACCTGGAAAATAATCTCCTTGAAGCCGCCGAGGTCGGACGGGCTGGAATCGAGCGTCTCGACTTTCCAGCGGCGCGCCTCGGCGTAGCGGCAATACATCCGGTAAAGATCGGCGGCAAACAGCGCGGACTCGCCGCCGCCCGCGCCGGCGCGGATTTCCACGATGGTGTTGCGCGAGTCGGTGGGGTCGGGCGGCACGAGGCCGAACTGGACTTGGAGCGCGAGTTTCTTTTCCTCCACTTCGAGGCGGGCGATTTCTTCCTTGGCCAGCACGGCCAGTTCCGACTCCGCCGCCTCGGTCTTGAGCAGGGCGCGGTTGTCGGCGAGGTCGGTGAGGATTTTCTTGTAGGCCGCGCCGGTGGCGACGAGTTCCTTGAGGCGCGCGTGCTCGCGGGCCAGCTCCTGCGCGCGCTGGGCGTTGGCAAAGGCGTCGGGCGCGCTCAACGCGGCTTCGACTTCCGCGAGGCGCCGGGCGAATTTTTCAATGTGCGGACGGAGATCCATTTTGATTAGTGACCGGCGATCCGCAACCGCAACGCGCCGCCACCGATAAAAACAAAACCGCCCGCGTCCCGGTGAACGGAACGGCGGGCGGTGTTTTGAAAGGGGCTAGGCCTTCTTTTTCTTCTTGGAATCGGCGAACGCGGTCTGGGCGGCCTGCGTCTTGGCGGCGCGCTGCTGGAACTTGTCCACACGGCCGGCGGTGTCCACGAACTTCTGCGTGCCCGTGTAGAACGGGTGGCAGGCGTTGCAGATGCCGATGATGATGGTCTTCTTGATCGAGCGGGTCTTGATCACGTTGCCGCAGGCGCAACGGATTTCCGCTTCCTCATACTTCGGATGAATGTCAGATCTCATAACAAATGGGTGGAGAACCTAGCAGCGGGCCGCCGGATGACAAGCGCGAATTTGGACAATTTTGGCGGTCATTTTCCGCTTGGCCGCTTGGGGTCTTGGCGGTTGAATCCCCGCCACATGAAAATTGTTTTAGCTTACTCGGGCGGTCTCGACACCTCGGTGCTGATGTCATGGATCAAGGAAAAATACAACGCCGAAATGATCGGCTTCTGCGCCGACATCGGCCAGGAAGAGGAACTCCACGGCCTCGAAAAGAAAGCCATTAAGACCGGCGCGTCCAAGATTTACATTGATAACCTCCAGGAAGAATTCGCCAAGGACTTCATTTATCCGATGATCCGCGCCGGGGCGATTTACGAGGGCCAATACTTTCTCGGCACGAGCATCGCGCGCCCGCTCATCGCGAAGCGCATGGTCGAGATTGCGAAGAAGGAAAAAGCCGACGCCATCGCGCACGGTGCGACTGGAAAAGGAAATGACCAAGTTCGCTTCGAACTCACTGCCGCCGCGCTCGCGCCCGACTTGCAAGTCATCGCTCCGTGGCGCGACGAACGTTATCGCAACGAATTTCCCGGTCGCCAGGAGATGATTGATTACTGCGCCAAGCACAAGATTCCCGTGCAGGCCAGCGCCAAGAAACCGTATTCGATGGATCGCAACCTCCTGCACATCTCCTACGAGGCCGGCATCCTCGAAGACCCGTGGTATGACAGCTACGACCTCAAGAACCGCAGCTATTTCACCACGCTCTCCGTGCTGCCCGAAGACGCGCCGGACAAACCCGAGTTCGTCGAGCTCGATTTCGTGAAGGGCGATTGCGTCGCGGTCAACGGCAAGAAGTTGAACCCGCTCGGCGTGATGAAGGCGTTGAACAAACTCGGCGGCAAACACGGCGTCGGTCGTGTGGACATGGTGGAGAACCGATTCGTCGGCATGAAGAGCCGTGGCGTGTATGAGACGCCCGGCGGCGCGATCCTGCAGTTCGCGCATCGCCAGATGGAATCACTCACGATGGACCGCGAAGTCATGCACCAGCGCGACGCGCTCATCCCGAAATATGCCGAGCTCGTATATAACGGCTTCTGGTATGCGCCCGAACGCTACGCGCTCCAGGCCTACGTCGAGGAATCGCAGAAGAACGTCACCGGCACGGTGCGGGTGAAACTCTACAAGGGCAACATCATGGTCACCGGACGCAAATCCCCGGTGAGCCTCTACAACCCGCACATCGCCACGATGGAAGCCGACCCGACCAAGGCCTACAACCAGGACGACGCCACCGGCTTCATCCGCTTGAACGGCCTGCGCCTGAAAGTCGCGGCGAAGGTGCATGGGAAGAAAAAGTGAACCTTCCCGTCACGCGGCGGTTGGTGTAAAGTTTCGACATGACTTGGCAGGAAAAAGTTTCGCGATGGCGCGCGCTGAAACCAGCGGAGCGCAAAGCTCGGCGCTGGGCGGATGTGCCACGCCAAGTCGCGGCCAGCATGGCGTTTGAAGGCGAGCCCGTGGACTTTGAATGGCTGAAGACTCTACACAACCGCCGCACGCCACGCGGCACATGATTTATGAGTGCCGTAGAAAAAATAAAAGCAGCGACAGCCGGACTCGACCCGGACGAACAATATGAATTGTTTCGCTGGTGGACTGGATCGGATGCGTTTCGCCAGCGGCAGCTTGTTGCCTTGAAAGGCGACATCACCAGCGGCATTGATGATTTGGACGATGGGCGTTATCAGGCTTACACCGACGCGAACGTGATGCAACTGGCCGAAGATGTTGGCCGCTCTGGCAGGGAGCAACTGGCAACGAATCGTAAAAAGCCGGCGGCATGAATCAAATCCGGGTTTCAGACAGGGCAAAGACGGACTTGGATGAAATCTGGCTCTACATCGCGCAAGACAACCCCGATGCGGCGGACAAATACATCCGCGCCATCGTCTCGCGGTTTCCGATGCTGGCCGCGATGCCGCTCATGGGACGGGAGCGTGCGCAGCTTTGTCGTCGGACGCCACGTCATCTTCTATCGCCCGATGGACACCGGCGTTGAGATTGCGAGAGTGTTGCACGGCGCGAGAGATTTGCCGCCACTGTTTGAATAAGCGCATGAACGCCACGATGGAAGCCGACCCGACCAAAGCCTGTAATCAAGACGACGCCACCGGCTTCATCCGGCTGAACGGCCTGCGCCTGAAAGTCGCGGCGAAGGTGCATAGAAAAAAATAAACTAAATAGTCTCGCTCGCTAATTATGAGAACTGTCGCGCAATACTCGTTTAACGGTGCGAATCAAAATGCTACCGACGCAAAGCAGCTCTTTGATAAATCCTGCAAAGCAATCGAGGCGTGGCTTGCCGGCAAAGGTGAACTCGATGCCAACAAGAAGACCTTGCATCTTGAAGACGGCAGAATTGCGGAATGTGAAATAGAACGAACGACTTGCGATTCGGGTGCGACTGCAAAGTGGGTTGTGTCTGAACCTTCAGGAGAATCACGTTTTTGCACGACGTTAGCGCTCGCAAACTCTGGAGCGGAAGTAGCATTAGCTTGTAATTTGTCCACTGGATTTACGGACGCAACGATTGCTCCACGTCCTTTCACTGCCAGATGTCCAAATGTCTTGAGGGATATTCTTGGAATCCAACCGGGATGGCGTGTGGGGGAATCCGGCGTTCCATGTCGAGCGGTTAAGTTTTCACAGGCTGGACAAGTTGATAATCTTATCAATCTGCTACGCTCACCAAAACGAGCTTTGCCCGTAGTGGTAATTTCCAGCTACGATGGATTTACTCTTCATCCAGACTTGGCTGGCTTGCTGTCTATTGATGTTTGTGGGCTGGCGATTGTTGTCGAGATAAACGATGAAGTCGCGTGGGAGTTCACCAACCGTGTAGGGCGAGAGTGGTCGTGCTTCAATGCGGGGCTGCGAATTTACTGGCCGCATTTGGATCTAGCAGGCCTTTGAAAAATCGGCGGATTTTGGCGAACACTGGCTGGCCGGAGTTTTTTTGAGATGCCGACGTTCTGGCGTGGCCCGCCGTCGGAGTTTTTTCGCGCGGTCCGGTTCATCTGGACCGTTGTTGCCACTTTT
>JACRJY010000103.1 GCA_016235585.1 Verrucomicrobiota bacterium | reverse complement strand
TGGCGGTGCTCGGCGGCTTCGTGCCGAAGTTTGAAATCATCGCCAACCCGCAGATGCTCTACATCGCCATCGGCATCCTCGGCGCCACGGTGATGCCGCACAACCTCTACCTGCACTCGTCCATCGTGCAGACGCGCAAATATGAACCGACCCCGGAGGGCCGACGCGAGGCCATCAAGTTTGCCACGATTGACTCGACCGTGGCGCTCATGTTCGCGCTCTTCATCAACGCCGCCATCCTCATCGTCTCCGCCGCGACCTTCCACGGCACGGCTCATGAGGTCGCGGAAATTCAGGACGCGCACAAACTTCTCTCCCCTGTTCTCGGCGTGAGCGTGGCCAGCGCGCTCTTCGCCGTGGCCCTGCTCGCGTCGGGCCAGAACTCCACGCTCACCGGCACGCTCGCCGGGCAGATCGTGATGGAGGGCTTCCTGAACATCCGCCTGCGCCCGTGGCTGCGCCGGCTCATCACGCGGCTCATCGCCATCATTCCCGCCGTGATCGTCACGGCCATCTACGGCGAGAGCAAGACGACGGATATGCTGGTCTTGAGCCAGGTCATCTTGAGCCTGCAACTGCCCTTTGCCGTGATTCCGCTGGTGCTCTTCACCAGCGACCGCCGCAAGATGGGCGAGTTCGCGAACCCGGCATGGATCAAAGTGCTCGCCTGGATCACCGCCAGCATCATCGTCGTGCTGAACGTGAAACTGCTGGCCGACACGTTTGGCCTCACGGAGTGGGTGATGAAACTCGTAAAATGAAAACCATGACCACCTTCAAGCAGGCCCTCCGCCGCGAAGCCCGCGTCGCGTTTTCCCTGCGCGCGCAGCCGCTGTGGATTCGCATCCTGAAATGGATTGTCGCCCTCACCCTCGCCGCGCTTTATCACGACGAACCCTGGTTCTGGCCGGTCGTCGCGGGCTGGACCGTGTTCGCCCTGGTCCTTCACTCCCTTTATCACTGGAAGACCCGCTCTTGGACGCGCCCGTGGGGCGGCTGGAACGATCTCGATGCCGGTCGGTCAAAATGAATTCAGCCACGGATGAAACAGCGAATGAACACGGACAAGAATCAGCATCTGTGTTTCATCCGTGTTCAATCCGTGGCTAAATGAATCCCATCATGTATTCCAAAATCCTGGTCGCCCTTGAAAACAGCCGTGCGGATGAAAGCCTCCTGCCGCACATCACGGAGCTGGCGAAACACTTCCGGTCACAACTGCTGCTCGTCCACGTCGCGGACGGCTGGGTGGCGCGCAACTTCGACCAGCTCAAGCTCGCCGAGTCCGAGGAGATGAAGGCCGACCGCGAATATCTGGAGGCGGCGGCGAAACCCCTGCGCGAGGCGGGGCTGGAGGTTTCCATTCATCTGGCACTGGGCGATCCGCCGAATGAAATTTTGAAGGCCGCCGAGCGGGAGCAGTGCGATCTCATCGCGATGACCACGCACGGCCACCGGCTGCTGGGCGATTTGATTTACGGGAGCACCATTTCCGAGGTGCGGCACAAGACCACGATTCCCATCCTGCTCGTGCGGGCGGCGCAGCGGTGACTGCCCGCGCCGTGCGGAACACGCCGGATGATTCGCAAAAATTCAAAATGGTGGTGTTTCTTGGCGGAAGCTCGAACTTTTCTCCGGGGCAATGCTTGTGATGACGGGTGATTTACCCCCGTCCCCATGGCGGAGACGCTCCCTGAACGAGAACCATCCTTTGTTCACAGATGTTTGGTCATGGCTTGATGACTTCGTTCCACCCCCGCCCCCGGTCGGTTTATGGCTCGCACGGCGGGATTTCGAGTTGCACAAAACTCAGGCCGTCGTTGGGGGCGAGGGCCACGTGGGGCCAAGCGAAAGGATAAACCAGGCAGCCTGCATCGTAAATGCTCGCAAACACCAGGCCGGTCTGGCTGACGCCGGTGAAAGCCACGGTTGCATTCAACAATGCAACGGCCATCCACGTCACAAAGGATTTTGGCTTCATGGTAAAACTGGAGTGACGGTTCTTGGCTACGCCAGACCCACCTCAATACCATGAGCGGCGGGCGTGTTCAGTTCGCCTTCGCCGGCAGCGGCGTGACCGTGACCTTCGGCTTCGGCGGTGAAAGCGCGGCGTCGCGGAAGGGCTTGCTCTTCTGGTAGAGCGCGAGGCGTTCCTGCAACTGCGCCGCCAGTTCCTTCTGTCCCGCGTTCTGCGCCAGTTCCAGCGCCTTCTGCGCCGTGGCGGTGGCCTGCGCGAACTGGCCCGCCTCGGCCTGCGCGGCGGCGAGCGTGTTGAGCAGGGGCGCGGAGGGCGGCGAAATCTGCACGGCGCGCTCCGCCAATCGCAGGGCCTCCGAACCGTTGCGGAGCTTTTCATCCTCGTGCGTGGCGAGAATCCACGCGAGCGCGTTGAGCGGCGGGAGCGAGTCGGGCCGCAGGCGCACCGCCTCGCGCAGGTGCGGCACGGCGTCGGCGGTCTGGTGCTGCGTGACCCGCACCAGGCCGAGCCGGAAGTGCGCGTTGGCGTCGTCGGGATTCACCTTGAGAATGGCGGTGAACTGTTCCGCCGCCTCGGTGAATTTGCTTTGATCGAAGTAAATCAGGCCGAGGTCGTAGCGCGCGCCGGTGAGATCCGGCTGCTGGTGGAGCGCCTCCAGATAGTTGGGAATCGCCTCGTCGTAGCGCTTGAGCTTGAAGAACGCGAGGCCGAGATAGTTCCGCGCCTCGGTGAAGCCCGGCTTGAGCCGCAGCGCCTCCTGATAGCACGGGATGGCCTCCGCCGGGCGGCCCGCCATGATGAGCGCGTTGCCGAGGTTCTTGTGCGCGGCGGCGTAGGCGGGCTTGTATTCCACGGCACGGCGGAACGGCTCGAGGGCGTTGGTGAAAATCCCCGCCTTGAAGTAGGCGACGCCGAGGTTGTTGTGAACCTCGGCGAATTTCGGCGCGAACTTCAGCGCTTCGAGGTAGTGATTGATGCCTTCCTGGAATTTTCCCTTGTCGCCCTTCTCCCCCTGCTCGATCAGCACGTCGGCCACCGACTTGTGGGCCATGTAGTTGCCCTGCGTCACCTTGAGTGCGTGCTCGAAAAGGGAAAACGTGTCGCGCCAGTGGGCGAGCTGCGCGCGTGTGAGTGCGAGACAGGCGAGCAGCGCCAGGCCTGTCATCACGGCGAGCGCGGGAATTGTTTTCTGCCAGCGAGCGGCCAGTTCCGCCAAACTCCACGCCAGCATGAAAAACACGCCCATCAGCGGAATGTAAGTGTAGCGGTCCGCCATCGCGTGGCTGCCGGACTGCACGATCTGGATGACCGGCACGAGCGTGCCGAGAAACCACAGCCAGCCCACCAGCAGCCACGGACGCCGCCGCCAGCCCGCGACCGCGAGCCACGTGACCGCCGCGAGCAGCGCCGCCGCGCCGAGGATCAGCCACCACGGCTTCGCGGCCTCGTGCGGATAATACACGGCGAGGTTCGCCGGCCAGAACGTCTTCACGACGTAGGTCGCATACGAGACGACGGCGTTGACCAGCCTTGCGCCGAGCGGCAGGTGCTCCGTGCTCATCACCGCGCCGCCGGTCTTCGTGATGTGAAAGGAGATGGCCGACACCGCCGCCGCCATCGCGAAGAGCGGGATTTTTTCCAGCACCAGCCGGCGCGCCTGCGGCCAGAAGGGCGGTGGAGCGGATGGCTTTCCCGGCGGAGTGCCGGAGGGATTGCCGAACTTGATCCGCCCGAGCGGCCAGAAATCCAGCAGCAGCAGCACGAACGGCAGCGTGACGACCATCGGCTTCGCCATCAGCCCGAGCGTGAACAGCGCCGCCACGGCGGCGTAGCGCGCGACGGACGGCTTCTCCGCATGGCGCACGTAAGCCCAGAGGGTGATCAGGAAAAAGAAGCAGCTCAACACGTCCTTGCGCTCGGCGACCCACGCGACGGACTCCACGTGAAACGGATGCCAGGCGAAGAGCGCCGCCACCACGGCGGCGGGCCAGAGGTTTTTCGTCAGCCGCAGCAGCACGAGGAACAGCAGCACGCTGTTGGCCGTGTGGAGCAGCAGCCCGGTCAGGTGGTGTCGGCCCGGCTTCAGGCCGAAGAGCTGGCAGTCCATCATGTGCGAATACCACGTGAGCGGATGCCAGAGGTAGGCGTCGCGCGTGGTGAAGGCGTAGGAGAAATTGTCGCGCGTGAAACCCTTCTGCACGTGCGCGTTCTTGGTGACGAAGAAATTGTCGTCGTAGTCCACGAAGTCGTGGCCCGTCACCGGCCAGTAGATCGCCAGCGTGATGGCGGCGAGGGCCAGGCAGATCCAAACTGCGGGTTGTGGGAAACGCGCGGAGTTCATCGCGTCAGGCCGTCACTTCTTCTTCACCGGCTCGATGGGCGTGATCGTGACCCTCGGCTTTGGCGGCGAAAAGGAGGGGTCGCGGAACGGCTTGCGGGACTGGAAAACCTTCAGCCGCTCCTCAAGCTGCGCGACGGTGTCGGCCTGCTTCGCCGCTTTGGCAATTTCCAGCGCCTTTTGCGCGGTGGCAATCGCCTCATCGAATCTTCCCACCTCGGCCAGCGCGGCGGCGAGCGTGCCGAGCAGGCGCGGGTTTGGCGCGTTGGCGGTAAGTTCCACGGCGCGCGTGGCGAGCCGCACGGCCTCGGCGCCGTCGCGGAGCTTGTCGTCCTCGTGGGTCGAGAGAATCCACGCCAGCGCGTTGAGCGACGGGAGCGAATTGGGATTAAGCCGCAGCGCCTCGCGGAATTCCGGAAGAGCCTCGGCGGCTTTGCGCTGGCCGACGAGCGCGAAGGCGAGCTGGTTGTGCGGCACGGGATCGTTGGGGATCAGCTTGATGGCGGCGCGGTAGGATTCGGCGGCCTCGGGAAACTTGATCATATTGAGCAGGACGTTGCCGACCTCGTTGTGCGCGGCGGCGTGGTTGGGGTTGAGCCGGAGCACTTCGCGGAATTCTTCCAGCGCGTTGGTGAGCTGGTTTTGCTTGGAGAGCAGCAGGCCGAGGTTGAAGTGCGACTCGACGGCCTCGGGCTTGATCTTGATGGCCGCCCGGTAATGTTCGATGGCCTCGGCCTGCCTGCCCATGGTCGAGAGCACCCAGCCGAGGTTGTTGTGCGCCTCCATCTGGTTGGGATTCAATTCGAGGGCCTTGGCGTATTCGGCGGCGGCCTGCGGTAGCCGGGGCGGGTTCATTTTGGCGAGCGTGAAGGCATAGCTCGCGCGCGCCTCGGCGTGATCCGGCTGGAGGCGCAGGAACGCCTCGAACTGCGCGAGCGCCTCGGTGAACAGGCCTTTTTTCACGAAGGCGTTGGCGTAGTTCAGCCGCACCTCGGCGTTGTCGGGCTTTAGGCGCACGGCCTCGCCGTAGTGCCGCATCGCCTCGTCCATCAGGCCCTTGGCGGCGAGCGCGAGCGCGAGGTTGTGGTGCGCCTCCATCAGGTTCGGATTCAGCCGCAGCGACTCGCGATACGCCGCGACGGCCTCGTCGGGGCGGCCGGTTTTCGAGAGGGCGAGGCCGAGGCCGGTGTGCGCCTCGGCGTATTCGGGCTTGAGCCGCAGCGCCTCTCGGTAACAGGTGATGGCGTCGTCGTAGCGCTGCTTGAAGACGTAGGCGTTGCCGAGGTTGTTGTGCGCATCGGCGAAGTGCGGCTTCACCTTGAGGATTTCCTGATAATGCCCGACGGCCTCGTCGGTCTTGCCGAGCAGCGTGAGCGCGTTGGCGAGGTTGATGCGCGCCTCGGTGTTGTCCTTCTTGATTTCGAGCGCCTTCAGGAAGTGCGGGACGGACTCGGCGTGCTTGTTCTGCTTGAAGAGCGCGACGCCCCAGTTGTTGTGAACCTCGGTGTATTTGGGCAGGTATTCGAGCGCTTTTTTGAAATGCCCGAAGCCCACGTCATACTCGCCGCGCCCGACGTAGAAGTCGCCGAGGTTGCGGTGCGCGATAAAATTGCGCGGCACGACCTTCGCCGCATTGCCGAAGAGGGCGAAGGAATCCTTCCACACGTCGAGCTGCGTCGAAGTCAGCTTGACGCACGCGACGAGCACAAGGCCGCCCGTGATGGCCAGGCCTTCCTTCAACTGCGGCCAGCGGTGCGCCAGTTCCGCCAGTCCCCACACAATCATTATGAACACGCCGGTGAGCGGGATATAAGTGTAGCGATCCGCCAGCGCCTGGCTGCCGACCTGCACCAGGCCGATCATCGGCACGAGCGAGCCGAGATACCACAGCCAGCCGGTGAGCAGGTAGCCCTTGCGCCGCGCCGTCCACACCGCCAGCACCAGCACCGCCACGAGCAGCACGATGGCGATGGTGAGCCGCCACCATGTCCAGTCGCCTTGCGGATGCGGATAAATCACCGCGAGATTGCGCGGGAGGAACATCATTTCGAGGTAGCGCTGGTAGGAGATGAAGGCGTTGGCGATGCGGTTCTCCAGCGGAATGATGCTGACGGAAGCCACCGCGCCACCCGCGCGCTGCGCCCAGAAGGTGGCGATGGCCGAACCGATGGTGAGCGCGAAAAAGGGGATTTTCTCCAGCAGCAGAAATTTCAGCGGCTCAATTTTTCGCGGAGCTTCGCCCTCGGCGGCTTTGCCCGGCCAGTCCCAGCGGCGCAGCGGCCACCAGTCGAGCAGCAGCAGCACGCACGGCAGCGTCACCACCATCGGCTTGCTCATCAATCCCAGCGCGAAGAATACGAGCGTCAGCGTGTAGCGCTGCCACGAACGCTTCTCGACGTAGTGTCCGTAGGCCCAAATCGTCAGCAGCCAGAAGAAGCCGCTCAACACGTCCTTGCGCTCGCTCACCCACGCGACCGATTCCACGTGCAGCGGATGCCACGCGAACAGTGCCGCCACAAACGCGCTGCGCCAGAGAGAGCCGGTGAGTTTTTTCAGCGTCAGGAGCAGCAGCAACGTGTTGAGTGTGTGGAACAGCAGGTTGACCATGTGGTGGCCACCCGCCTTGTCGCCGAACATCTGCCAGTCGGCCATGTGGCTCACCCACGTCAGCGGGTGCCAGTTGCTCGAATGGCTGTGCGTCAGCGCCCAGACGATGCCCGCGCCGGTGACACCCTTTTTGATCTGCGTGTTGTTGGTGACGTAATCCGGGTCGTCATAGTCCACGAAGCCGTGGTTCCGCATCGGCAGATAGAGCAGGACGGTGACGACCGCCAGCACGATGCCGATGATTGCCACGCGATGACGCTGCCAGACTTCTTTCATGAATGGCGGCGATTCTACGGAAAGCCGGGGGGCGCGAAAGGAAATTTCCGGGCGGACGGCCAGCTTCATTTGCAGCGACGGGAACGCCGAGCATTGCTCGGCACGGATGGATGCCACGGTTTTCCTCGCCGATCAATGCTCGGCGCGCCAGGGAACGGGCTTGCCCGTGGTTGCGCCCGTGGCGATAGTCGCGCTGGCCGGAGCGGCGAATGCACAATGTGCGCCGCCGGCCAGTTCATCTGATGCGAATCATCGTTGCCATCACCGGCGCCAGCGGCGCGCTCTACGCGCAGCGGCTGCTCGACAACCTCGACCCGCGCCAGCACGAGGTGCACGTCGTGTTGAGCAGCTACGCGCCGCAGGTCATCGCCACGGAGTTGCCCGGCGGCCTGCGGCTCGCGCCCGGCGTCACGCAGCACAACCACCGCAGCATGAACGCCCCCTTCGCCAGCGGCTCGAACGCCTTCGACGCCATGGTCGTCATCCCCTGCACGATGGGCACACTGGGCCGCATCGCCCACGGCATCAGCGACGACCTCCTGCTGCGCGCCGCCGACGTGATGCTCAAGGAGCGGAAGAAACTCATCCTCGTGCCGCGCGAAACGCCGTTGAGCCTTGTCCACGTGAAGAATTTTGAACTGTTGCTCCAGGCTGGCGCGACGATTCTTCCGGCTAATCCCAGTTTTTACTCCGGTGCCAAAACCATCGAGCAGCTCGCCGACACCGTCGTCGCCCGCGTGCTCGACCATCTCGGCGTGCCGAACCAACTCGCGCCACGCTGGGCCGAGGAAAAAGAATAAGCCACAGATGCACACAGATGAAACACAGATGGGATGCGGAGAGCCGCCCCGTGAATTTTGGTTTTCAAATCTGTGTTTCATCTGTGTTTCATCCGTGGCTTAAAAATGTTTTCAGAACTCAACAAGTGGCTCTCCTTCGTGCGCTTCTCGCACACTGTCTTCGCGCTGCCCTTCGCGCTGGCCGCGATGGTCGTGGCCGCGCGGGACACCCGTGGCTGGCCCGGCTGGGACAAATTCCTGCTCATTCTCGTCGCGATGGTTTGCGCGCGGACGTGCGCCATGAGCTTCAATCGCATCGCCGACCGCAAGTTCGACGCGCTCAACCCACGCACTTCCAACCGCCACCTGCCCGCCGGCCAAGTCTCGCTCGCCGGCGCATGGACGCTCTGTATCACGAGCGGCGTCGGCCTGATTGTCGCGGCGGGACTGCTGAATTCCATCTGCCTCTATCTCTCGCCCGTCGCGCTGTTCTTCATCTGCTTCTACTCGCTCACGAAGCGGTTCACCGACTACACGCACGTCTGGCTCGGCGTGGCGCTCGCGCTCGCGCCCATCGGCGCGTGGCTGGCGGTGAAAGGCGGTGTGGCGTTCACGACCTGGTTGCCGGTGCGACACAGCTTTCTACTGCCGCTGCTGCTGGCGGCGGCGGTGATCTTCTGGCTCGTCGGTTTCGACATCATCTACGCGCTGCAAGACTACGAGTTCGACCACGCGCACGGCCTGCGCTCGCTCGTCGTCGCGTGGGGGCCGCGCAACGCGCTCAACGCCGCGTTCCTCGCGCACCTGTTCATGTGGGGATTGCTCGTCGCGTTCGGCGTGCTCGCGGGCTTCCGGCTCGCGTATCTCGTCGGCCTGGTCATCATCCTCGGCTGTCTGCTGATGGAGCACTGGTTCGCGCGGCGGCGCAGCCTGGACTGGGTGCAGAACGCCTTCTTCCGCCTCAACGCGCTGGTGAGCCTCGTGTTCCTCATCGTGACCGTGGCGGAAGTCATGTTCCCGTGGGCGGAGCGGTTCCGTTGAACAAACATGAATTTCCTCATTCAACGCAGCGAACTGCGCGACCTCTACGACAAGGTCGCCGCCGGCGAACGCATTTCCGAGGCGGACGCGCTGCGGCTGTTTGAATCCAAGGATCTCAACGCCGTCGGTGCCATCGCCGATCTCGCGCGGCAGAAGAAGGTGGGCAACCGCGCCAGTTACATCATCAATCGCTACATCAACTACTCGAACTACTGCATCTTGAGCTGCCAGTTCTGCTCGTTCGCGCGCAAGAAACGCGACGCGGATGGATTCGAGTTGACGATCCCGCAGATGGTCGAGAAGGCGCGCGAGGCGTTGAAGCTCGGCATCACGGAACTGCACATCGTCGGTGGGCTGCACCCCTCGCTGCCGTTCAGTTATTACGTGGACATGCTGAAAGCGTTGAGTGCGCTGAATGATAAAATGGGGAGAGCGACCGTCCCGGTCGCACCGGCTGGCGTCTCGCCAGCCGAATTCCACGAACGACCAGATGGTTTCGGCGAGACGCCGAAACCTGCGGGCGGGACGCCCGCGCTCCCCAATTCCAAACCGCGCCTCCAGTTAAAATGCTTCACCGCCATTGAAATCCTGCACCTTGCCTGGCTCGCGAAGAAAACCGTCGAGCAAGTCTTGATTGAATTGAGAAACGCCGGTCTCGACTCCCTCACCGGCGGCGGCGCGGAGATTTTTCGCAAGGAAGTGCGCAGCGCCATCGCCAAGGGCAAGGAATCCGCCGAGGAATATCTGGACGTTCACCGCACCTGGCACAAGCTCGGTGGGCGCAGCACCTGCACGATGCTGTTCGGCCATGTCGAATCGCTCGCCGACCGCGTGGATCATCTGCGGCAATTGCGCGCGTTGCAGGACGAGACGCGCGGCTACGTGGGCTTCGTGCCGCTGCCGTATCAGCCGGAGAACAACGACATCCCGGTGCACACGCCGCCCACGGGCTTCGATGCGTTGCGCACCCTCGCCGTGAGCCGCATCTACCTCGACAACTTCGATCACATCACGGCCTACTGGGTGGGCCTGGGGATGAAGCTGGCGCAGGTGGCGTTGAGCTACGGCGCGGACGATCTGCACGGGACGATCATCGAGGAACACATCTTCCACATGGCCGGCGCGACCTCGCCGCAATTGCAGACCGAAGCGGACATGATCAAAGCCATCCGCGAAGCCGGCCGCACGCCGGTGCAACGGAATACCTTCTATGAACCGATCAAGGTCCTTGCGGGTGGCCAACAAGCAACGGCCGATGTAACCGGAACCAGCGCCGGGCAAATCCAAGGGGTTGGAAGATAATGGCGTTCGGCCAATTGAAACTTCAATTTCCCGCCCAGCCTCTGCTTTAATCGCCGGGCATGAAACTTCTGATCATCGGCTCCGGCGGGCGCGAGCACGCGCTGGTTTGGAAACTCGCCCAGTCGCCGCACGTCACGCAGATGTGGTGCGCGCCGGGCAACGCGGGCATCGTGCTGGAAACAGTGGGACAGGCATCTTGCCTGTCCAGTGGCGCAGTCGAGAACAGGCAAGATGCCTGTCCCACTGGACGCGTCGAATGCGTGAACATCAGCGCGGAGGATTTACCCAGATTGCTCGCCTTCGCGCAGGAGAAGAAAGCCGACCTCACCGTCGTCGGCCCGGACAACCCGCTCGCACTCGGCATCGTGGACTTGTTCCAGAAGAACGGCCTTCGCATCTGGGGGCCGAATCAGAAGGCCGCGCAGTTCGAGTCCTCGAAAGTTTTTTCGCAAAATTTCATGGAACGGCACGGCATCCCCACGGCGGCGGCGGGAACTTTCTCCGACGCGGCGGCGGCGAAGCGGTTCTGCGCATCGCTCAACGGACTCTGCGTGGTGAAGGCCGACGGCCTCGCACTCGGCAAAGGCGTGCTGATGTGCGCCAGCCAGTCCGAAGCCGAACGCGCCGTGGATGAAATCATGGTCAGCAAAGCCTTCGGCGCGGCGGGCGCGCGCGTGGTCGTCCAGGAACATCTCGAAGGCGTCGAGGTTTCGCTCCACGCGCTGTGCGACGGCACGACCGCGAAACTTTTCCCCACCTCGCAGGATCACAAGCGCGCGCTCGACGGCGACGCCGGCCTCAACACCGGCGGCATGGGCACGTATTCGCCCACGCCGTTCCTCACCGACGCGCAGCTTGCCGACGCGGGCCGCGCAATTCTCGACCCGTTCATGCGCGGCTGCGCGAACGAGCACATTGATTATCGCGGCATCCTGTATCCCGGCGTCATGCTCACGAAGTCCGGGCCGAAGGTGCTGGAGTTCAACGCCCGCTTCGGCGACCCGGAGACGCAAGTGTATCTCACGCGGCTGGAAAATGATTTGGTGGAACTGCTCGACGCCAGCGTGAACGGCACGTTGTCGCGCGTGGAAATGAAATGGAGCCCGCTCGCCAGCGTGTGCGTGGTGATGGCCAGCGGTGGTTATCCCGGCAATTATCCGAAGGGCAAACCGATTTCTGGCCTCGATGCGGCAAACGTGTTGCCGCACACGAAAGTTTTCCACGCTGGCACGGCGCTGAAGGACGGACAAATCGTGACGAACGGCGGTCGCGTCCTCGGCGTGACGGCGTTGGGAAAAGATTTGAAAGTCGCGCAAGCCGCCGCCTACGCCGCCGTGGAGAAAATCCATTTTGACGGCGCGCACTTCCGCCGTGACATCGCGGCGAAGGCGCTTTGAACCGCGAATGGACGCCAATTGACGCGAATGAAAAATGCGCGGGGAGCTCGCCCACTCAAGGCGCAGTGAACCGCGCCCTCGCGGTTCACCCATGCTGCGGAAGCGAGGGGATGTTAGTGATCTCCGTGTGCGCGTGTCCGGCGCAGCGTCAATGGCGCGGCTCTTGCCTTTGTGGGCGTCATGTGCGGAAGGTGCGTGTCGGAAAATTGAACCAAGAGAAGCCGTGGTCATTTTGGTTCGATGGAGAAATCCTGCTTGGCTTTTTCCATTTCACCCACCATTTGGTAGGCGAGGCCGCGAAGCCGGTAGACTCCTTTGAGGCTTGGGTTCATCTGCAGCGCAGCCGTGAAATCAGTGATGGCCTTTCGGAAATCTTCCTTCGTGAACAATTGGATTGCTCCCCGGTGACGATACGCATCAGCGATATCGCTGCTGATTCTCGCCTGTGAATCACTGCCCTCGTAGGCAGACCAATCTGCATGGCCCTCGATGAGAAAGGTGTAATCTGAAATCGCCTGCTCGGTGTCGCTGGAATGGAAAGCCCGCTCGAACCGGGAAAAGGCGTCATCCGGCTTCAGTTCCAGGGCGCGGGTGAATTCCTTCACGGCTTGGGCCGCGCCGCCCCTCTCTTTCGGCAACGAGCGGGCGTAAAGTTCGCCGCGCAAATAGTGGGCTTTGTATGAGTTTGGCTCCGACTCCAAGAATTTGTTCAGGTCTTCCAAGGAGGCTTCGTAGTTTCTGTTCCAACTGTTGGTCAACGCGCGCCGGTAATGCGCCTCGGCGGTCGCCAATGGCGGCTGGGTGGTGCTCGGTGGCTGTCTCGCCGATTTTTGCGCCTCGGCAAGCTGCAAGCGCAACACTCCCGCCTCGCCGCGCAGTTTGTGCATTCCCCGGTTGTCATTTCTGGCGTCAGCCAGTTCCGCAGCCAACGCTGCCAGCCTTGCGGCGTCGAGATCCCGGTGGTTTTGAAGCGCTGCGACTTGCTTGGTTAGCGGTTGTTGTCGTTGCACAAAGGACTGAACTTGCTCACGCAAGCCGGCGACTTGACGTGCCTCATAAACGGCGATGCCGACAGCGGCGGCGAGAGCGGTGGTGGCGGTGATTTTTTGCAATGTGGTCATGGCGATGGTTGAGGTGCTGGTGAGGCCGACGGTCATTCCTGCCGCCAGCGCGGCGGCGGAAATGGTGGCGGCCAGTCCAACCGGCGCGGCTTGCACAGCGTTGGCCGAGATGACGACGACCAATCCGCCCGCGCCGACGGTGACGCCGCGCTTGGCGAAGAATTCCCGCAGCCGCTCCACCGCGCGGCTCACGCGCTTTTGCGCGGAATCGTCGCTCACGCCGAGCGCGAGGCCCACGGAGCGGAAGTCGCGGTTCTTGAAATACCGCAGCAGCAGAGCCTCGCGGTCGTCGTCATCGAGGCTGTCCAGCGCCTCGTCGAGCGCGGGGCGGATGAGTTCCCAGTCGGCGGCGGATTCGGAATCGGTGAGGAGTTGTGCCATGGCCTGCCTTTCGTTGAACTGCCGGCGGCGGGTGCCGCGCAGGTGGTTGAGCGCCGCGTAACGCGCGGCGCGGTGGAGCCAGCCCGCCAGCGAGGCTTCGACGGGAAATTTCGCCGCCACCTCGCGCGCTTTGCGGGCCAGATCAGTGAAGACGCTCTGAACGATGTCGCCGGCCAGGTCGGGCGAACTCACCTGCCGCAGCGCGGCGGAATAAATCAAGTCCGTGTGGCGCGTGACCAGTTCGCGGAAGGCAGATTCGCTGCCGCGTGTGGCGTAGTCGCGGAGAAGTTGGGCGTCGGACGGTTCCTGCATTTCACCTATTAAACAGCCGGCACGGGTGAAATCCGACAAAGATTTTTGAGGTTAAGTGCCGGCCGGCTCTCAAGCTGGATTTCCACCAAGCTCCGTTTTCAACGCCGCCTGCAGCGCCTGCGCGCACTTCACACTGCACAACTGGAACACCGCGTCCTTGCCCGCCAGCTTGGTTGGCGAGCTGTCCTTGACCACCATCATCGGCACGGCCTTGCCAGCCGAGGCGAGCAGCAGCGGCTGCACGGTGCCGGGATTCATTTCCTTAAATGCCTCCGGGCGCAGCGCGATGGAGATGCCGAAGACCTGCGTGTCGCTGGGAAGTTTTTTCATGCACCACGCGCAGCGGCTCCGCCACTTTTCCAGCTTCCAGCTTTGCTCGCCCAAGGGCTTTTTGCGGCGCGGTTTCATTTCGGTGAACGGAAAGTTTCGATGATGGCCTCGCGCAGCGCCCCGACCATTTTCCGCGCCTGCGCGGGCGTGGTGCAATACGGCGGCATGAGCACGACCACGCTGCCGACGGGCCGCGTGAGCACGCCGTGCCGCGCCATCGCCTCGCACACGCGGATGCCCGCGCGCTCACGCAAATCAAACGGTTCGCGCGTGCGCCAGTCCTTCACCAGCTCGACGCCGACAACCAGGCCAACTTGGCGGATGTCGCCGACCTGCGGCAGCGGCCAGAGGGATTTCAATTCGTCGTGCAAAACTTCTTCGAGTCGCGCGCGCGCCTTCACCGAAGCACGGCTTTTCAAAATCTCCAGGCTTGCCAGCGCCGCGCTCGCGCCGAGCTGGTTGCCCGTGTAGCTGTGGCCGTGGAAAAAGGTTTTGAACTCCCCGTATTCCCCAAGGAATGCAGCGAAGACTTTCTGCGTCGTCAGCGTCGCCGCCATCGGCAGGTAACCGCCGGTGAGTCCCTTCGCGAGGCAGAGGTAGTCCGGCTGCACGCCCTCGTGGTGCGAGGCGAACAAATTCGATTCTGGATTCTGGATTCTGGATTCTGGATTCCGCCCCGTCCGCCCAAACCCCGTCATCACCTCGTCCGCGATGATTTGCCCGCCGTGGCCGCGCGCGATTTCCACCACGCGCCGCAGCCAGCCCGCCGGCTGCGGAATCATCCCCGCCGCACCCTGCATCAGCGGCTCGACGACAAACGCCGCGAAGGGATTGCCGCGCTTTTTCTGCGCGGAAAACTTCTGCTCCACCTTGCCGACGCACTCCCAGTTGCAGCGGCGGTATTCGCGCGCGTCGGCACGCTCGGGTTTCGCGCGATTGAACGGGCAGCGGTAGCAATACGGCGACATCACCTGCTCCGACTTGAAAAGCAGCCCGGCGCAGGCGCGATGAAACAAATCAATGTGGCCGAGGCTCACCGCGCCCACGGTGTCGCCGTGATATGCGCCCGCAAGCGAGAGAAATTTTGGCCGCGCCTTCCCGCCGCGCGTGCGCCGGGCAAATTCGTAGGCCAGCTTCAACGCCACCTCGACGGCGGTGGAGCCGTCGTCGGAGAAGAACACTTTTTCCAATTTACGATTGGCGATTGGCGATTTACGCCCCGCCCGACGATTCGTTTCGTCAATCGTCAATCGTAAATCGCAAATTCCCGGCGGGTTCGCCACTTTTACCAGTTCCGCCGCGAGCAGCGCAGCCGGCTCGTTCGCCAGCCCCAGCGCCGAGGTGTGCGCGACTTTTCCCAACTGCCGCCGAATCGCCGCGTTGATTTTCGGATGATTGTGGCCGTGGAGATTCGTCCAGATGGACGAGTTGGCGTCGAGATACTCGCGCCCTCGCGCGTCGCGCACCATCGCGCCGCGTCCCGACACGAGCACGACCGGCTCGCGCCGCAGCCAGTCGCGCATCTGCGTGAACGGATGCCAGACATGACGGCGGTCGAGTTGGGCGAGCGGATGCACGCAGTTCAGGATTTGAGATTTGGAATTTGAGATTTCAGGTTTGAAACCCGCCCCAGCGCCTCCGTGAACGCCGCGATGTCCTCCGGCGTATGCGCCGCCGTGACCGTCACGCGCAGCCGAGCCTGGCCGCGCGCGACCGTTGGATAACGAATTGCTGGGACGAAAATTTTTTGTTCCCGGAGTGCGGTGGCAATTTCCATCGCCTTCCTTTCTCCGCCGATGACCAATGGCAGAATCGCGCTGCGGACGGCGGGCAGCGGCCAGCCTGCCTGAATCAAACCGTCCTTCAACTGGTTCACCAACGCCCAGAGCCGCGTGCGGAGCCGCTCGCCCTCGGCGGATTGAATCAGTTTGACTCCCGCCGCCGCCGCCGCCGCCGCCGCCGGCACGGGCGCGGTGGAAAAGATGAAGCTGCGCGCGCGGTTCACGAGATAATCCACCAGCGCGCGGGTGCCGCAGACGTAGCCGCCCGCCGCGCCGACGGCCTTGCCCAGCGTGCCCATCCGAACCTCGACTTGATCGGCGAGGCCGAACTCCTCCACCAGCCCGCTGCGGCGCGCGCCGAAAAGTCCGGTGGCGTGCGCCTCGTCCACCATCAGCCACGCGCCGTGGCGCTCTTTCAACCGGGCGATGTCGCGCAGCGGCGCGAGGTCGCCGTCCATCGAGAAGACGCTTTCCGTCACGATCAACGTGCGCGGACGTTTCGCGGACGCGGTCGAGGATTTGTTCCGCGTGTCCGCCCAGCGGAGGATTTGTTCCAAGCCGTCAAGATCGTTGTGTTTGAACACGCGCAGCTTCGCGCCGGAAAGTCGCGCGGCGTCCACGATGCTGGCGTGAACCAGCTTGTCCAAAACAATCACATCGTCTTTGCCCACGAGCGCGCCGATGACGCCCAGCGCCGTCGCGTAGCCGGAGGAAAAAGTCAGCGCCGCCGCTGTGCCCTCGAATTCCGCGAGCGCCGCCTCCAGTTCGTGGTGTGGCGCGAGCGAGCCGCAGATGAGCCGCGAGGCGCCCGCACCCGCGCCGAATTTTTCCACCGCGCGGATGGCCGCCTCCTTCAGCGCCGGATGGTTGGCGAGGCCGAGGTAGTCGTTGGAGGAAAAATTCAGGAGCGTCCCGCCGCCCACGGTGATGCGGGCGGACGGCGGCGAATCCACGCGGCGCAGTTCGCGATGCAACGCCTGCTCGCGAACGGCGCGCAGGCGTTCGTTCAGTTCAGCCTCGAATCCGCTCATGTTCCGCGCCGATTGAACAACGGGCGCGGACGGAAGGAAAGCTCCACCACAGGCAGTGCCGCAGGAATCATCCGTCTGTTTCAACGCGCCCTTCCGGCACCGTCAATCCACCGTGTCCAACTGCGGGCCCGGCTCGGAAACCATTTGCGCCCCACTCCGGCGGCTGCCGCTGATGCGTGCTTCGTGGACGGGGTTCGGGCGGAGCATCCGCTTCTGCCGCTCACGGTCGCCGGCGTTGCGGACGACGGGAATCGGCTGCTCGGTGTTGATGTCGAGGCCGGTATAATACATCGCCGCCGAGCCGGTCATCGGCAGCGGGATGAAATCCTGCACCTGCTGGAGGTTCCACTTTTCCTCTTTCAGAAATGTTTCCACGGCCCCCATCTCCTTCTCCGTGCAGCCGGGGAAGCTGGAGATGAAATAGGGCACGAGGTATTGCTCCTTGCCGGCCTCCTCGCTCAGCTCGAAAAACTTTTTCATGAACGCCGGAAAGTCTCCCGCGGGCTTGCGCATCCGGCGCAACACCTCCGGGTGCATGTGCTCGGGCGCGACCTTCATGTGGCCGCTCACGTGGTGCTGCACGAGTTCCTTCGTGTATTCGGGCGTGCGGAGCGCGACGTCCATGCGGATGCCGGACTGGACGAAGACGTGTTTGACGCCGGGCTGCGAGCGCGCGCCGCGCAGGAGTTTCAACTGCTCGCCCTCATCAATGTCGAAGTGCGGACAGATGCTCGGCCAGAGGCAGCTCGGGCGATGGCACGATTTGCAGGCGTCCACGTGGCCGTTCTTTGCGGCGTAAAGATTCGCCGTCGGCCCGCCGAGGTCGGCCACGGTGCCGCGGAAGGTGTCGGACTCGGCCATCTTGCGGATTTCCTTGTTCACGGACTCGACGCT
The DNA here is from genome assembly GCA_016235585.1 of Verrucomicrobiota bacterium. Classification (GTDB taxonomy): domain Bacteria; phylum Verrucomicrobiota; class Verrucomicrobiia; order Limisphaerales; family JACRJY01; genus JACRJY01. The sequence continues at coordinate 19,337 of JACRJY010000103.1, read as the reverse complement.
GCGGCTCGACAAAAATTTCCCCTGATGAAATCCGAGTCCGCAAAACGTGCAGCCGCCCGCGCAGCCGCGCGAGACGATGACGGAGTCCTTGATGGTCGCGAAGCCGGGCACCTTGCCCCTGTAGCTCGGATGCGCGAGCCGCATGAACGGCAGTTCGTAAAGCGCGTCGAGGTCGGGGCCGTCCACGGGGAAGGCGGGTGGTTCCTGGAGGACGGCGCGGCTGCCGTGCATCTGCACGAGGCGTTTGCCGCAATACGGCGTCTGCTGCGCCTCGACGACTTTCGTCAGCCGCATGAGATGCTTCTTGTCCGCCTGCAAATCCTCCCACGACGGCAGGATGATGCAGTTCTTGAAATCCGCCGCCGCCGTGGCCTTCGCGCCGAGGAACATCGTGGTGCCGCGGATGCCGCTGAGGTCTTTGTTTCCCTCCTTCAGCCGCCCGGCGATTTCGAGCGCCGCCACTTCGCCCATGCCGAAGACGAGGATGTCGGCCTTGGTGTCGGCCATGATGGACGGGCGCAGCTTGTCCTCCCAGTAGTCGTAATGCGCCACGCGCCTCATGCTCGCCTCCATGCCGCCGAGCACCACGGGCACGCCTGGGAACGCGCGCCGGCACATCTGCGAATAGACGATGGCCGCGTGGTTGGGGCGTTTGCCGGGCGTGCCGTCCTCGCTGTAAACGTCCTCCTTCCGCTTGTGGCGCGCGGCGGTGTAGTTCGACACCATCGAGTCGAGATTGCCCGCCGTCACGCCGACAAAAAGCTTTGGCACGCCCATGCCAGTTATGGATTCAATCTTCGTCCAGTCCGGCTGCGCGACGATGCCGACGCGGTAGCCCTCCGCCTCCAGCACGCGCCCGATCATCGCCGCGCCGAACGACGAATGATCCACGTAGGCGTCGCCGGTGATGATGAGCACGTCGAGTTCACTCCAGCCCTTGGCCTCCATTTCGGCGCGCGACATGGGCAGGAAGCCCGTGGGATTCGCCGGTTTGGTTCGCGCTTTGGTTGCCATGTCAGTTGGCAAGGATGCGCCAAGCCGGGAGGTTAAGCAAATGGAAGCTGGAGCGGTTTAACGCAGCGTGCCGCATTCAGCGCCATGCCTTGGGTGAATTCCGTGTCGCCCCCGTTGCGGGCGCTTCACCAATCCGTCTCGCGGTAGTCTTTCAAAAATTTCCCCCAGACGTGCTCGCCCGTGTTGAAGCCCGCGATGATCGGATCCACGATGCGTGCCGCGCCATCCACGATGTCGAGCGGCGGATGGAAGCGGTGCTCCGCCTGCTTGCGCTCGGCGATGTGCGCCGGGTCTTCGTCCGTCACCCAGCCGGTGTCCACGGCGTTCATGTGAATGCCGTCGGCGTGATAATCCGCCGCCGAGGTGCGCGTCATCATGTTCAGCGCGGCCTTGGCCATGTTCGTGTGCGGATGCCGCGTGGTCTTGAACTTCCGGTAGAACTGACCCTCGACCGCCGAGACGTTGACGATGTGCTTGTCGCGCTCCGGCGTGCGGAGCATCAGCGGCTTGAGCCGCGCGTTGAGGATGAACGGCGCGATGGCATTCACCAATTGCACTTCGAGCAACTCGACCGACGGCACCTCGTGCATCAGCAGCCGCCAGGAATTGCGCTCGCGCAAATCCACCTGCTGCAAATCTTGGTCGAGCCGGCCTTCGGGGAACAACGCCTGTTGCGCTGCCAGCTCATCCGGCAGCAGCGGCACTTGCGACAACTCCGCCGCGTGAGTCAGGCCGGCCATTTGTAGTGGGACAGGCATCTTGCCTGTCTGGTTGGTGTGCGTTCCCAGCGCGCTGGACAGGCTGGAAGCCTGTCCCACTACTGAACCGCCCTCCGGCAGCAGATGATAACCGCGCAAACCTTCGTAAGCGCCGAGCAAGTGGCGCGCGTGCTCCGGCATCCCGGCCACCGACGCCGTCTCCAACTCCATCATGTGCTGATAAAAATCCGGCGGACGGCGCACCGTCTGGCAGGCGTTGTTGATGATGAAGTCGAGCCGCGAGTGGGTCGCCAGCAGATGCCGGCAAAACGCCTCCACGCTCGGCGTGTGGCGCAGATCGAGGCCGAAGATTTCCAGCCGGTGCCCCCAGTCCTTGAAGTCCGGCTCGGCGGCGTAGCGCATCGCCGAGTCGCGCGGGAAGCGCGTGGTCACGATGAGGTGCGCGCCCGCCCGCAGCAGCTTGATGCCGGCCTGGTAGCCGATCTTCACCCGCCCGCCGGTGAGCAGTGCCACGCGCCCGCGCAGGTCCGCCGACTCGGTGCGCTTGCGCCAGTTCAGCTCCGCGCACGCCGGACAAAGCTGGTCGTAAAAGTGGTGGATGGTCGAGTAATCCTGTTTGCAGATGTAACAGTTCTGCGGCTCCACGACTTCGCGGAACTCCGGGTTGTCCGCGACCTCCTGCTGCTGGAAACCCAGCGGCGGGAAAACATTGGGCGTGGTGAAAACCTTTTCCCGGCGCAGCTTGCGGATGCCCGTCTCGTGGAGCTTCGACTGGTCGCGACCGAGTTTCTCGGCCTTGCGCTGCTTCACGCGCGCCTTCACCAGCCGGCGGCGCTCCTTCAAGTCCGGGCAGGAGATTTCGCCGGCGGCGGTGAGCAGCCGCGTGCGCTCCTCGACGGACAATTCGGCGAGCAGCGCGCGGTTGGCGGCGGCCTTCTCCAGCAAATCCGCCGCGGCCTTGAGCTGCGCCGCAATCGTGTTGGTTGCGTCCGGCTGGCTCTGTTGCACGCCGTTGGCCGGTTGAATCGTTCGCTTGTTCAAGTCTGGAGAGAGTAAACGGCGCGACAGTTCAGGCCTTAACCAGCTTGAAGCTGATCTGGTAGCGGTAGAAGACGATGTTAGTCACCACCATCAGTGCTCTGCGGATTCGTTGATCATCCTCCAGCGCGATGATCACGCCTTGAACGGTCTGATGCTGCTCAGCCAATTCTTCCTTCACATAGCCCATGTAACGCAGCGTCTGACCGACGACGACATCGCTAGCTCGGCCCTTTTTCAGCTCAACCACTAGCAGGCGCTTCTTGTCCTTGCTGATGGCGAGGATATCCAAGGGGCCGGTATCGGTCTCGTATTGCTGGCCAACGCGTTCCCCGTCTTCTTCGTAAATATCGTATTCTTTGCCCAAGTCGGTCTGCGCCCAGTTCGCCACAAGAAAATCTTCCAAGTGCTTTTCCATGGCAAAGGCCGATGGATCTTCCACGGTCGCGTCCGTAGAAACCAACGTAGGGCTCGCGATGCCTCCTATTAGCTTCTCAATCTCATCCCGGTATCCGCTAAGGTTGCTGACCGTTCCAACCGACCCGGCAGAATTCTTAAGAGCCAAGCTCATTGCCGCACGGTCAATGGTTTGCTTCAGCCAAACTACAGGACGTCGGTGCGGCAGCACGCCTCCCGGCTGATATGTGTAAGCCCCACTGATTTCTCCCACCCTGTAGCGACCGGTTCCATCCGGGCATAACACGATGTCTCCTTTTTCGAGACCCTTTGAGACAGTCCATAACATTCCACAAGCCAGTCCGGCACCGATCCTGGTTTTGTCGGGATGGGCAGCGAGAAAGACCGGGATGAACTCGTGGTTAAAGGGACGCCATTCCTCAGGCAGTTTGCCGGTCAGGTCTTGGTTTATCTCGAAGTCGGTTCCGATGAAGTTCCCGGCAAAACATTCCTCTGCGTAGGCGCTTTTCTTGCCCAGCATGACGCGGTAATAATTTTTCATGCTGGCTTCAAGTTATTCATGTCCGTATGCAGCGCGGTGCCGTCGCACTCAGTTGAACTTGTTCTTTCGATACGCGCCCATCGCCGGGGCGTTCGGGTTCACCTCGGGGCCGAAGTAGCGCAGGGTGACGAGCGGTTCGGTCTCGCTGGTGTTCTCGAAGGTCACGCCCGCCTTCGCGCCGTCTTCGGTGCAGAAGTATTCGTCCTCGGTCAGCTCGTGGAAGCGGATGAGCTTGGGGCTGACGAGCGGCTGGCCATTGATCTTGCCGCTGCCTTGCACGCAAATGAGGCCGTAGGCACCGGTATCCTTGATCGTGCACTTGGTGCCGGGATCGACCGTGAGTTCCTTCGCGGTGAAGAGCTGTTCGCCGTCCACCTTGCCATAGACGATCCAACGGTCCACGAAACCTTCCTTGCGCGTGTCGGCCACGGGGACGGGTTCGAGGTAGTGGTGGTCCTTGAATTTCGGATCCACGTTTTTGTCCCAATCGAGCTGATCCACGATGAAGTCGAGATCACGATGCTTGCTTTTGGGCATATCCTTCACAAGCAGGCTCCAGGGGACTTCCCGGCCTTCGACGAGGTTCTGATACATGCCGAAGACGTCGCTGCCCCATTGCGGCTCGTAGGTGCAGAGGCTGCCGGGCGCGTGGAGGATGCACGGATCAATGAGCCACCCGGAGCCGACCTTGAGGCGGTAGGCCTTCGAGAGGTCGAGGATGCCGTTGTCGCCCTTGTTCCAATTCTCAAGGCACTTGCGGACCTGCGCCTTGGTGGTGCCGGGCTCGAAGCCCATGAACGTGTAGGGGAAATTGTTGCCGACATTGTTGTGCTGCGGCGGGAAGTAGTAACTCTCCGGCTTGCCTTCCTGGCCGACGAGCTTGGCCTGCTTCGCGCTCTGGTGCATGTGGTGGGGAATCGGCCCCATGTTGTCGAAGAACTTCGAATAGACCGGCCACTTGCCATACTTCTTCCAAATCGCCTTGCCCACGAGCGTCGCGCCGCAATCGTCCACCGCCTGCTTGAGCGTGAAGCGTTCCTTGCCCACGACGCAGTAGTTCAAGCCTTCGTCCGCCGCGCGGCCTTCGTTCGCCGTGACGGTGGTGGAGGCGAACCAACGCTCGTCAATGCCGCCGCGGTTCAGGCCGTAGGCGTAGGTGTCATCGGGATGGAGCTTGATGCGCAGGCCCGGCTGGAGGAACGAGCGCGGCACCCACGCGGGCGCGAGGCGGAGCAGGCCGCCAGTGCGGGAGAGTTCGTTGGAAACCTTGGTGGCGGTGTTGGCTTTGACGGTGCGGAGTTGGTTGACGGTGTTCATGTCGTGAAGTGTAACGTTGATGAATCTGGCACTTTGTTTTCCGTTAAATCAGGCGGGCAGTGTAGGATCGGGCGAGCACCGCCAGCAAGAATGGATTTGGCGGCGGCCCGTCTCGCGCGTTGACTCAAATGAAAAGACGACGAAGGGGACGCGCTGGGTTGGGTCACAAGGCATCGTTGACTCACGGATAAAAGACGCCGGACAAAGCCGATATTGGCGGCGGCGGTGGAGACGTCCCGCCGCCCGCAGGGTGTATCCCCCGGGGGATTACTACACTACACTGGCAACCGGACGCTGAAGTGTGAGTCTGCCATGCCTGCCGATTCAGCATCCTTCGTCGCCTTTTTTCCATGAGGCAACGGTTGCATCCCGCCCAGCGGCGGTTTTTACTGGCCGGGAACCCCGGCTGTGGCCCGGAACACCGTTTGAAGCCCGGCCCGCCGGGATCGTCTATCTCAAGCGCCTCATATGACAACCGGCCTTCAATACTTTGCAGCCTTGTCCGCCCTGGCGGCCTTGCCCGCGCTTGGCGCGGTGGAGGCGAAGAAGCAGATCGACTTCGCCAGGCTCCCGCCGGCGGCGAGCGGTGCGGTGGATTTTGCGCAGGACATCCAGCCTATTTTCGCGAAAAACTGCTTCACGTGCCACGGGCCGGAGAAGCAGAAGAACGGATTGCGCCTCGACATCAGGCAGGCCGCGCTCGAAGGCGGCGACTTCGGCGCGGTTATCGTCGCGGGCAAGAGCAGGGAGAGCAAACTCCTCCACCTCGTCGCCAAGCTCGATGGTGAAACGCAGATGCCGCCCAGTGGTGAGGGGCGCAAACCGCTCGCGCGCGACGAGATTGCCAAGCTGCGCGCTTGGATTGACGCGGGTGCGAACTGGCCGGAGGGGGCGGGCGTCGTCGCGGAGAAGAAGTCCGACCATTGGGCGTTCAATGCGCCGAAGCGGCCGGCGATTCCCCGGAGCGGCGACACTCTTGTCGCCGATTCAAAAACTGGAAAAACGAAAGGCGACAAAAATGTCGCCTCTCCGCGCAATCCCATTGACGCCTTCGTGCTCGCACGATTGCAGAAGGAGAAAATCAAACCGTCCCCCGAAGCGGATCGCTACACGCTCATCCGTCGGTTGTCGTTTGACCTGCTCGGCTTGCCGCCCAAGCTGGAGGATGTGCACGAGTTCATTGCCGACAAGTCGCCCAACGCTTACGAAAAGCTCGTGGATCGTTTGCTCAAGTCGCCGCACTTCGGCGAGCGTTGGGGCCGGCACTGGCTCGACCTCGCGCGTTACGCCGACAGCGATGGCTACGAGAAGGATCGCGCGCGGCCGTTTGCCTACGTCTATCGCGACTGGGTCATCAAGGCCATCAACGACGACATGCCCTTCGACCGCTTCAGCATTCTCCAACTTGCAGGCGATCTTCTGCCCGGTGCCGGTCGAGATGAGCAGACCGCCACCGGCTTTCACCGCCAGACGCTCACGAACACCGAGGGCGGCACGGACCAGGAGGAGTTTCGCTGCAAGGCGACCGTGGACCGCGTGAGCACGACCGCGGCGGTGTGGCTTGGCGTGACGATGCAGTGCGCCGAGTGCCACACGCACAAATACGATCCCTTCACTCAGCGCGAGTTCTACCAACTCTTCGCGTTCTTCAACAACGCGTCGGAGAAAAACCTCCCCGCTCCGCAACCCGACGAGGCGCGCGCTTACGAAGTGGCGAAGAAAAAATGGAACGACGAGAACGCCCGGCTCATCAAGGTGCGCGACGATTACGTGGCCGCCGCGGGTGCAAAGAAGTTCGAGGAATGGCAGCGCTCGGAATCACTGGAGACGACGCCGTGGTCCGTGCTCGCGGCGGACAAACTCTGGGCGGAGGGCGGCACGACGTTGATGGCGGACAAGGACGGCATCGTGACCGCAAGCGGCGAATCGCCCGACAAGGAAACCTACACGCTGGAGGCGGGGACGGAGTTGAAGACGATCACTGGCTTCCGCCTCGAAGCGTTGCCCGATCCTGTGGTGAAGACGGGCAAAGTGGGGCGTGCGAAAGACGGCAATTTTGTCCTGACCAAGTTCGCCGCGAGTCTCGTTCTTCCCAGCGGCAAGGAAGTGCCGATTGAGTTGCATAATGCGCAGGCGGATTTCTCGCAGCCGCGTTTCGATGTGAGCGGCACGCTTGACGCCAGCGGCACGACTGGTTGGGCGGTGGCGAAGCAGACCGACCGCTCGCACACGGCGGTCTTCGAGACCAAGCAGCCGCTCACCGTGCCCGCGGGCGCGCGCATCGAAGTCACTCTCGATCACCAATACCAGCAGCAATACACGCTCGCGCGTTTCCGCGTCGCGGCGACCTCGGCTGCGCTGCCGCTCCACCTCGGAACTTTGCCGGACGACGTAGCGCTCGCGATCACGAAGCCCGCCACCAAGCGCACAACAAAGGAAAAGGCGCTGCTGAAGCAGCACTTCCTCACTCGTGTGGATGCCGACGGAAAAAAGCTGCAAGCCGCCATCGAGGAACATGGCAAGAAAGCGCCGAAGGAACCGGACACATTTGCGGCGACGCTCGCCGAGGAGCCGAATGGTCGAGTTACCAAGGTCCACATCCGCGGCAACTTCCTCGACCGCGGCGCGGAGGTGCGGCCGTTGACGCCCGCGGTGTTGCACACGTTCGAGCCGCGCGGCGCGAAGCCAGACCGGCTCGACCTCGCGCAATGGCTGTTCTCGCCGGAGAATCCGCTCACGGCGCGCGTGACGGTGAATCACGTCTGGAAAAATCTTTTCGGGCGCGGCCTCGTGGCGAGCGTGGATGACTTCGGGGTGAAGGGCGAGAAGCCGACTCATCCCGAACTGCTCGACTGGCTCGCGGTCACTTTTGCCTCCCCCTCAACTTTCAACTCACAGAACTCTCAACGTGGCTTGGGCTGGAGCCGGAAGTCCCTCATCAAACTCATCGTCACCAGCGCGACCTACAAGCAGTCGTCGAACATCCGCACCGACCTCGTGACGCGCGACCCGAACAACCTCCTGCTTGCACGGCAGAACCGCCTGCGCCTCGAAGCCGAGTCGGTGCGCGACGCGTATCTGGCGGCGAGCGGATTGTTGAACGAGAAGATCGGCGGGCCGAGCATTCGGCCACCGCTGCCGGCGGACATCGCGGCGCTCGGCTACGCGAACTCGGTGAAGTGGACGGAGAGCACCGGCACGGAACGGAACCGCCGCGGGCTCTACATCTTCTTCCAGCGCACGGTGCCGTATCCGATGCTGATGACCTTCGACGCGCCGGACTCCAACGCCACCTGCACGCGCCGCGAGCGCAGCAACACGCCGCTCCAGGCGCTCACATTGCTCAACGACCCGGTCTTTTTTGAGTGTGCGCAGGCGCTTGGCCAGCGCATGGCGGAAGCGCCCGGCACAGATGCGACGGAGAAAATCCGCCACGGCTTCGTGCGCTGCTTCGCGCGTCCGCCGATGCCGGAGGAAATGGCGCAACTCCAAAAACTTTACGACGCGCAGTTGAAACTGGTTTCTGCCAACGCCGAGAACGCCGTGAAGATTGCCGGCGCGAAGAAGGACGATGCGAAGCTCGCCGAGAAGGCGACGCTCGTGGCGCTCGGCCGAGTGATGTTGAACCTCGATGAATTTGTGACCCGCGATTGAAGCCCATGAACCCGCGCCCTCAAATGTCCCCGCAGGAGTTGGTCAACCTCACGCGCCGTGATTTTCTCGCGAACACCGGCATGGGCACGCTCGCGTTCGCGTCGCTGCTCGCCGAGGGCGGTTACCTCGCGCAGGGCGCGCCCACCACGACGGACCCGCTCTCGCCGCGCGCGCCGCACTTCGCGCCCAAGGCGAAGAATTGCATCCTCATCTATTTCGAGGGCGCGCCGAGCCAGCTCGATTTGTTTGACCCGAAGCCGAAACTCATCGAGATGGACGGGCAGAAGCTCCCCGACTCGATGTTGGAGAAGGTCCGCTTCGCGTTCATCAAGAAGGAGACCGTGCGGCTCATGGGCGCGAAGAAGCGCACGTGGAAAAAATACGGCCAGGCCGGCATGGACCTCAGCGACCTGCTGCCGCACATCGGCTCGTGCGCGGATGACATCGCGTTCATCCGCTCGATGACCACGACGCAGTTCAATCACCACCCCGGCCAACTGATGATGAATTGCGGCTCGCCGCTGTTCGGGCGGCCGACGCTCGGCGCGTGGCTTGCCTACGGGCTTGGCAACGAGTCGCGCGACCTGCCGGCTTACGTGGTGTTGCACGCGGGCCGTGGCTCCAGCGCGGGCGCGAGTGCGTGGACGAGCGGGTTTCTGCCGAGCAGCTACGCGGGCGTGTTGTTCCGCAATCAGGGCGACCCCGTGCTCAACCTCTCCAATCCGCCCGGCATCACGGCGGAGATGCAACACCTCGGCCTCGATGCCATCGGCGACCTCAACAAGCTTCGCTACAAACACGTCGCCGATCCGGAGATCGCATCGCGCATGGGTGCCTACGAACTCGCCGGCCGGATGCAGGCGGCCACGCCGGAGTTGATGGATCTCTCCAAGGAAAGCAAGGCCACGCTCGATGCCTACGGGGTGAACCGCGCGACGCCGGATTACAATTCCAAAGGTCGCGGGGGCGGTGCGGGAACCTACGAGACCTTCGCGCGCAACTGCCTGCTCGCGCGCCGCATGGTCGAGCGCGGCACGCGCTTCGTCACGGTGCTGCACGCGTCATGGGATCATCATGCGAACCTCGACACCGAACTGCCCTTCTGCGCCGGCATGGCGGACCAGCCGATCGCCGCGCTGCTGAAGGACCTCAAGCAACGCGGCCTGCTCGACGAGACGATGGTGATTTGGGCGAGCGAGTTCGGCCGCACACCGCTCGGTGAAAACCGCGGCGGTTCGACCAACGTCACGGGCCGCGACCATCATCCGTTCGCGTTCACGATGTGGCTCGCGGGCGGCGGCATCAAGGGCGGGCAGGTGCTCGGCAAGACGGACGACATCGGCTGGGGCGTGGTGGAGGACGAGGTGCCCGTCCACGATTTGCACGCGACGATTCTGCGCCAGTTCGGCTTCGACCACGAGCGGCTCTCGTATCGCTTCCAGGGCCTCGACTTCAAGCTGACCGGCGTCGAGGGCGCGAGCGTGGTGAAGAAGCTCATCGCGTGACGGAGCGGCGACACACTTGTCGCCGTCGTTCCGCCATTTGAAAAGATGAACGAGGCGACAAGAGTGTCGCCGCTCCTTGTTTCACCGCGGCGCAAATTCAAAATCTATTTTCACGCCGCCGCTCGCACGGACTTCAATTTCCTTCTTCTGCGAACCGGCCTTGCGGTGAACCGCCTCGACGACGTATTTGCCGGGCGGCGGCTCCGGGATGGCAAACGCGCCGTGCTCATCCGTCACCGCGAAAAACGGGTGCTCGAACGTGGATACGTAGCAAAACATCCACGGATGCACGTCGCATTTGAAGCGGAGGAACATCTCCGGCTGCGGAAAGACAAACTCCAAATCCGGCCTTTTCGGCGGTTGCACCCTGTTGCTCTCACGGTTGCCTTTCACCGTCGGAGTCGGATGGACGGTGTGCAAAAGCGGGTCGGAGTTGCGGACGAGAATGCGCTGCCCGACAAACGCCGCCGTGATGTATGGCTCATATATGCAGCCGCTCTGATTGATGCTGACCGGCTCGCGGGGAATCTGAAATGTGCGCCCTTCCAATCCGGCGCTGATAAACACGACCACGTCTGCCAGCCGGTCGCCGTTGACGACGTAAAACTGGGTTGTGGGCGGATTGGCGATGTGAAGCCGGGCGCAGTTGGGATCGAGCGGCAAGGGCTTTTCCGGCGGTGGCTGGCCCTTCAGCTTGACCACGCCTTGAATAATGGTGCCCGGCGTGGACGAAATGTCGCCGCTCTTTGAGGAGTTTCCGGCGAGTCCGAAGAAATCAAGTTTCTTCGCGGACGGGGCGACATTCGTCGCAGCGGGCGGAATGGCCGGTGGCTCGTCCGGCGGGGCGACGGGAGCAGACTCTGGCGGACGGGCGGCGTTTGTCCGGCTGGCCACCTTCGACCAGCCGGGCCGGACGGGTTGCGTGCCGGTCGTCGGTGGCTGGTTTGTTTTCAGCGCCGCCACCACGGCTTCGGCCTTGCGCGCCTCGGCTTCCCGGCGCTTTTCCGAGAGGACGTGGGCGAGGTAAAAAATCCCGCCGCCGATGACAACGAGACCGAGGCCGACGAGCCACAACGGCGCGGCAAGGGAAGATCGATTTTCTGGTGCCATGCGGTTTTCAACACCGGACGGGCGGGAAAGTTTCCGCGCTATCGCAGAATCTCGCCCTTCGTCACGTCGCCCTTCACGTCGAGCAGTTGAATCTGGTTGATGGTCTTGAAGCGCGCGTGGTCGTCGAACTGCCAGACGACCTTTTTGTCGCGCGTGACCTCGATGACCTGCGGCTGCTCGCCGATGTGCCCGTGGCCGAGATAGACGCAGAACACGGTGTTGCCGTTGGGCAGGCGCTGGCAGCCGGCCATGAGCCGCAGCGGGTTGCCGGGCAGATCGTTTTCGTTCAACTCCCAGACGATTTTTCCTTTGGCGTCGAATTCCAAAACCTTGTGACCGTCGCCGCAGGTGACGAGCAGGCCGCCCTTGGGCAGCAGCACGACTTCGTGCGGGTCGCCGGGCACTTTGATTTCGCGGAGAACTTTTCCGCCGCCGTCGAGTTCCACCACCTTGCCCTCGCCCTTGAAGCAGACGAAGTAGTGGCCGTTGGCCGCCTTGCGCGTGCCGCGAAACTGGTTGTGCAGTTTCACGTCGGGCGCGGTGGTGAGCCTGATTTCCTTCGCAATTTTCCCCGCGCGATCCACCTCGATGATGCGGCTGGTGCCGCACTCGACGATCATCACGTTGCCGCCGGGCAGCGGCTGGCAGGCGTGAACCTCGTTTTTCACGTCGGTCGGGGCCTTGTATTCCCAGACGATCTTTTTGTCCGGCGTCACTTCGAGCGCGCCGTTGATGAAGCAGAAGAGGTAATTCCCGTTCGGCAGCCGCCAGCAGTCCTGCGGGTTTTTGCAGTCATACTGCCATTCGATCTTTCCGTCGGCGGAGACGGCGCAGACCTTGCCGCCGCCGTAATCGCAGCACAGGAACGGATGCGCGGCGCGAACGGTGAAGGTGAGCGCGCAGAGCGCGGCGAGGAAGGCGCGGGTGAATTTCATGGCGGCAGGGTGCGCGCGGCGGCGTGGCGTGCCAAGTGCAAACCTCGATCCGCAAAACTTCCGGGCTATAAAACGACAAGCCCCAAGCTCTTGTTGAACTTGGGGCTTCGAGTCGGTTTTGACCGCTGCCGTCAGGCCATGATGCCCTTGACGACGCTGCCCTTCACGTCGGTGAGGCGGAAGTCGCGGCCCGCGTATTTGTAGGTGAGCTTCTCGTGGTCGAGGCCCATGAGGTGCAGGATGGTCGCGTGGAAATCGTGGATGTGAACTTTGTTTTCCACGGCTTCCGCGCCGTATTCGTCGGTGCTGCCGTAGCTCAAGCCGCCCTTCACGCCGCCGCCGGCCATCCAGATGGAATAACCCTTGTTGTTGTGGTCGCGGCCGTCGGTGCCCTGCGCGTAGGGCGTGCGGCCAAATTCGCCGCCCCAGATGACGAGCGTGTCCTTGAGCAGGCCGCGCTGCTTGAGATCGGTGAGGAGCGCGGCGATGGGCTGATCCACGGAGGTCGCGCGGGCCTCGTGGTCGTTCTTCAGATTGCGGTGCTGATCCCAGCCGCCGGAGCCGACCTCGACAAAGCGCACGCCGGCCTCGACCATGCGCCGCGCGAGCAGGCACGAGCGGCCAAAAGCGTCCGGCCCGGTCTGCCCGCCCGGCCCGCCGCCGCCGGGCCGTCCCGCGCCGCCGCCGCTCTCGCTGATGCCATACATTTTCTTCGTGGCCGCAGATTCCTTCGAGAGATCCATCACGCTTGGCACTTCCTTCTGCATCCGAAAGGCGAGTTCGTAGGACTCGATGACGCCCTCGACCTGCGGGTTGACCTGGTCGCGCTGGAGGCGCTCCTGGTTGAGCGATTGAATCAGGTCAACTTGCGCGCGCTGGCCCTCGGCGGAGATTTTCGAGTTGGCGATGTTCGGCATCTTCGCCTCGCCGCCGAAGCCCCGGCCCTCGGAGCCGATGCGCGTGCCCTGGTAAATCGCGGGCAGGAAGGCGCTGCCGTAGTTCTGCGAGCCGCCGTTGTTGAGCGGCGGGTTGAGGGTGATGAAGCCCGGCAGGTTTTCGTTCTCGCTGCCGAGACCGTAGAGCGACCACGCGCCGAGCGACGGGCGCGTGAACTGGAAGCTGCCCGTGTGCATCTGGAGATACGCCTGCGGGTGCGCCGGCAGATCCGTCTGCATCGAGCGGATGAGGCAGAGGTCGTCCGCGTGCTTCGCGACTTCGGGGAACAGCTCGGAAATCCACAGGCCGCTCTTCCCGTGCTGCGAAAACTCCCATGGCGACTTGAGCAGCTTGGCGTAGCCGCCGCGGTTGCGGTTGGCGACCGACTTGCCGTCGCTTTTTTGCAGCTCCGGCTTGTAGTCGAACGTGTCCACGTGCGACGGCCCGCCGCTCATGCACAGGAAGATGACGTGCTTGGCGCGCGCGGGGAAATGACCGGCCTTCGGCGCGAGCGGCCCGGCCTTGGCGGCGGCCTCTTTGGCGGCGAGGCGCGCGGCCAGTCCGGCGAAGGCAACGTAGCCGAAGCCAGCGGACAGGGTTTGCAGGGCGGCGCGGCGGCTGTAGAGGAAGGGGTTGAAGGTGTTCATAGATTTTAATTTTTAGCCACGGATGGAACACGGATGAAACACGGATGGCTGGGCTGGCCGTGGCTTTCCTTTTCCGTGTTCAATCCGTGTTTCATCCGTGGCTCAACAGGTTTTCAGTTCAGATAGCGAAACTCCGCGCTGCCGAGCAGCGCCTGGCAGAAGGCCGACAGGGCGGCGAAGCCGAGCTTGTTTTTCGCCTCGGCGTTCCGGGCGTCGGCGTCCTTGGCGGAGCGCGCGGGAAATTCGTCCGCGGCTTTCACGTCATTGGCCTTCGCCGGATTTTCGACGGCGTAGAAGCGGGTGAAGAACTCGCCCACGGCCTTCGTCTCGTTCGCCGTCGGCGGGCGTGAGTAGGCGAGTTCAAAGGCTCTTTTTCCCAGTTCATTGCCGGTCGCCTTGGACTGCGCGAGCCGCGCGGCCATCGCCTCGGCGAGCTTCTGCACCGTGGCGCTGTTCATGAGGTAAAGCGCCTGTGAAGGCACCGTGGTATCGTCACGGTCGCCGACGACGAGGCTGGCCTCGGCGAAATCAAACACCGCCAGCGCGTCCGGCACCTGGTCGCGCACGATGGGCAGATACACGGAACGGAACGTGCGATCCTGATTGAGCTGGTTCGGAACTTCGCCGCCCATGCCCGCACCCATGCGACCACGGAACGGGCCGCCGCCAACCCCCCCGGCGGGCGGCGTGGGGCGCAACAGGATTTGCACTCCACCTTCGGACTTCGCCACCGGGAGATCGTCCTTGGGCGGCGTGAGGTCGAGCTTGCCGGCCACGGCGAGCATCGCGTCGCGGATGGCCTCGGCGTCGAGGCGGCGCTTGCTCATGCGCCAGTGCAGCGCGTTGTCGGGATCGGCGGCGTAGCCCGCCGCCTGATAATCCGAGGCGAGCTGATAGGTGCGGCTCATCACGATCTGCTTCACGAGCTTTTTGACCGACCAGCCGCTTTCCACAAATGAGAGAGCGAGGTAGTCGAGCAGCGCCTGGTTCTCCGGCATCTGCCCCGTGGTGCCGAAATTGTCCGGCGTCGGCACGAGGCCGCGATCAAACAAATTCACCCAGACGCGGTTGGCCATCACGCGCGCCGTGAGCGGGTTTTCCGCAGAGGCGATCCAGCCGGCCAGTTCGAGCCGGCCGCTGCCCTTGGCGATTTTCGGCTTGGCCGCCTCGGGCGTCTTGGCGAGCACCTGCACGAAGCCGCGCGGGACGGTGTCCTGCGGCTTTTCCATCTCGCCGCGCTGGAGCAGCTGCGTGTCGCGCGGGAACATTTTGTCCTGCACGCCCATTGCGAGCCGGTAGGGCTGGCCGTTGCGAAGGGGCCGTCCGCTGGCGTCGTAGCGTTCGAGGATTTTTTCGTTGATCGCGATCTGGATGCTGGAACCAATGAGCCGGGGGTTGGCGAACGTCGTGCTGTCCCCGTTCTTCTTCGCCTCGGCGAGCACGCTCTCCCGCTGTTCCTTTGCAAAGGCCAGGGTGCGCTTGATGACGGCGAGTTCCGGCGGTGTCAGCACCGGGCCTTCGGAAATCTCGGCCTTCTCGGGCAGCGTGATGGGCGGCGTGGACTGGTTGTTCTGGACGAAGCGCGGCGTGCCGAAGCGCGTCTCGGTGCTCAAGAAAATCCCCGCCAGCGAGTAGTAATCCGCCTGCGGCACGGGATCGAACTTGTGGTCGTGGCAGCGCGCGCAGGCGACCGTGAGGCCGAGCATCCCCTGCGAGATCGCGTCAATCTGCTCGTCCGCCACGTCGAGCTGGAACTGCCGGTAGTCGCGCGTGTTGTGCTCCTTCGGCCCGATGGCCAGATAGCCGGTGGCGATCAGCTTCTTCGCGCGGTCGGTGTCGTTCTTCGCGGGCAGCAGGTCGCCGGCGAGCTGCTCCTTCAAGAATTGATCGTAGGGCAGATCCTCGTTGAATGCCTGAAAGACCCATTCGCGGTAGCGCCACGCATGCGGGTAGGTGACGTTGAGCGACTTGCCGCTGGACTCGGCATAGCGCGCCACGTCGAGCCAGTGCCGGCCCCAGCGCTCGCCGTATTGTGGCGAGGCGAGCAGCTTGTCCACGACTTTCTCAAACGCCTTCGCATCCTTGTCCGCGAGGAACGCCTGCACGTCCTCCGGCGACGGCGGCAGGCCGATGAGATCAAAGTGAACTCGGCGCAGCAGCGTCGCCTTGTCCGCGTCGCCGACGGGCTTGAGGTTCTTTGCCTCCAATCCGGCGAGGATGTGGCGGTCAATGTCCGTCTTCGCCCACGCGGAATCCGTCACCGCTGGCGCGGGCTGGCTCTGCGGTGGCTTGAACGCCCAGTGCTCGCGCCCTTTTTCAAGATTGATGCTGCCGACGACTTTCGCGCCGGCCTCGCGCGGGTCGGGCGCGCCCATCGCGATCCATTTCTCGAAATCGGCGATGACCTCGGCGGGCAGCTTGCCGCCGTTCTTTTCCGGCGGCATCTGCAGGTCGGGATCGTCGTAGCGGAGCGCCTTGAGGAGCAGGCTGTTCTTCACGTCGCCGGGGACGACCGCGTGGCCGTTGTCGCCGGAGGTGCGGATGCCCTCGCGCGTGTCCACGAGCAGGCCGCCCTTCACCTTGTCGGCCTCGGCGGAGTGGCACTTGTAACACTTGTCGTTCAGCACGGGGCGAATCTTCTTCTCGAAAAACTCCGTCTCCGCCTGCGTCAGCGGTTTGCCCGCGACGGCGGTGCTCACGCTGGCCTTTTTCGCCGCGCCCGGCGCGGGAACTTGCGGCGGCACCGTGCCGTCCTTCTGCGCCCGTGCGGCCATGGCCTGCACCAGCACGATGCCCCGGTATTCCTCCAGCGTGAGTTTCTCGTCCGAATTCTTGTCGAGGTTTTGGAAGATGTTGTCCGCCGCGTCGGGGTTGCCCTTGAGCTTCGGCGAAATTTCCATGACCCGCACCCACTCCTTGCGGTTCACGGCCCCGTCGCGGTTCGCGTCGAGCAGCTTGAAACCTTCCTCGGTTTTCTTGGCCGCTGCCGCAGCGAAAATGCCCTGGCCGGTGGCGGGAGCCTGCGTGGCGGCGAAAACCGACGCGGCCACCAGTCCGGTGACGGCGGCGATCAGCGGGATGGACAGGGCGCGGGTCGGGGCGGTTTTCATTCGGGCCGTTTTCATATGCGACATTGATTGCAACCAGAGTCAGATGACGCCCTCCTGCCGGCTCTCGTTACCGGAATGTTGTTAAGGTTTGGTAAAAGTGCGGTCACGTCCGTCACCCAGGTGTTCGACCCCGCTCCGCCGGTTTAGAAACGCCAGCAAGTCGCGGATTTCCCGATCCGTCAGCGTCGCGAGCAGTCCCTCGGGCATGAGCGAGGTCGTGAGGTCGCGGCGGCTCGCGATGTCGGCGGCTTTGATCGTGACCTCGCGGCCCGTGAGGTCGCGATAAACCTCCGCCCCGCTCCCGCCCTTGCGCAGCTTGATGCCGACAAACTCCGTGCCGTCCTTGAACTCCAGCGACGTGGGGAAAAATTGCGGCGATACCTCGCGGCTCGGTTCCAAAATGGATTGCAGCAGCCAGTCCGCCGCGCCCCGGTCGCCCACCGCGCTCAAATCCGGCCCCACCACACTCCCGCGTCCGCTGTGCAGATGGCACGACGAGCACATGGCGACTTTGGGATGGAAAAAAATGCGCCGTCCGGCCTCGGCGTCGCCGGTGGTTGTTGGCTGGCCGAGAAGTTTCTGCCAGCCGCGCAGATCATTCAAAGACGGGCGACCCTCGGCCAGCGCGCCGGGCTCCAGGACGGCGCGCACGAGGTGGGCGGAGCCAGGATGCCGATTCGCCACCACGCCGAGATTTTTCTTATGCTCCTCCGTCAGCGTGGCGAATCGCAGCGCCCGCAGTGCCTCGTCGCGCACGGTGGCGTCAGCGTTCTGCGTGAGTTGCAACAGCAGCGGCAGCTCCTCCTCGGGCGCTCCGGCCAGGCCCACGATGGCCTCGGCGCGAAGATTCGACGCGCGCGAATTGTCACGGGCGATTTCAGCAAGCACCGGGGTCACGTCCTTGCCCGACTTCCGCGCGAGCGTGCGGACGGCTTCGAGCGAGAGCAGCTCGTGCTTCAAGCCGAGCATCTCGCGCAGCAGCGACACCGTGAGTTGTGTCGTGTCGGGCGGGAGCAGCCGCAGCGCGAAGCCACGCACGTGCGGCGGCGCACTAGGGTCGCGCACGCGGTCGAGCAGCATGGCTTTGTCATTCACACCGGCGCGCGAGTTGCCGCGCAGCGTGTTCAGTGCCGCGAGGCACGCCTCGAAGCGGCGGTAATCCAGATCGGAGCGCGTGAGCAATCGTTCAACTTCCGGCTGGAGCGCAACCAGTTGCTCATCGGCCATCCAACGCAGCGCCTCGAACTGCACCTCGCCGCTCGCGTCGGCGAGGAACGCGCGGGCCAAGGCTTCGTCCTTCGGCTTCGCGAGCTTGAGCGCGAGGCAGGCGGAGACGCGGTCGCGGGGCGGCAGCTTCGCGACGCTGCTGGCTTTGCTCCACGATTCCAGCTCGCGGGCCAAGGCCAGCAGAGCCGCGCGGGCCAGGAACGAATCGTCGCTGCGGGCGGTGGAAAACAATTTCGACGCCGAGTGTTTCTGCTTCGGATCGTTCAACTCCGCGAGGTGTTGCGTGGCGGCGTTCGGCGGCAGCGGCTTCGACGGCTTCAACCAGGCCTTCGCGAGCACGGGATCAATTTCCAATTTCCACACCCGCCCGCGCTGATGGATCGGATACGAACCGAACACCCAGTCCGCGAGGTAATAGACTCCCTCGCTCGCGCGCGCCATACAGGTGGGGCGGAACATCTCGCTGCCGGTGACGAGCTCGACGCGCTGCGCGCCGTAGCTCGCACCGCGGCGTTCGAGTTGGAAGAAATCAATCCGGTTGTCCGACCACGAAGGCACGAGCAGCCCGCCGCCGAGCGGAGCGATTCCGCAGGGCGCTTCGCCGCTTGGGCAGACCATCGGCAGCGTGCCGCGCAGTTCGCCATCCCAGCACACGAACGGATGGAAGGGCGCCTCGCCATACGCGCGCTGGTAGCCGTAGTCGCCGCCCTCGACGATGTGCAGCAGGCGGCAGGGCGGGCGGCTGCCGGGATCGTTTTCGCCCGCGAAGATTTCCCCATCGGCGCGCACGCAGATGCCGAAGGGGTTCCAGAATCCCTTCGCGATGCGGCGCAACTGCGAGCCGTCCGGTTTGCAGCGAAAGATGCCGCCTTCGCCGATGCCGCGAATCGTCGTGCCGTCCGAGGCGACGAGCGTCCAGTCCTTCCACATGTTTTCGCCGAGCGCGAAGATCAAGTCGCCCGACGGATGCCACGCGAGTCCCGACATTCCATTGTGCGGATAAGTTTCCTCCGACTTGAGCGTGGCGAGCACCTCCTCGCGGTCGCCGAGGCCATCGCCGTTGGAATCCTTCACGCGCAGGATGCGACCGCGCTCGGAGAGATACACCCAGCCGTTCGTGCCGAGCTCCAGGTCCATCGTCGCGTCGGTGTTATTGTAGAACACCGA